>VGYY01000153.1 GCA_016872815.1 Planctomycetota bacterium
TGGCCCCCGCGCCGCGGCCGGCGCGCCGCAGGCCGGTCGCGGCCGAACCGGCGACCGGCAGGAGCAGCGTTCCGAGCAGCGCGGCGCTGCCGCCAAGCGGCAGCAGCCAGTAGAGCTGGAAGTACGGGTGATCCCACGCGCGTGCCCGCGGCAGCAGGCCCGCCCCCAGCGCCAGCAGCGCGGTGACTCGAACGAACCGCTTCAGCGCCGGATCGCCGCCCGGCAGGAGCGCGCGCAACAGGCCGAGCAGGAGCACGACCTCGCCGAGCGGCGTCAGCAGCGACCGGAGGTGGTCGCGCACGGTGGCCAGGTACAGCTCCGTCGTCACGTCCGCCGGCAGTTGCCAGATCTGCAGCACGTTGCCGAGGACGCCGAGGTCATCGCCGTGGCCGTGCCGCGACAGCGCAAGGTGCTTCCAGAGGAGGATCAACGCGACCAGGGTGATCCCGACCAGCGGCCAGCCGAACAGCCGGCGCCGGCCGCGTGGCCCGCACAGGAGCCGGTCGAGGAACAGCGCCACCAGCGCCAGCGCGGCGAGGAAGTCGAAACAGAGTGCGGCCGTGACGGCGACGCCCATGACGAAGCTGCCGGCCACGCCGACCTCGTCGCGCGTCGCCAGGACGAGGAAGAGGCCGCAGGCGGCCATCGTCGGCACCGGGTAGTCGAGCTGGCTGGCCCAGTAGAGCCCGCCAGGCGGCGCCGACATCACCACGATCGCCAGCGCGGCGACCCATGCGCCGCCGGCGCGACGGGCGGCAGCGGCCACCGCCAGCAGCGCGAGCGTCGCGAACAGCAGGGCCACGCCGCGCGTCACGCGCTCGTGCGTCCCGAACAGGTGCAGCGCCGCGGCCGTGAACAGCGTGATGCCTGGCGGGTGGTGGTCGTACCAGAAGTAGTCGGCAGGAGCGACGTCGGTCGGGTTCAGGTTCGGCCAGCCGCCGGTCGCGGCCAGCCCCTCGCGCAGCAGGTTGCGTGGCAGCAGCGTGTGGAGCGCGTCGCTGGCGCCTTTCAGGTCGTCGCCGAAGGGCCAGTCGATTCCCAGCGCGCTGTCGGTCAGCGCCGGGTCGGGGGCGCCGACGTAGACCGGCTTGACCCATGCCCGCACCAGCACCGAGAGGGCGAGCAGCAGGCCGAGAAGGAGGGTCGAGCGCGACATCGCGGCAGGAGTATAGTCCGCCGCGATGAGCGAACCCGGCCATCGCGCGTCGTGCGTCGTCGTGCTCATCACGGCGCCCGACGCGGACTCCGCCGCACGCATCGCCGCGGCCCTGATCGAGGAACGCCTCGCCGCCTGCGTCGGGCGCCTTGGCCGGATCGACTCCCGGTTCCGCTGGGACGGGAAGCTCGAGAGCGCCAGCGAGGAACTGCTGCTGGCGAAGACGACCCGCGAGCGCATCGACGCGCTGGTCGAGCGGGTCCGGGCGCTCCATCCGTATCAGGTCCCCGAGATCATCGCCTTGCCGATCGTGGCAGGCTTCGAGCGCTATCTCGATTGGGTCCGTGCGGAGACGACGCCCGCGGCGCCCGACCGGCAGGACCCATCGCCGCCGAGTCGCGTGGAATGACGGGCGGCGACGACCTTCCGGCGGATGGCGGCGGCCAGGCGCTCGCCGCCCGCGCGCGGCCGTTGGCGATCGTCGCCGGACCGCTGGCCTGCGCTCTCGTGCTCGTCACCGCGCCGGGCGACCTTGCCGGAGCGCCGCTGCACACGCTCGCCGTGGCGGTCTGGGTCGCGCTGTGGTGGGTGCTCGAGGCGTTGCCGATCGCCGCGACCTCGCTCCTGCCGCTGGTGCTGCTGCCGGCATTCGGGATCAAGTCGGCGGGCGACGTGGCGCGGCTCTACATGGAGGACCTGCTGATCCTCCTCCTCGGCGGCTTCCTGCTGGCGCTCGCGCTCGAACGGTGGGGGCTGCATCGGCGGCTCGCGCTGGCGACGCTCGCGCTGCTCGGCGGGGCGCCACGGCGATTGGTGGTCGGCTTCGCGCTCGCGGCCGCGCTCCTGTCGATGTGGATCAGCAACAGCGGCACGACGCTGGTGCTGCTGCCGATCGCGCTGGCGGTCGGGCAGCGTCTCGGCCGCGAGCTGCCGCCCGCCGCCGCCACGCGGTTCGAGCGCGCCGTGCTGCTGGCCATCGCTTTCGGCGCCACCGCCGGCGGTCTCGGCACCTACGTCGGCACGCCGCCCAACCTGGTCTTCCGGGAACGCTACGCCCGCGACTTCGGCGCCGGCAGCGTCGGCGGACCGCCCGAGATCACCTTCCTCGACTGGATGGTCGCCTTCGCGCCGCTGGCGTTGCTGCTTTCGGTGCTGATCGGCGGCGTCCTGGCCATCGGACTGCCGCGCGTCGACGGCGCCGCCACCCGCGCGGTGGTGCGCGCCGAACGCACGCTGTTGCCGCCCTGGTGCGCCGGCGAACGGCTGGTCGCGCTGCTGTTCGCCGCGGCGGCCGTGCTCTGGATCACCCGCGAGCCGTTCACCGTCGGCGCGCGCGACTGGTTCGGCTGGGCGCAGGCGTCCTGGCCCGGCGGCATCGAATGGAAGAAGGGCACGATCAGCGACGGCACGGTGGCGATGGCGCTCGTGCTGCTCTGCTTCGTCGTCCGCGTCCGGCCCGCGGTCGGCATGCGGGAGCATGCAGCCGGCGCCCGGGTGCCACTGCTCGAATGGAACGAGGCCGAACGCCGGATGCCGTGGGGGATCCTGCTGCTGTTCGGCGGTGGCTTCGCGCTCGGCGACGCCTTCAAGACCAGCGGGCTGTCGGAGCATCTCGGCCATGCGCTGGCCGGTGCGCTCAGCGGCACTCCCGAATTCGTCGTCGTGCTGGGGACCTGCCTGTTCGTCGTCTTCGTCTCCGAGTTCATGAACAACACCGCGTGCGCGCAGGTCCTGCTGCCGATCCTGGGGGCGGTGGCGCCGCGGCTCGGCCTGCCGCCGGCGCTGCTCCTCGTGGCCGCGACGCTGGCGGCGAGCTGCGGCTTCATGATGCCGGCCGGGACCGCACCGAACGCGATCGTCTTCGCCACGCGGCGGCTGCGCATCGGCGACATGGCGCGCGTCGGCCTGCTGCTCGACCTGCTCTGCGCGCTGCTGGTCACGGGGTGGCTCCTGTTCGTGGCGCCGCGCCTCGGCTTGCCGCTCGGACGCTGAACTGCGCCGCGCCCGGATCCCGCTCGTGCTCCGGCTCCCGGCAGGCGAGCGCCTGGGCGAGGTGGGGCAACTCGATCGCGGTCGAGTCGGCGAGGTCGGCGAGCGTCTGCGCGACGCGCAGCAGCCGATGGTGGGCGCGCAGCGACAGGCGCAGCCGATCGATCATGCGCGCCAGCCAGTCCTGCGTCGCCGGCGACAGCGCCGCCTCGATCCCGAGCAACCGCGCGGCCGGCAGCTCGGCGTTGAGGCAGCCGTCGTTGCGGGCGAGGGCCCGCGCGCGCACGGCCGCCACGCGTGCGCGGACTTGCGCCAGGCGCGACGTCCCGCGCGAAGGGCGGCGCCGCTCCGCCGGCACGAACGGCACGCGCACCGAGAGATCGATGCGATCGAGCAATGCCCCGGAGAGGCGCGCGCGGTGGCGCTCGATCACCGCCAGCGAGCAGCTGCAGGCGCCATCCGGCTCGCCGGCGTTGCCGCACGGACAGGGGTTCATGGCCGCCACCAGCAGGAAGCGGGTCGGGAAGGCGAGCGACCGGCCGGCGCGCGCCAGCACGATGCGGCCATCCTCGAGCGGCGCACGCAACAGCTCGATCGCCTCGCGGCGGAATTGCGGCAGCTCATCGAGGAACAGCACGCCGCGGTGCGCCAGCGTCAGCTCTCCCGGCCGCGGGACCTGCCCGCCGCCGGAGAGGCCGACCTGGGTGACCGAACAGTGGGGGCTGCGCATGGGTGGCCGCAGCGGCGCCTCGCGCGGTGGCAACCCGGCCGCCGAGTGGATGCAGGAGACCTCGAGTGCCGTCGCCTCGTCGAGGTCGGGAAGCAGCGCGGCGAGGCTCTTCGCCAGCATGCTCTTGCCGGTGCCGGGCGGGCCGGTCAGCAGCAGGTGGTGGCCGCCGGCGGCGGCGATCGCCACCGCCGATTTCGCCTCGTCCTGGCCGACGATCGAATCGAAGCTCGTGTCAGTTGCGGGTTCACTGGGTGGTGGCGGCGGCTCCGCGATCACGAATGGCCGCTCCCCGCGCAGCAGCCGGACCACCTCTTCCAGCGAGTCGACGCCGACCACGGCGAGGCTGCGGACCAGCGCCAGTTCCGGCAGCAACGCGCGTGGCGCCAGCAGCGTCCGCCCCTCGCGGCGCGCCAGCAGCGCCACGGGAACGGCGCCGCGTACCGGCCGCAGGCGCCCGTCGAGCGCCAATTCGCCGAACAGGAGCGGTTGCGCCAGCGCCGATCGCGGCAGCTGATCGGTCGCCGCCAGCACCGCGCAGGCGATCGGCAGGTCGAGCCCGGGGCCGACCTTGCGCGTCTCCGCCGGCGCGAGGTTGATCAGCAGCGATCGGTCGGGGAAGTGGAGCGCGCTCGCCTTGATCGCCGCCGCGACCCGTTCCCGACTTTCGCGCAGGGCGGAGTCGGGCAGCCCGATGATCTTCACCAGTCCGAGCAGGCCCCGCAGCAGCCGCACCTCCACTTCGACCGCCAGGGCCGCGAGGTCGTGCAGCGTCGCCCCGCGGGCCGAGGCCTGCGCCTCGACCGCGGCTTCATCGATCGGTTCGGGTTCCATGGCGGCATCGACGCCGGCCATGGGCGCGGGTGACGGCGCGCCAGGAAAAAGTCCGACGGCCGGCCGGACCGCGCCGACCGGCGCGCGTCAGTTCGCGCGCCCGGCGATCGGCGGCAGCGTCCCGCCCTGCCGCGCCCACCAGGCGCGCCAGGCGGCGGCATCGACGCCGAAGTCGGCGCCGGTCAGCCGTCGCAGCGCGCCCAGCGCGACCTGGCGCTCGGCCATGCGGACGACGTGGACCCCGGCGACTGCCGCGTCGAGGAGCACGCCCGACTGGAGCACGCCGATGACCGGCTTGGCGATGACGGCCCCTTGCGCGACCTCGACGTCGAAATCGCGCACGAACGCCTGCTGCTCGCCGAAGAAGACGTGGGCCCGCGCCGGAGCTGCGCCGCCGGTCCCGCCTGCCGCCGCGCGCGGCTCGAACATCGCGATCAGTCCGTCGACGACGCGCGGGTCGCGGATCGCCTCGAGCGCCGGGTAGGCACGATCGCGCAGGCGGGCGTCGTCCGTGGCCAGCGCCGTGAGGTAGGGCACGGCGAGGTCGGGATGACCGGACGCGAGCGCCGCCGTGCGCGTCATTCGCCGCACCTCGTCGTCGGCATCGATCAGCGAGGCGCGGATCAGCTTGCCGAGACTGCGGAAACTCGGCGATTCGGCCAGCAGCCGGGCCGCCGCGCGCCGTTCGCCGACGGCTCCGCTGGCGAGCCGAGCGAGCAGGAACGACTCGACCGCCTGCGGTTCGCCCGCCCGCAGCAGCGCCGTGGCGAACTCCGCGCGACTGGCGCTGTCGCCGGCCACGCGCGCGAGCAGTTTCCGGCGCGCCGCATCGTCGGCCGGCGGCAGCGCCGGCGCGACGCCGTCGAGCAGCGCCTCGCCCTGCAGTCGCTGCCGCAATTCGCGCAACGATGCCGCGGTGGCGCCGTACGCGGCGGCCTGGTCAAACGCGTCGAACGCCTCGGCGTAGAGTCCGTGATCGAGCGCCAGCCCCGCCAGCGCCAGCCACGCATGCGGCTTCTCACCGGCCGCCGCGCGTCCTGCCGTGTGGCGCGCGAGCAGTTCGTTGCGCCGCTCGATGCGGGCGATCTGCGCGTGCGCGATCTCGAGGCGACCGAGCGGGCTGGTCAGGACCACGCCGGTCTTCGTCGTTCTCAGTTCGCCGGCGAGGCGCGAGCCATCGGTGAGCTCGACGACTTCCGGCGCCAGCGCGAGGCAGCAGAGCGCGGTGGAACTGAGGAACATCGGCGACTCCCGGCAGGCGGTCGACGGCGGGCGGCGCGCGCGAACCGCGGACGACACTACCGAAGCCCCTCGCAACTCGCGGTCCCCGGCGCGCTTGCGCCGTCCGGCGAGAACAGGAGCGCACCCTGGCTGGCCGTGGACCACCAGACCACGCGCTGCGCGGCGAGCGCCTGTTCGGTCACGCTCGGCAGGGCGCGCGAAGCGCGGCTCGCGAACGCGCGGCGTGCGCGGGAGTGCTTGAGGAGGGCGGATAGCGCGGGATCGGCGTTGCCATGGTGGGGCAGCAGCAGGGCATCGACCGCCGGCTCCCGGGCGAGGGCGTGGGCGAGTTCGATCAACGGGTAGCCGGTGAGGTCGCCCGGCAACAGCAGCCGACCGGAGGGGAGTTCGGTGACCAACGCGAGCGAACCGTCATTGCGGGCGGCGAAGCGGCGGTCGGGAGGCGGCCACACGACGCGGTGCGGGCCGAAGCGGTCGCCGGCGGCCGCAATGCGCAGTTCACAGCCGCTGTCGCTGATGGCGGCGGCCAGTGCCGCCGTCAGCCCGGTCGTCGCTGCCGCGAGCTCACGTGCGGCATCGGCCGTCACCACCACCGCATCGACCGTGCATCCGGCCAGCACTTCCGCTGCGCCACCGCAATGATCGGCATCGAGATGGGAGAGGACGAGGCCGTCGAGGCGTCGGACGCCGAGTGCTTGCAGCGCCACCACGAGCGTCCGGCTGGCAGGTGGAGTTCGTCCGCCGGCGTCGATCAGGTCGCGGCGGTCGCCGATCTGCAGCAACAGCGCCTGACCATGGCCGACG
The DNA here is from genome assembly GCA_016872815.1 of Planctomycetota bacterium. Lineage (GTDB taxonomy): Bacteria > Planctomycetota > B15-G4 > B15-G4 > SIAN01 > SIAN01. Next base: position 6,753 of record VGYY01000153.1, read on the forward strand.
TCGATCGCCAGTGCCGGTGCGGCGAGCTGCGTCGACGGAACCACGGTCGCGACCATGGCGAGTGCCGCGGTCACCATGCCGAGCGCAGGCCGCCGCGAGTGCAGGGCGATCCAGCTCGCGCCGAGGCATAGCAGCGTCATGGCCGACGGCGTCGCGGTCGGTGCCGGCGGCGTCGGCAGTCCGGCCAGCCATCCCGCCGCCTGCGCGAGCGACCGCTCGAGCCACTGCAGCAGCGGGTCGAGCAGGCGCGCCACCGGTCCGGCAATCCCGGCCGGTAGCGGCGTCAACGCGCAGGCGACCAGACTCAGCACCAGCGCCACCGTGATCGGAATGGCGAGCAGGAGCGTCGACAGCGGTGCCCACCAGGCGATGCTCCCGAAATGGAGCGCGGTGAGCGGGGTCGTGGCCAGGCCGGCGAAGCAGGCGCAGCGCAGCGCCGCCAGCAGCGGGCGCCAGACCAGCAGGCCGCGACCGGTGCCGTGCGGTGACCGGCTCGGGCCGTGCCGCGCCGCCACCAGCAGGGCGAAGACGGCGGCGAAACTGAGCTGCGTCCCGGCATCGAAGAGGAGGCCGGGACGCAGCGCCAGCAGCAGCAGGAAGGTCGCGGCGAGGAGCGTCGCGCTGCAGGGCCGGCGCAGCCGTAGCCGCGCGATCGCATGGAGCGAATGACCGATGGCGGCGCGCCACGCCGGCGGTTGCGCGCCGCAGACGAGCGCGAAACCGAGCACGCTGATGGCCGTCAGCAGCCGCCGCAGCCTTTCGGGTCGTCGCGGCAGGAGCCAGGTCAGCAGGGCCGCGAGCAACATGACGTGCGAGCCGCTCACGGCGAAGAGGTGCCACGCGCCGCACTGCTTCAGTTCGGTGCGCAGGCGCGGGTCGAGTCCCTCGCTGCGGCCGAGCGCGAGGCTGCGCGCCAGCGCCGACGGGGCGGGCGAGAGCGTCGCACGGAGTCGCTCGTCGATCCGGTCGCCGACGCGGTCGGCAGCCTGGCGCAGCCGGATCGGCCACGGAGTGGTCGCGCTCGCCGTGGTGGCGCTGGCCGGCTCCGGTCCGGCGATCAGGCGTGCGGGCAGGCGCGGCGCACCGGGGTTGCGGCCGTCGCCACCGTCGATGCGCGTGCCGCTCACGCAGCGCCACTCGCCCTCGCGCAGCGGCGTCGCCGTCATCGACTCGAGGAAACCGAGCGGTTCGACCACCGTCGCCCCGGCATCCGCATGGATGAACTCGACGAACGTGGTGGTGCCGCCGCGCTGCGGCCGGCTGTCGCCGCGCGCGCGGACGTACCCCTGCCACGGTCGCTCCGGGTCGGCGCGATCGCGCGCTGTGGCGAGACCATGGCCCACCAGCCCGGCGACGACGAGCAGCCGCCAAGGCCGTCCCGACAGCAGCGCCAGCGCTCCCAGCGCCAGCACCCACTCGGTGGGCCATGGCAACCCGGCGCCGACGCAGAGCGCCAGGGCCGTGCGCAGCAAGGGGGGCGATGGCCGACGATCGGGACGCATGCACGACGGACGCTCGCCGTGGCGACCGGTGACGGCGGCGTACAATGGGCCGACCGTGCGCGCCCTCTTTCCCGGCAGCTTCGATCCCGTCACGACCGGTCACCTCGACGTGATCGTGCGCGGTGCGCCGCTGTTCGAGGAGTTGTGGATCGGCGTCGGGCGCAATTCGGCGAAGCAACCGCTCTTCTCCGTCGAGGAGCGCCTCGAGCTGCTCGCTGCCGTGGTCGCCGCCGCCGGCGTGCGCGCCCGCGTCGTCGCCTTCACCGGGCTGGTGGTGGAATTCGCCCGGGCCCAGGGGATCGGTTGCCTGCTGCGCGGGCTGCGCGGCGGCGGCGATCTCGATTACGAACTGCCGATGGCGCAGCTCAATCGCCGCCTCGAACCGCGGGTCGAGACGCTGTTCCTCGCCCCGGCGCCCGAACACGCCTGCGTCTCCGCGCGATGGGTCCGTGATGTCGGGCGCCATGGCGGGAACCTCACCGGACTGGTGCCCGACTGCATCCGTGCGGCCGTCGAGCGCCGCCTTCGCGAAGGAGCTGACCGTGATTGAGCAGGTCGCCACGCTGCACGCACCTGCGGCCATCGGCCCGTATTCGCAGGCGCTGGTGAGCCACAATCTCGTCTTCTGCTCCGGGCAGGTGGCGCTCGAGCCGGGAGAGGGGGGGCAGCTGCAGGGCGGCAGCGACGTCGCCGAGCAGACCCGGCGCGTGCTGGACAACCTCGCGGCGGTGCTGCGGGCGGCCGGGTCGTCGCTGCACCAGGTGGTCAAGACCACGGTCTACCTGACCGACATGGCCCACTTCGTGGCGATGAACCAGGTCTACGCCGAGCGTTTCGGCAACCACCGACCGGCGCGCGCCACCGTCGCGGTGGCGGGGCTGCCGAAGGGTGCGCTGGTCGAGATCGATGCCGTGGCGGTGCGCTGAGATGGGCGGCTTCGCCGAATTGCTGTTCGCCGTCATCGGTGGCGGTGGCGCGCCTGCGCCCGAGCTCCAGGTCGAGATCCCGCTCGAGTCGGGGGCGCGGGTGGTGATGATCGGCGGCGCGACGGAGGATGCGGGGCGAATCGGCGTGGCAGTGGCGGTGCCGGTCGGGTGGGCCGACGCCGGCGGCGTCGAGGGCGCGATCACGGCGCAGCTCGCCGCCCGCTTCGCCGTCACGCCGAAGGACGGCGCGAGCAGCTTCGCTCCCGAAGTCCTGCCGACGGTCACGCTCTATTGCGGCACCCTGGCCGCCGACAGCGTCGAGGCCGAGCTGGCGGAACTGGCCGAGCGGCTGATCGCGCGTGAATGCGACCTCGCGCTGTTCGACGCGATCGACGATGGCATCCGCCGGCCGCCACCGGCTTCGGCGTTCGACCGACTGCGCGAGGCGACCGCTCCCGGCTGTGCCGAGGGGGGTGGGCCGTTCGGCCGTCGGCCGCGGGTCGCGCCGGATCTGGGGGCGACGGCGGCGACGGAGGCGGCGAAGGCGCGAATGCTCGAATTCCTCGCCGCGCGGGTCGGCAGCGAGGGGTGCGTGATCGCGCTGGTGGGCGCGGCGCCGAGCGGCGAGGTCGCGCTGGCTGCCGCACGCGCGTTCGAATGCCTGCCGCGTGCCCGCGGCGTCGCACCTCCGGCACCGCGCGAAGCGGCGCTGCAGGCGCCGCG
>VGYY01000154.1 GCA_016872815.1 Planctomycetota bacterium
CGACCCCCGGTTCCCAGACCAGGTTGCCGAGCACCATCTGCTCGCCGCGGGCGACCAGGAACGGCGCCTGCCGCGGGCGCGCCACGCTGCCCACCGACGGTTCGCTGGCGAGGCGCAGCAACGGCCGCGAGCCCTGCACGCGCGCTTCGTCCGTCACGCCCTCGCCGGCGCCGTCGTCCTCCTGCCCGCCGCCGTCCTGCGCCGCGCGGGCGCGCCCGCCCGGGGTCGCGACCCACGCCGCCACCAGCGGCAGCGCGACGAGCAGCGCCGGCAGCAGCAGCCGCGCCGGGGCGACTGCCGCGGTCACTTGCGCTCCACGAAGATCGGACTCGACCATGCGATCTCGCCGTCGACCTGGATCAGCCGGGCGTAGTACCACGACTTCCCGCTGCGCAGGTCGGCATCGGTCCACTCGCCGGTGAAGTCGCGCGTGCCGAGCCCGGTCCGGAACGGCAGCGCGCCGTCGCCGAGGTCGATCGCCACGGTGAACGGCCCGCCGCCGGGCAGTTCGCCCGCGAGCGGCGTCGCGGCCAGTTCCCGCAGCGTGCGGCTCGCTTTCGTGCCGCCCGGCAGCGTCAGCTCGAGCGTCGCCTCGAGGTCGGCGATGACGCGGAGCGGGAAGTCGCGCATGAACGGCTGGGCGTCGAATCCCTCGGGGCAGGCAAGCTCCGCGCGCGCCCCGTCGCTCTCCCACCACGGCACGGCTCGACGGCGCGAATAGGGCCGCCGCTCCTCCGTCTGGCCGAAGCGTCCGCCCTTCACCTTGAACGCGAGGCGCGCGTCCGCCGTCGGCGGCGCACCGTCGGCAGCGACGCGCACGACGACGCGGATCGGCGCGAAGCCGTTCGGTTCGCTCGCCGGCTCCGGTCCCGCGCGCTGCCACGGCTTGCCGTTGCGGAAGATCACCACTTCCGACAGCTCGCGCAGCCCGTGCGCGGTAAGCCGCACGCGCGGCGGGGTCGCGATCTCGATCGCCTCCCCCATCAGCGCGTCGTCGACGCGGAGGTCGACGAACATCCCCTTGGTGGTGGCGCCGTAGGTCCGCCGCGCGCGCAACGCCGCGAAGAGCGACGCGCGGTCGAGCCGCTCGGCCAGCACGCAGGCGTACGCCTGCCCCTCGGCGTGGTCGCTGCTGGCGATGATCCCGTAGTGGTGGCCCTGCTGCAGCGCGTCCTGCAGGTAGGCGCCGAGCGAACCGGCGTTGGGCGCCTGCTTGAAGCAGCCGTCGAACTCGAAGTTGCCGCGCCGCGACTGGAAGATCTCGACCAGGCGCGTGAAGCGGTCGTCGCACTCGGTCCAGTCGTTGGCGAACGAGTTGTCGGCCGGGTGGTGCGGGATGGTGACGGCGCCGTCCTTCGGCAGCGCCTTGAACAGCGCGCCGAGGTCGCTGATCTGCCCGATGAACGGCGTCAGGCGTCCGGGCAGGATCACGTTGTGGTGGCCCCACTCGGCCGTCGACCACTCGTAGCCCGCGAGCGTCACGAACCCGGGCGAGAGGTAGAGCTGCGTCAGCTTGTCGATCTGCCACCAGGCGAGCGGGTGGATCTGGCCGGAGTGGTCGGTCAGCGCCATGAAGTCGCAGCGGTGGACGTCGCGGCCGGTGGCGAAGCGGTCCTGCGGGGTCGGCTCGAAGCCGGCCGAGCAGCGCGAGATGCAGCTGTGCCGGTGCAGGTCGCCCCAGTAGACCGAGTAGCGCTCGTCGCCGCGGACGACCTCGAAATGGCGGGTGCCGGCGACGAACGGATCGGCCTCCGGATCGCCGGCCGGATGGAAGTGCGGCGCGTCGAGGCGGGCGACGCGCGGGACCAGCGGCGGCAGCCCGGGGGCAGGCGCATCCGCGGCCGGCACCGGCGCCAGCGCCGCGCCGATCAGGAACGGGCCGCGCCAGGACTCGAAGGTCACGCCCTGGCGCTCGAGCGGCTGCGCCACCTTGGCCGGCATCGAGCGCATCGCGGCGTTGCGCTCGAGGCGGTGGTCGGTGGCGAAGGCGACGACGACACGATCGCCGCACGCGGCCAGCGCCGACTCGGCCAGCGTCCCGGTGCTGGCCGCCACTTCGAGCGGCGCGCCGAAGCCGGCCGCCTCGAGCGGCTGCAGCAGCACGGTCCAGCCGTGCGACTTGCGGCTGCCGCCGCTGACCAGCTGGCGATAGGCGATCCACGGCTGGCCGCGCGCGTCGACCTGGAGGTTCGGCAGGCCGCCGGCGACCGAGAGGCCGATCGCGCCCTCCACCACTCCGGGCTCGAGACCGGGCGTGCGCGGCACCGGCGACTGGACGGTGCCGTCCGGCAGCACGCGCGCGCAGCGAACGGCGACGTCGATCTCGACTCGCTTGCGCTCGAGCCGCAGCTGCGGCGGCGTCGAGTCGCCGCGCAGTGGATTGGCGCACGAGTCCCATGCGACCCAGAGCGCGCCGTCGGGTGCCGCCGCCAGCGCCGGATGGATGTCGTCGGCCTGCGAGCGCGCCGATACGTCGACCAGTGGCCCGAGCGCGCGCGTGGCCGGATCGAGCGAGCGCAGGCGGATCTCGTAGTCGCGACCGGTGAAGCTCGCCCACGCGATCCAGAGCCGGCCGCCGGCGCAGGCGATGCGGGCGTCGACATCGCTGCCCCGGTGGTCGCTGATGCGCGTGATCTCGCCGAGACGCGCGTCGTCGATCAGGGGAGCCGCCAGGATCTCGCGTTGCGGCCGCTCGCCCGCCGCCCCGACGATCTCCGCCTCCCAAGCCCACCAGACCGTCCCGTCCGGGAGCGCGGCGAGGTCGGGATTCATGCTGACGTGGGGTCCGGCCGTGAGTTCGAGCGGCCGCGCGAAACTGCCGTCGACCTCGCGCGCCGCGCGCAGCTGGCCGACGCCATCGACCAGTTCGGTCCAGGCGATGAGCAGGCGATCGGCCGCATCGACGACACCCACCGGCCGCAGCAGCGGCGCAGCCTGCAGGGTGACCGGCTGGAGCGCGTTCTTGCCGGCCGCCAGCTTCTCGACCGGCGCCGTGAAGGCCATCAGCTCGTCGCCCTTGCCGGGCACGTACTCGAGCCAGCCGAGCGTGGCGCGCCCGTCGCGGCGCGCGACCAGGAATGGCGCGTCGCGCAGCCGATCCTCCTGGCTGAAAGCGGCCGCGCGCCCAAGCGCGCCGACCGTCAGCGACGAGCCGGCGGTGCGCGTCGGCTCGGACGCCTCGACGTCGTCGCCGCCGCGGTCGGCCGGATCGTCCGCTTCCTGCGGCGACGGGCCGGCGAGCAACGGCCAGGCGGCCGCGGCGAGCGGCAGGAGCAGCGAGGAGCGGAGGGCGCGGCGGCGATTCAGGCGCATGCGGCACACGATCCTACGCCGCGAATCGCCGCCACGCCCATCCGATCGCGGCGCTGGCGAGCACGACCGGAACGAGGTTCCACTTGCGCCGTTCCAGCGCCCAGAACGCGGCGACGGCAATCAGCAACGTGGCGACGTCGACGCTCGCGAACCGTGGCAGCGGCAGCGCCAGCACGCCGACCTGCCACGTCGCCGTCTCGCGGAACAGAGTGTGGAGGGAGAGGCCCACCGCGAGGTTGCCGACCACCCCCACCACGGCCGCGCTGATCGCCGCCAGCGCGGCCGCGAACCGTGCCCGCCCGCGCGTCTGCTCGACGTAGGGCGCGCCGAGGAAGATCCAGAGAAAGCAGGGCGCGAAGGTCGCCCAGGTCGTGACCGCTGCGCCGAGCAGGCCGAGCACGGCCGGCGACAGGTCGCCGGGCGTCGCGGCGCGCCACGCGGCGACGTAGCCGACGAACTGCGTCACCAGGATCAGCGGCCCCGGCGTCGACTCGGCCAGCCCGAGACCGTCCAGCATCTCGGGCGCCGTCATCCACCCCCAGGTGTCGACCGCCGCCTGCTGCAGGTACGCGAGCACCGCGTAGGCGCCGCCGAACGTGACGCAGGCCGCCTTGCTGAAGAAGAGGCCGAGCGTCGTCAGCACGTCGTCGCCGCCGCGCCACCAGGCGATGGCGGCCAGCGGCCCGACCCACAGGGCGAGCCCGGTCAGCAGCACGCGGAACGCGCGTCCGCGAGAGGGACGGGCATGGGCGGGCAGCGGCGTGTCGTCGGCCAGCACGGCGCTCGTCTTCGGCCCGTGCGCGCTCTTCACCGCGAACCACGTCGGCTGGCGGCGCTGGAGCAGCAGCCCGAGCAGACCGGCGCCCACCACCACCAGCGGGAACGGCACCCGGAACAGGAACAGCGCCAGGAAGGCCGCCGCCGCCACGGTCCGCAGCGCGCGGTTCTGCAGCGCCTTGCGCCACAAGCGGAGCAGCGCCACCACCACCACCGCGATCACCGCAGCGCGCAGGCCGAAGAAGAGCGCACTGACGTCGGGCAGGTCGCCGTGCGCGATCCAGATCCACGACAGCAGCAGCATCAGCAGCGCGCCCGGCAGCACGAAGAGCCCGCCGGCGACCAGTCCGCCCCACGTGCGGTGGAGCAGCCAGCCGATGTAGGTGGCGAGCTGCTGCGCCTCGGGCCCGGGCAGCAGCGTGCAGTAGCTGAGCGCGTGGAGGAAGCGGGCGTCGCTGATCCAGCGCCGCTTCTCGACCAACTCGTCGTGCATGATCGCGATCTGGCCGGTCGGGCCGCCGAAGCTGATGAAGCCGAGCTTGAGCCAGAAGCGGAGCGCCGTGCCGAACGGGACCGCGGCGGCGGCTGGGGCGCCGCTGGCGGGAACGGCGGCGCCGCCGTCGACTTGCAAGCCAGGCACGCTCGTCTCCTCCCGCCCCGTGCGACGCCGCGGGGCTCCCTCAACGCGTGGTGAACGTCACTTCGATTGGCAGCAGCGGGGCGCCGTCTGCACCGCGGAAGTTGCGCTGGGTCGCCGAATTGAGCGAGAACCGATAGGTGGTGGCGGGCAGGAGCGCGATCGGGATGGTCAGCACGATGCGGGTGGCGTCCCAGACCGGAGTGCCGGTCACCTTCGGCGTCGTCGCCGGCGCGCCGACCACCGACATGCCGGCGTCCATCGGCCGGTCGAAGTGCAGCACCAGCTCCGACGCGGCCGGATCGACGTCGCTCGCGCCGTTCGCGGGCGTGATCGCGAGCAACTGCGGCGCGCGCTCGATCGCGCTGGCCTGCTCGCGGAAGAAGTCGATTACCTCGGGCAGGAAGTCGGTGAACTCGCGCCAGCGCGCGCGATCGGCCTCGAAGCGGCCGAGCCGCTCGGCCAGCGCGGGCACCCAGGTGAATCCGCTCGCGACCTCCTCCGTTGCCTGCTGCTGCGCTGCGGCGCGGCCCTCGGTCGCCAGGCGCGCGCGCACGACGCAGGCGCGCACCAGCGACTCGTAGGCGACCGTCCGCCAGCTGCCGTACGCCTGCCGCGCCATCACCTCGGCGCAGGTCGCGAAGAGCGTCGTGAGCGGCGCCTCGAGCTGCGCGGCGACGCGATCCACCAGCGGGTTGGTGTAGGTATGGCAGAGCTCGTGGATGAAGAGTCCCTGCATCCCGGAGTCGATCACCGGCAGCCCCCCCTCGTCCCAGGCGCTGACGCCGAAGATCGGCAGGATCTGCTCGGGCGAGCCGTCGGCGAAACGCACGCCCATCCCGTAGTTGCCGCCGCCACAGAGGAGTCCGGGGATCGCGACATAGCGTGCGTCGCGCCGTTCGCCGAAGGTGGCATCGAACCAGGGGAGCGCCTTCATCTGCGCGACGACGGCGCGCATGCGCGATTCGGCGGCGGCGAACTGCTCGGCGCGGCTGTCGAAGAAGCCTTCGGCGTCGGCGCCATCGGCGAAGTCGCGCAGGAGCTCGACGACTTCGCGCACCTCGGCCAGCTGCCAGCGCTGGTCGAGCCGCTCGGGCGCCTGGTCGAACGGGATCACCTCGTCGAGCTCGACCGAGTCGGTGAGGTGCACCGCAAGGCTCGGCAGGGCGTCGAAGCCGATGCCGCGGCTCTCCCGCAGCGCGCGCAACTTCGCGAACAACGGGTGAGACTTGTACTCCTTGAACCAGGCGTCGGCGGCTTGCGCGTAGCGCGAGCGCGCGGCGGGCTGGTTGTACTCTCCGAAGCCGGCGAAGCGGGCGACGAGCGTGACCAGCTCGACGCGGCGGTCGACGGCGACCTCGATGCGGGACGCGTCGGCGGCATGCTGAGCCGGAGCCGCGAGCGAGAGCAGCGAGACGACGGCAGGGACGAGCGGGTGCATGGGACGCGCCTCGTGGCTGGGGCGGGCGGAGTGTAGCGGCGATGCAAGCGCGCGGTCCGGCTTCCGAACGCACGATCGTCGCCGCCACGTTCGGCGGGCTGGCTCCGGTCGCGCTCGCGCTGCGCGCGGTGCATCGACTGCCGTGGCGCGACGTCCCGCGCGAACTCGGCTTCGACCGCTCGCCGGTGGTCGGACTGGGCGCAGCGCTGGTGCTCACCCTGCCGATGGCGCTGGGTTTCGCGCTGCTCGAACCCGGGCTGCGACTCGACGAAGCGTCGTTGGCGGAGGTGCGCCGGCGACCGTGGGCGTTCCTCCAGGGGTGGGCCGGGGCGGGATTGGTCGAGGAGGCGCTCTTCCGCGGCTTCCTGTTCCGGCAGCTGGTCCTGCGCGCGCGCTGGCCGGACGGACGCGCGCTGGCGCTGGTCGGAGTGCTGTTCGGGCTGCTCCACATCCCGTCCAACCTCGGCGCTCCGGCCGGCGAGCTGGCGGCGGCGGGACGGCCGGCCATCCGCGCGCGAATGCCCTGCGCCTGGGGGTCGTCGTGCTGACGATCGTCGTGACGATCAAACGCCATCGACTGCCGACGTGGCTCGGCGGTCGCGGACAGCCATTCGGTAAGGGCGGCGCGGAAGGCGGGAGCGAGTCATGAACCTGATCGCCGTGGCGTGGCTGGCGCTGTCGGAGTGGGCGGGGATCCGCGTGGTCGATGCGGCGACGCGGCAGGGTGTGCCGCTGGTGGAGCTCGAGACGGTCCATCGCGTGCGCTTCGTCACCGACAACGACGGATTCGTCGCGATCGGCGATCCCGATCTGGTCGGGCGCGAGGTGGCGTTCACGGTGCGCAGCCACGGCTACGAGTTCGCGAAGGACGGCTTCGGCTTCGCGCTCGCGCGGGTGGTGCCGAAGCCGGGGGCGACGATCGAACTGGCGGTGACGCGGCGGCAGCTCGCCGAGCGGTTGTGCCGGCTGACCGGCGAGGGGCGGTGGCGCGACAGCGTGCTGCTCGGGCGGCGGACGGCGGCGAGCGACGTGCCGGCGCGCGGACGGGTCGCGGGGCAGGACTCGATCCAGCCGGTGGTCCATGGCGGACGGTGGTTCTGCTTCTGGGGCGACACGCTGCGGCTCGAGTACCCGCTCGGCCTGTTCCGGATGGCGGGTGCGACGGTCGACCTCGCGACGGTGCAGGAGCCGGCGTTCGATCTTGGCGGCGGCCTGCCCTACGACTACTTCGTCGATCCGGCGAGCGGCTTCGCGCGGGCGACGATCCCGATCGGGGAGCGGCCCGAGGGGGTGGTGTGGGTGAACGGCTACTGCTCGGTGCCGGATGCGGCGGGCACGCCGCGGATGGTGGCGTGGTACTCGCGGCGGGCGTCGCTCGAGACGGAGCTCGAGCAGGGGCTGTGCGTCTGGGATGAGGCGCGCGCGATCATGGAGCCGGTGAAGACGTTGCCGGCGGGCGACTGGCGCCACCCGAGCGGCCATCCGCTCGAGTTCGCGGAGGAGGGCGCGAAGTGGCTGCTGTTCGGCAGCCCGTGCTGCAACGTGCGCGCGCCGGCGAGCTACGAGGCGCTGCTCGATCCGGCGCGGTACGAGGCGTTCACGTGCGAGGCGATCGGCGCGGACGGGCGCGGCGCGGGGCGGCCCGAGCTCGACGCGAGCGGCGCGCCGCGCTGGCGCTGGCAGAAGGAGCTAGCGCCGCTCGACTCGAAGGGCGAATTCGAGTGGCTCGCGAAGGGAGCGCTCCCGCCGGACCACGCCCGCTTCGCTCCTCGGGACGCCGCGAAACGGCCGAGCCAGGATCCGCCTGCGAAGGATCCACGTTCGGAGGATCCAACGTCGAAGGATTCACCGTCCCATTCCGACACCACCGAGGCCGAGCGCGTGCAGCTCCACAGCGGCAGCGTGCGCTGGAACGAGTGGCGGCAGCGCTTCGTGCTGATCGCCTGCCAGATCGGCGGTGCGCCGTCGTTCCTCGGCGAGATCTGGTACGCGGAGGCGCGCCATCCGTGCGGGCCGTTCACCACGGCGGTCAAGATCGCGACGCACGACCGGATGTCGCTCTACAACGTCTGCCACCACGCGCTGCTCGACCGCGACGGCGGCCGCACGATCCACTTCGAGGGCACCTACACCAACGACTTCAGCGGCAATCCCGACGCGACGCCGCGCTACCAGTACAACCAGCTCCTCTTCCGCCTCGACCTCGCCCACCCCGGACTGCAGCCCGCCCTGACCCGCTGACCCACCGGACAAACTGTGCCTGGAACAGTTTGTCCGGTTCACGCCAGGAGTTCGGGGCGGACGCGGGGGTCGTCGGCGGGGCCGATCAGGCGCTGGTTCAGGCCCTTCCACGGGTAGCTGAAGTGGTGCGGGTCGAAGCCCATCAGGTGGAGCAGGGTCGCCTGGAGGTCGTGGACCTCGATCGGCGTGTCGGTGATGGAGTAGCCGAGCTCGTCGGTCGCGCCGATCTGCGCGCCGGCCTTCACGCCGGCGCCGGCGAGGAACATCGTGAAGCAGTGCGGATGGTGGTCGCGGCCGAGGAACTTCGAGCCGCCGCGCGCCTCGTTCATCGCGGTGCGGCCGAACTCGCCGCCCCAGATCACCAGCGTCGAGTCGAGCAGCCCGCGCTGGCGCAGGTCCTCGATCAGCGCCGCCACCGGCGCATCCATCTCGCGGCACTTCAGCGGCAACTGGGTGACGATGTCGTCCCCCGCCGACGTGCCGTGCACGTCCCAGCCCCAGTCGAAGAGCTGCACGAAGCGCACGCCGCGCTCCACCAGCCGGCGCGCCAGCAGGCAATGGGCGGCGAGGCTCGTCCGACCCGGCGTCGCGCCGTAACGCGCCAGCACCTCGGGCGGCTCGGCGGCAAGCTCCATCGCGTCGGGCACCGAGCGCTGCATCCGGAACGCCAGCTCGTACTGGCTGATCCGCGTCAGCGTCTCCGGATCGCCGCTCTGCTCGTGCTCCAGCCGGTTCAAGGCATCGAGCGCATCGAGCGTCGCACGGCGTGATTCGCGCGGCATCCCCGCCGGGTCGTTCAGGAAGAAGACCGGCTCGGCGCCCACCCGGCACTGCACGCCCTGATGGACGCCCGGCAGGAAGCCCGAGCTCCAGACGCTCTTGCCCGCGGTGGGATCGGTCCCGCCCGACACCAGCACCACGAAGCCGGGCAAGTCCTGGTTCTCGCTGCCGAGCCCCCAGGTCGCCCACGCGCCGAGCGCCGCCCCGCCCGCGTTGCGATCGCCGGTGTGGAGGAAGAGCTCGGCCGGCGCGTGGTTGAACTCGCTGGTGCGCATCGAGCGGACCACGCAGAGCTCGTCGGCGACGCGCGCGAGGTTCGGCAGCAGGCTGCTCATCCAGGCGCCCGACTCGCCGTGCCGCGCGAACGCATACGGCGAGCCGAGCAGCAGCGGCCGCCCCTTGATGAACGCGAACCGCTGCCCCGCCAGCAGTTCCTCGGGGCACGGCTGCAGGTGGTGCTGCACCAGCTTCGGTTTCCAGTCGAACAGGTCGTGCTGCGGCGGCGCGCCCGAGAGGTGCACCCAGATCACCTGCTTCACTCG
>VGYY01000155.1 GCA_016872815.1 Planctomycetota bacterium
GCTCTTCGGCCAGTCGATGATGGCGGCGGTGGCGAGCAGCGCGCCGGCGACCGTCGCCAGGACGAGGGCGAGGCGGCGGCGCGGCGGCGTGTGCGGGGGTTCCATGCCGGCGACATCGGCCGCCGGGGGCGCCGCGCTCAATTGTCCGGGCCGTCGCCGGCCGCGACCGCGTGGTCAGCGCTCGGCGTAGCTGCCGCCCGAATCCTCGCTCAGGTGGCGCAACAGGGCGCTCTGCCCGCCGATCGACACCGCATGGATGCGCACGCGCTCCGCGGCGTTCAGGTGGCGCACCTGCGCGCGCACTGCGGCGGGGTGGACGTAGCGTCCGGCCGTCGGCTCGCCATCCGACAGGATGTAGACCGCGTCGATCTCGGGGTCCTCCAGCGCGAGCCGCAGCGCATCGAACAGGTTGGTCGCGCCGCCCGCGCGCTGGGCGCGGACGAAGCCGCTCGCCTCGCGGATCGCCCGCTGGTCGAGCCGCGCCAGCCGCGGCTTCCAGCGCCGCACTGCGTCGGCGAAGAAGAGCAGGTTGAGCGAACTGCCCGGCTCGAGGCGCGCGACCAGTTGCTCCACCTCGTCCTTGGCGACTTCGAGCTTGCTGCGCTGGTCGACGCCGGGTTCGCCCATGCTGCCGGAGACGTCGATCACCAGCGCGAGATGGTCGCTTTCGATCGGGATGCCGTAGAAGCTCGCGCGGGTCGAGCCGCGCGCGCGGTTCTCGGCCAGCCGCTGCTCCAGCTGGAGCACCTGCTCGAGCGGCGGCGGCGTGAACGTCGGCGGCTGGTCGGCCCACCAGCGCCGCCAGTCGCGCGCGCTGTCGTCGAACGCCATGCCGCTGATCCGGCGCAGCGCCACGACCGCGGCGTGGCGGACGCGCCGCCGGTCCTGCTCCACCCGCTCGATCAACGGCGGGATCGCCGCCGCCGTCCGGATCCGGCCCAGTCCGCGCGCCGCCACCTCGCGCATCCGCCACTCCGGATCGTCCAGCAGCTCGAGCAGCAGGTGGGTCGCCGCCGCATCGCCGCCCTCGGCCAGCGCTGCGACGGCCGCGAGCCGCTGCGCCGGCAGCCGCGTCCGCGCCAGCTGCAGCAGCCGCTGCCGCCAGGCGACGTCGCCGGCGCGCAAGCGCGACACCGCGGCGATGGCGCCGGCCGCCACCAGCGGATCGGCGTCCAGCACCGCCCGTTCGAGCAGCGGCAGCGCCGCGCGATCCTCGAGGTCGGCCAGCGCCGAAAGCAGGGCGAGGCGCACTTCGGAACTCGGATGGGCGAGGGTGGCGCGCAGCGCGGCGCTCAGCTCCGGCAGGTCGCTCAGGTCGAAGTGGCGCGCCACCTCGATGGCGACCAGTGCTCGGGCGGCCGGCGCGGTCGGCGCGACCATCGGCAGCACCGCCAGGACGACGGCACCGCGCTCGATCACCCGCAGCGACTTCAGCGCGAACTGGCGCACTTCGCCGGCGGCGAAGCCGGCGACATCGATCAGCCGTGCGATCGCCTCCCGACTGCGCTCCTCGCGCAGGGCCTCGACCGCCGCCACCTGCAGCGCCACCGGGGCGCGCGTGCCGGGCTCGAGCACGGAGTGGGCGAAGCCGGCGGCGGCCGGCCGGCGCGCTGCCGTCAGCAGGCGCAGCGCGCGCGTCTGCAGGCGCGGCTCGCGGTCGAGCAGCAGCGGCTCGATCGCCGCCAGCGCCGCTGCATCACCGCCGACGCCGTCGAGCGCCAGCATCCGCAGCGGGAACGGCAGCTCGGCGACGGCCAGGGCCGCGAAGCGGACGGCGTCGCCGTCCTGGCGCGCGGCGAGGAACAGCTCGAGCGCGCGCTGTCGCGCGGTCAGCCCGTGACCCTGCAGCACCACCTGCTCGAGCGCGTCGCGGCCGTACGCGCCGAAGTGGCCGAGCGCCGCCACCGCCGCCTCGGCACGCGCGGCATCGACGCCGCGGGCGAGCTCGACCAGCCGTCGCTGCGCCCGTGCGGCTTCCTCGGTGTCGGGGATCGCCGCCAGCGCCTGCAGCCGCGCCACCTCGTCCTGCAACGGATCGTGCGGCGCGTCCTGCGACGCCACGGCGACGCCGCGCCCGCCGACGGCGAACGTGAGCCAGAGCAGCGCCAGCCAGGCGAGAGTCGAGTGCCGCCGGTTCAGCCGAGCCAAGGGCGCTCCTCACCGCGATGCCGCCGTCCCCGCCACCGCGATCGGCGCGGAGGGGCGGCTGACTTGCGCGCGGGACTCGCGATTCGCCCGCGGCAGGGGCGCACATGGCGGCGGCACCGGCTCCAGCGGCTTCGAATAGAGCACCGCCGCCGCTCCGGCAACCGGCGGCGGCGGTGCAAGGGGCCCGTTCGTGGCGAGCCCCGCCCGGCGGAAGAGGGCGGCCGGGCGGTGACCGCGGGGGGCGGTCACCTGTTCGAGTCGTTCGTCGGGGTCGGCCGCGGGCCGGGGTCCGCCGTCAGCGCGTCTCGACCGGGATCTTGCGTCCGCTCGACGGTTTCGCCTTCGGCAGCGTGATGGTCAGGACGCCCTTGTCGGCGCTCGCCTTCACGCCCTCGGCCACCACCGGCCCCGGCAACTCGAGTGCGCGCCGGAACGCGCCGAAGCGGCGTTCGGTCCAGCGCGTGCCGCCCTCCTTGCCCGACTTCTCGTCCTGCTTGGTGCCGGACAGCACGAGCAGGTCGCCGTCGAGCTCGAGGGTGACGTCCTTCGCGTCGATGCCGGGCAACTCCACCCGCACGACGTACTGCGACTCGTCGTCGTGCACATCGAGCGCCGGCGCGAAGGTGTCGCCGTCGCGCGCCAGCGGCGCCACGGCGAAGCCGTCGCCGAAGAAGTCGGAGAACATGCGATCGAACAGGTCGGCTGGACGCGCCGACGGGGCGGCCGGCGCGGTGCGAGCGGTCCGCCGGCGGAACGGGATCAGGCAGTCCATCGGTTCTTTCCTCCGTGCATGCGCGCACCGTGCGCGCGATGCCGGAGTCAATGCAGCGGGCGTGCCGAAAGCGGCTGGATGCGACGTTCCCGGGAACCGACGCGGTCGGCGCCAGCGACTGCCGGCGCGCCCGCGTCAACTCGACGCAGCCGCCGGAGGCGCGCGCCGCGCGCCGCGTCGACCTGTCGCGCGTGCGCTGACGGCGCCGGTCAGACGCTCCCGCCGGCGCGGAACTCCTGCGCCCGTTCGCGCAGTCCGGCCGCCAGCGCAGCCTGCTCGTCGAGCCCCTTCTCGGCGGCGTACTTGCGCACGTCCTCGGTGATCCGCATCGAGCAGAACTGCGGCCCGCACATGCTGCAGAAGTGGGCGCTCTTCGCCGCCTCGCCCGGCAGCGTCGCGTCGTGGTAGGCGCGCGCCGTGACCGGGTCGAGGGCCAGGTTGAACTGGTCCTCCCAGCGGAACTCGAAGCGCGCCTTGGAGAGGGCGTCGTCGCGCTCGCGCGCGCCGGGATGGCCCTTGGCGAGATCAGCAGCGTGCGCGGCGATCGCGTAGGCGATCATTCCCTGCTTCACGTCGTCGCGATTCGGCAGGCCGAGGTGCTCCTTCGGCGTGACGTAGCAGAGCATCGCGGTGCCGAGGCTGCCGATGATCGCGGCGCCGATGCCCGACGTGAAATGGTCGTAGCCCGGCGCGATGTCGGTGGTGAGCGGACCGAGGGTGTAGAAGGGCGCCTCGTGGCAGGCGACGAGCTGCCGATCCATGTTCTCCTTGATCAGGTGCAGCGGCACGTGGCCCGGCCCCTCGATCATCACCTGCACGTCGTGCTTCCAGGCGACCTGGGTCAGTTCGCCCAGCGTCTCGAGCTCGCCGAACTGCGCGGCGTCGTTGGCATCGGCGATCGAGCCGGGCCGCAGCCCGTCGCCGAGCGAGAAGGAGACGTCGTACTTCTTCAGCAGCTCGCAGATGCGCTCGAACTCGGTGTAGAGGAAGTTCTCGCGGTGATGCGCGAGGCACCACTGCGCCATGATCGAGCCGCCGCGCGAGACGATGCCGGTGACGCGCTTCGCGGTGTGCGGCACGTAGCGCAGCAGCACGCCGGCGTGGATCGTGAAGTAGTCGACCCCCTGCTCGCACTGCTCCTCGAGCGTCTCCATGAAGACGTCGATGGTGAGGTCGGCGACCTTCCCCTTCACCTTCTCGAGCGCCTGGTAGATCGGCACCGTGCCGATCGGCACCGGCGAGTTGCGCAGGATCGCCTCGCGCGTCGCGTGGATGTCGCGTCCGGTCGACAGGTCCATGACCGTGTCGGCGCCCCAGCGCAGCGACCACTGCAGCTTCTCGACCTCCTCCTCGATCGAGGAGGAGAGCGCCGAGTTGCCGATGTTGGAGTTCACCTTCACCTTGAAGTGGCGGCCGATGATCATCGGCTCGAGCTCGGGGTGGTTCCGATTGGCCGGGATGATCGCCCGGCCGCGCGCCACTTCGCTGCGCACGAACTCGGCCGGCATCCCCTCGCGCTCCGCGACGAAGCGCATCTCCTCGGTGACGATCCCGCGCCGCGCGTAGTGCATCTGCGAGTGGTTCCGGTCGCCGCGCGCCACCCGCGGCGCGATCCACGGCGCGCGCCGCTTCGGCAGGCCGACGCGCGGATCGCAGCCCTGCGGGCCGTTGGTGTCGTAGACGCGGATCGAGGCGCGGCCGCCGTCGATCACGATCTCGCGACACGGGACGGCGAGGTCGCCGACTTCGAGGCGCCGCGAGTTCGGGTGGGTCTCCGCCAGGGTCGGCAGCGTGCGGAGCTTCTCGGCGCGGACCGGGGTGGCGGTCGAAGGAGCGGAGCCGGACGGAGCGAGCGACGCGTTCGGTGGGTTCATCGTGAAGCTTCCCTACGCCGGCATGACCCGGGTCAGGTTCGAAGGGTGTTTCTCAGGCGACGCCGCGCGGCGCCGCCACCCCCAGCTGTGCGAGGGCGGCGAGTGTAGCGCGGACGTCCTGCTCGCAGACTGTCTACGATCGCGCCATGCGAAACGGGCTCTCCTGGCTGGCGGCGCAGCTGCTCCTGCTGTCCGGATCCGGCGACGCAACGGCGCCGACTCCCGCTTGGCAACTGCTGCAGCGGATCGCGGCGGCGCGCGGGTTCGCCGCCGAGTTCGACGCGGTGCCGGAGCACCTGGCGGCGATGGTCGGGAGCTACGACGTGTCGCTCGGTCGGACGCGGCTGTCGCGGGTGACGCAGGCGCTCTCGCAGCCATGGCAGGCGCCCGCGGTCGCCGCCGAGTTGCGTGACGGCGCGGCGGCGCTGCTGCCGAAGTCGGGCGGCGTGGCGTGGTCGACTTGGTTGCGCACGGCGGGAGGCTGGCTCGACGTCGGGCCGGTCGAGCCGCCGCCTGCGGCGCTGAACGACCTCGACGCGCTCTGGCGGCAGATCGCGCCGCCGACCGGCGGCGTCGGCGCCGACGGCGGCGCGGCGGCGAACGAGGAGCTGCTCGACCTGCTCTCGAGCTACGTCGCCGACTGCCACGACGCGCTCGCGGCGCTGCTGGCCGGGGTTCCCGACGCCGACCGCGCCTTCGCGCGCACGACGTTTCCCGAGTTCGCGGCGGCCTTCGCCGCGGTCCACGATCCCCGGCCGCAGATCACGGTGGCGCAGAACGCCACGCTCGAGAAGTGGAAGGCGCTGGCGTGGAAGGTCGACCGGCCGCTGCTCCTCGGCGTGGCGGAGCGGGTCGGTCGGCTCGGCGACGCGGCGTTCGTCGCGTCGCTCGGGCGGCGGCTGGCGAAGACGGCGCGGACGAATCCGAAAGTTGCCGGCTTCAGCGGCGACGTGATGGCGACCGCGGGGATCCGCGACGAGTCGCTCGTGGTGCTGCTCGGCGCCGGCAAGACGACCGTCGAGCGCGGCGCGGCGCTGGTGATCGACCTCGGTGGCGACGACACCTGGATCGAGGCGGCGGTGGTCGAGGGGGCGGAGGAGCCGCGCGTGCGCGTCGTGATCGACCTCGCCGGCAACGACCAGTGGCGCGGCGAGCGCGGGCCGGCGTTCGCAGCGTGCGGCGTCGCCCTGGTCGTCGACGCCAAGGGGAACGACCGCTACGAGGGCGGGCGCCTCGCGCAGGGGAGCGCCGCATTCGGCTGCGCGGCGCTGCTCGACCTCGACGGCGACGACAGCTACGTCGCGCACGACTTCGCGCAGGGCTATTCGTTCGCCGGCGTCGGCGCGCTGGTCGATCGCGCGGGAGACGACCGCTACTCGGCATGGGCCTACGCGCAGGGCGGCGGCAATGGCAACGGGTTGGCCGCGCTGATCGATGGCGGCGGCGACGATCGCTACGTCGCCAACGGCAAGTGGCCCGACGTCTATGGCGATTCGGGCGTCGGCAGCTTCCACGGCGCGTCGCAGGGCTACAGCTTCGGCTTCCGCGACGGACAGCTCCTGGCCGGCGGCATCGGCCTCTTCGCCGACCTCGGCAGCGGCAAGGACGACTACGAGTCGGGCAACTTCAGCCAGGGCGGCGCCTACTTCTTCGGCTTCGGGCTCATGTACGACGGCGGCGGCGACGACACCAATCGCGGCTGGCGCTACAGCCAGGGATTCGGCGTCCATCAAGCGGTCGGCGTGCGCTGGGACGCGGGCGGCAACGACCGCTACGACACCAGGTGCGCGGCCAACTGCGGCGCCGGCTGGGATCAGGGCGTCGGCTGGCTGATCGACGACGCGGGCGACGACCAGTACGACGTCGGCGGGCTGGCGCTCGGCGGCACGGCGAACTCGGCGGTCGCGCTGCTGGTCGATGGCGGCGGCAGCGACCGCTACGGCGGTGGTGGCGGCGCCGACTCGCAAGGCGGCTCGAGCGACTCGAGCTACCACCAGTTCCAGGCGATCGGCGCGCTGCTCGACTTCGGCGGCGGCAAGGACAGCTACGCCCGCAAGGAGAACGGCGACGGCCTGGTGCGGACCGGCGAGTGGTTCGCGCTGTTCGCCGACGTGAAGGAGAAGGGCCCCGAAGCGCTGCTCGCGCTGCCGGCGACGAGCGTCTTCTGGCAGAAGACGGTGGGGGGTGGCGAGGTGAAGGGAAAGCCGTCCGGCAAGTGAGCCGGCGGCGTCGCCGGCGCGCGGCCCCGGACTCGCGATGACGCGGTCGCGGCAGCGTGAATCGGCGGGCTCACCGCGCTGGCGCGGCGATCGTCCGTTGCGCCGCCGGGCTACCATCGCCGCCCTCCCCCGACCGAGGGCCAGGCATGGCGACCGCCGCGATCACCTCGTTCCTGCTCGCCTTCGCTGCAGCGGTCGGCGGCGATCCGACCGCGCCGAGCCACGGCATCCGGCCGGACACGCTGCTGCTCCGCGACGTGATGGTGGTGCGCGGGAACGGGACGCCGCCGTTCGGGCCGACCGACGTGCTGCTGCGCGGCAACCAGATCGAGTCGGTCGGCAAGTTCGCCGGGAAGGAAGCCCCCGCGGCAGAGATCGACGGGAGCGGGAAGTACCTGCTGCCGGGCTTCTTCAATCTGCACGGCCACATCCAGGAGGAGCGCGCGGGGATCGCGATCGAGAACGAGTACCAGTTCTCGCTCTGGCTCGCGTGCGGGATCACGTCGGTGCGCGACGTCGGCAGCCCGTTCGATCGCAGCCTCGAGCTGCGAGCGCAGAGCGCCTCCGGTGCGATCGCGGCGCCGCGTTTCTGGATCTATCCGTTCCTGAACAACGGCAAGCCCGAGGCGCTGCGCCAGCAGGTGCGCGAGCTGAAGCAGAAGGGCGCCGACGGGTTGAAGCTCTTCTCGATGGACCGCGACGCGCTCGACGCGGTGGTGGGTGAGGCGAAGGCGCTCGGCCTGCCGACCACGATCCACATGGGCGTCGAGGAGACCACCGTCCTCGACTGCTGCCGGCTCGGCATGACCTCGATCGAGCACTGGTACGGCGTGCCCGACGCGGCGCTGGTCGGACTGCAGCGCTTCCCGCCCGACTTCTCCCACAGCAACGAGATCGACCGCTTCCGCTGGGCCGGTCGGCTGTGGCGCGAGGCCGACGCGACGCGGCTCGAGACGGTGCTGCGGGCGATGGTCGACGCGAAGCTCGCGTGGGACCCGACGCTGGCGATCTACGAGGCGTCGCGCGACCTGACCCGCGCGCAGAACCAGCCGTGGTTCCGCGATCATCTCCATCCGGGGCTGGCGAAGTTCTTCGAGCCCGACCTCGCCTCACACGGCAGCTACTTCATCGGCTGGACGTCGACCGACGAGGCGTACTGGCGCGAGAACTACCGGATCTGGATGGCGGCGGTGAAGCGGTTCGCCGACCTCGGCGGCACCGTCACCTGCGGCGAGGACGCCGGCTTCATCTACCAGATGTACGGCTTCGGCTACCTGCGCGAGCTCGAGTTGCACGAGGAGGCCGGCTTCACGCCGCTCGAGGTGCTGAAGCAGGCCACGGTCGACGGGGCGCGCGTGCTCGGCGTCGACGCCAGCCTCGGCCGCATCCGCGCCGGGCACCTGGCCGACCTCGTGCTGGTGAACGGCAATCCGCTCGACAACCTGAGGCTCCTCTATCCGACCGGCGCCGACATCGAGGTCGACGGCCGCCCGGTTCACGCCGGCGGCATCGAATGGACGATCAAGGACGGCATCCCGTACCACGGGCCGACGCTGCTGGAGCGGGTGCGGGCGATCGTCGCCGAGGCGCGGCGCGCGCCGAAGCCAGCGGCGCCAGGCACCGGCGGCGCGGGCGGGACGGGCGGCGGCTGCTGCGCGGGGGGATGAGCGAGGAGATGGAGAAAGCGACCCATGTGGCCGTGGTCGGGGCCGGCTTCATCGCCGACTTCCACCTCGAGGTGCTGAAGCAGCTGCCGGGCGTCGTCGTCGTCGCCGTGGTGGACGTCGACCGCGCCCGCGCGCAGGCGCTGGCGGCGAAGCACAAGGTCGCGCGCGTGCACGGCTCGATCGCCGAACTGGTCGCGGCGGGCAAACCCGACGTCGCCCACGCGCTGGTGCCGCCGCAACGACACGCCGAGGTGGCGACCGAGCTGCTCGAGGCCGGCATCGGCGTCTTCCTCGAGAAGCCGATCGCCACCACCCGCGCCGATGCGCAGCGGCTCCTGCAGCTGGCCGAGACGCTCCGGCTGCCGCTCGGCGTCAACCACAACGCGACGTTCCATCCCGCCTTCGTCGCGGCGAAGCGCCGCCTCGCCGGGCGCGAACTCGGGCAGCTCGACCACGTCTTCGGCTGCCTGTCGGTGCCGCTGCGCCAGCTGAACACCCGCGACTTCTCGCACTACATGTTCCGCACGCCGCGCAACATCGTCTTCGAGCAGGCGACCCACCCGTTCTCGCAGCTGGTCGACCTGCTCGGCCCGGTGCGCGGCGTGACCGCGGTGCCGGGCGGGCGGCGCGAGCTGGCGCCGGGGATCGTCTTCTACGACACCTGGCAGCTGGCGCTGACCCATGAGCGCGGCACGGCGTCGCTCTTCCTCTCGTTCGGACGCGACTTCGCCGAGAGCTTCGTCCGGCTGCTCGGCCAGGACGGCTCGCTGCACGTCGACCTGCTGCGCGGCCACGTCACGCGGCTGGCGAAGACGCCGTGGCCCGATTTCTGGGACCAGCTGAAGAACGCGCAGGTCAATGCGCGCGCGCTGCTGCGGCAGGGCTGGCACCACGCCGCCAGCTACGTGCTGTCGACCCTCAAGCTGAAGGGGCGCAGCGACCTCTTCTATGTCGGCATGCGCGACGCGATCGCCGCGTTCCACGCCGGTCTGCGCGGCGGTCCGCGCTATCCGTGCGACGCGCGCCAGGGACTCA
>VGYY01000156.1 GCA_016872815.1 Planctomycetota bacterium
ATCGCCGCCCGCGCCCGGCGCCGCACCCGGCGCCCCGCCGGGCGGACCGCCCGCGCCCGGTGCGGTGGTCGCTGGCGCCGCACCGCTCTTCGGCTGGATCGCCGCGGCGCGTTGCCGCAGCTCTTCCATCGAGGTCTCGGCGGCCACCTTCGTCTCGACCGGGAAGTCGGGCTCCGGCGCGCCCGGCGGCACCGACAGGAAGACCTTGGCGCCGAGGTCGATCCCTTCCAGCACCGCCACTCGCTGCTCGTTGTGCAGGCCGATCTTCACCTCGCGCACCTGCGGCTTGCCGGCGGAGTCGGCGACGTAGACGAAGTAGCGCTGGCCGCGGCGGTAGACCGCGTGGATCGGCAGCGCGACGACGTCCAGCAGCTCGTCGACGATGATCTCCGCGCTGGCGCTCATCCCCGGCCGCAGTCCGGTCATGTCGCCGTCGAGGGTGATCTCGCAGCGGTAGACCTTCAGGTCGGGGTTCAGCCACTGATTCGCCGAGTCGGGCAGCGGCGCCATGAAGGTCACCTTGCCGAAGTAGCTCTTCTCCTTGATGGCGTCGATGGTGACCAGCGCCGGCTGGCCGACCCTGACCTTGTCCATCGCCGACTCGTGGATGCTGACCGACACCACCATCTCGCTGGTGTCGGGCAGCGACAGCAGCAACTGGTTCTCGCGCGCGGTGGCGCCCTCCTCGACCCGGTCGCGGTCGGAACCGCCGCGTCCGCCCATCCCGCCGCTCTGGTTCACCGGATAGACCACCAGACCGGCGGCCGGCGCGTGGATCGTCGTGTTCTTCAGCTGTTCCTCGAGCTCGGCGAGCTTGCTCTTCTCGAGCTGGTAGGTCGCCTTCTTCGACTCCTCGTCGGCGGTCTTCTGCGCGATGTCGGCCTCGCAGCGCAGCCGCACTCGATCGAGCTCCGACTCCTTCTGCCGCACGTCGCTCTCGAGCACCTGCATCTGGCGCGGCTTCTCGTAGGTCTCGAGCAGCTTGCCCTGCTCGATCGACATCTCGAGCTTCACCTTCGCCCGCTGGTGCGCCAGCTCGTCGCTCTGCTTCTCGGTCTCGGCGGCGTAGTCGAGCTCGACCAGCTCGGCGGTGTCCTCCGCCTTGGTCTTCGCCGTCTGCTCCTCGGAAGCGGCGAGCTTCTGGTCCGACTCCGCCTGCTTCTGCTTCAGCGGGAAGTCGCCGTTCACGTACTTCTCGAGGTCGGTCTTCGCCAGCGCGAGGTCGAGGTTGGCCTTGTCGATGTCGCTCTGGTTCTTGCTGGCCTGGATCTCGCGCGCCTTCTCGGCCTGGATCTTGGCGGCCAGCGCGTTCTGGTACTTGATCTTCTGCGCGGTCAGGTCGTCCTCGAGGCTCTTGGCGTCGAGCTTGACGACGGTGTCCCCCTCCTTGATCCAGGTGCCCTCGTCGACCAGCTCGAGGATGGTCGCGCCGCCGCGCACCTTGCAGTAGATGTCGGTCGAGCGCGCCGCCTTGAGCTGGCCGGCCTCGATCACCGCCACGCGCAGCTTCTCGCGGGCGGCCGTGGTCGACAGCGCGATCTCAGTCGTCGCGGCCTCGTCGCGATCGCCCCAGATGAGGAAGCCACCGACGGCCAGCGCGGCCACCGCCGCGATCAGCCAGACGATCGCCGCACCGCGCGTCGCCCGCTCGCCCCGAATTCCCTGTCGCATCGTCCGCTCCTCGTCCTGGCGGCCCGCGGTCGCCCCACTTCGTCGTCGCGTCCTGGCGTACCTCAACGGCTCGTCCCCTCCGGAACGACCGACTCGTCCGCACCCGCCTCGGTCAGCACCAGCGGCGGCAGTTCGGGCAGCGTCATGCCGTCCGCGGCGACCACCAGCAGCCCCATGTCGCGCCACAACTCGAGCCGCGCCACCTCGTGGTCGACCAGCGCCTGCGTCAGCTGGTTCCGGGCGCGGTTCAACGCATCGGTCGCATCGAGCGCGTCGCGGATCTGGATGCGCCCCATCCGCAGCGTCAGCGAGGTCGACTGCACGCGGCGCTCGGCGACCTGCACCGACTCGACCGCGATGCGGTGGGTCTCGCGCAGCTGCGCCAGGCGGCGCAGCGCGTCCCGGACGTCCTGGCGGACCTGGTCCTCCGACAGCGAGACCGTCCGTTCCTGCACGTCCTGCTGGATCAGCGCACGGCGGTAGGCGTTGCGCTCCTGCAGCTTGTCGACCGGCAGGTCGAGCGTGGCGCCGGCGCGCCACGTCCCGTTCGAATCGACGTCGAACGACGTCTCGTCGTCGAACGGCACGGACACGCCGCCCGAGACGTCGAGCGCCGCGCGCAGGTCGTCGGCGGCGACGTTCACGGTGCGCTGCGCATCCTCCAGCCGCTCGATCTCGTTCACATGGTCGAGGCGCCGCTCGAGCGCAACATGGGCGGCGCGCGACTCGCTGATCAGCACTGCCGCCAGCCCCTGCGCGCTCAGCCGGCCGAGATCGGCCGGGTCGAGGCCGAGATCGGCCTCCATCGGCAGCCCGAGGGTCAGCTTGAAGTTGTCGATCGCGTCCTGGTAGCTGCGCTGGGCGGTGATCCAGGAGTTGCGCGCCGACAGCTCGCTCTGCACCGCCTGATCGAGCTGGATCTGGCTGCGCCGGCCGCGCGCCGCCAGGGCTTCCGACTGCTCGCGCGCGTCGATGAACTGCAGGTAGCTGCGCCGCGCATTCTGGATCTGGTCGACCTGCTGCAGGATGCGGTAGTACTCGCTCGCGACCCGGACGGCGAACTCCTGGCGGAAGCGCTCGAATTCCCGCAACGCGTAGACGGCCTCGCGCTCCGAGCGGACCAGCGGTTCCTGCACGATCGTCTTGCCCGCGCCGCGCAGCAGCGGCTGGCTGAACGAGAGATCGACCAGCGAGGAGGTGGCGGAACGATCGCCGTTGGTGAACTCGACGCCGGTGAACCGGCGCAGGAGGTCGTGCCCGAAGTTGAAGACCAGGAGCCCGCCCGACGCCAGTTGCTGGCGCAGCGAGAAGTCGGTCGACAGCGTGCCATCGCGCTGGCGCGGATCGCCGGGCCGGCTCGACCAGTCATAGGACGAAGTCACGCCGAAGCGCGCCTCGAACAGGTAGCGCTGCAGGGTCACGTCGAGCGCGGCGAGGTAGACCGACTCCTTCTGGCGCTGGTAGTCGCGGCTGTTCTCCGCCGCGATCTCGAACGCCTCGGCCAGCGTCAGCACCTTGCGCGGCAGCAGCGCCGGATCGGTGACCGCGAACGGGACCAGGTCGGTGGCGTGGCGCCCCTCGATCTCGATCAGACGGGCGGCCAGATCGGCCTGCACCGCGGCGATCGCCTCAGCCGAGCCGCCCGACTTCGCGGCGCCCTCCTCGGTCGCGGCGGGCGCCGGGGGCAGCACTTCGCGCAGCAACTGCGCCCGCTTCGCCTCGTGGTGCGCGGCCAGTTCCGCGACGAGTTGCGCCCGCAGGATGTCCTCCGCCTGCTCGACGGTGAAACCCGAGGCGCGGCCGAACAGCTTCTCTTCCTTGGTGCGGATGATCTCGCCCACCTCGAGGTCGGCGTCCTTGCGGTACTGGTCGGAGCTGCAACCGGCCGGCACGAACGCCGGCAGCAGGCAGAGCGGCAGCGACCAGCGGACGGAGCGGAGCGCACGACGGCTCGGTCGGGAGAGGCGGGGGCGATCGGTCGTCAAGCGCGCTTCAGTCCTTGGCGTGAGTGGGCGACGGGGATTCAAGCCGGACCGTACGAGAGACGCACGGCGCCGTTCAGTCATTTGGACGTCATGCCGCGGCGACGACCGGGTGGGAATCGGTCCGCGACGGGTTCACCGGCGCGCGGCGGCGACCAGCTTCATCACCTCGCCGTTCTCGGGGAAGCGCTGCAGTTTCAGTTTCGAGAACAGCAGTTTGCCATCCAGCGTCACCTCGAAGCAGCCACCATCGCCGGGCAGCAGCGTCAATGCCGCGATGTTGCGCTTGTGCGCGGTGAGGAGTTCGGCCGCCAGACCGACGGCACGCGGCTCGTAGTTTCAGGTCGTGCAGTACTGGATCGCGAGCTTCATCGCACCCTCCGCCCCATGCCTTTCCAGCGGCCAGCAGCCCACTGTTCAACCGACAGGCCCGGTCGCGCGCAAGCCGGGATTCCCGCGCGGTCGCTCGCCGGCAGAATGGCGCGGATGACTGCCGCATTCCGCCACTGGTTCGCGACCGAGGAGGGAGGCACCCAGACTCCCCCCGCCGCCGCTCCTGCCGACCCGATTGCGGCGGCGCTCGGCAGCCTGGCGCCGTGGTCGCAGTTGCTGCTCGGCGCGCTGCTGTTGGCGGTCGGGCTGCTGCTGGTGCGGACCTGGTCATGGCGGCTGCGCGGCCTGGTGCCGCCGCCGGCGTCGCCGCCCGCCCCACCGCGCTTCGCCAGCATGCCGGCGCACTGGCCGCCGCTCTCGCGGGCCTTCGGCTATGCGGCCGTGCGCCTCACTTCCGGGCCACCCCGATCGTTCCGGCCGCTGCTGCTGCCGGTGACATTCCTGGTCTGGATCGGGCTGCAGGACCTCGCCGTCCGCATCGCCGCCGTGCCGCCCGCCACCCTCGACGGCGGACTGACGCTGGCCCACCTCGAAGCGCTCGGATGGGCGCAGTGGCTGATCGCTGCCGGCATGCTGCTCTTCCTCGGTCTGTGGACGCGGCTCTTTGGTGACGGCCTCGCCGATCTCGGGCTCGCCCGGTCCGGCGCCGTGCCGGCCGCGTGGCTCGCGCTGTCGTGCTGGGTCGCCTTCATCCCCCTGCAGTTGGGCGCCGTCGCGCTCGACGCCGGCACCCGCCAGCTGCTCGGCGCCGAGCCGGCGCCGCAGGCGATGGTGGTGGCGTTCCAGCTCGAGCCGGCGGCGCAACGGAGCGTCATCGTCTGGCTCGGGCTGGCGCTGGCGGCGCCGCTGCAGGAGGAGCTGCTGTTCCGGGCGACGCTGCTGCCGTTCCTTCGCCGCGTCGCTCCGGCCGCCGTGGCGATCGCGCTGAACGGGGTGCTGTTCGCGGCGCTGCACGACGCCGGGCACCTCGCCGTGTTCACGCTCGGCTGCGGACTGGCGTGGCTGCGGCTGCGCACCGGCGGGCTGGTCGCGCCGATCGTTTTCCACGTCGTGCACAATGGGGTGACGCTGACCGCGCTGGCGCGGCTCGGCTGAGCGCAGGGAGCAGGGAGCAGGGAGCAGGGACATGGACTTCCGGATGGAGCGGCGCGGCGACTTCTACGTGGCGAGCAACGCCGCGCTGATCCATCAGGTCACCATCGGCGCCGACTCGAGCATCTGGTACGGCTGCGTCGTCCGCGGCGACGTCGCGTCGATCACGATCGGGAAACGGACCAACATCCAGGACCTGACGATGATCCACCCCGAGCACGACGAGCCGGTGGTGATCGGCGACGACGTGACCGTCGGCCACCGCGCCATCCTGCACATGCGCACGCTCGGCTCGGGCACGCTGGTCGGGATGGGCGCGATCCTGCTGGCGCACAGCCACGTCGGCAAGGAGTGCATCATCGGCGCCGGCGCACTGATCCCGGAGGGCCGCGTGATCCCCGACCGCAGCGTGGTGATCGGCATGCCGGGCAAGGTGGTGCGCCAGCTGACCGACGCCGAGGCGGCGCATCTGGTGCAGCACGCGGCGAACTATGTCGAGACGGCGAAGCTGAACCTGCGCTGAGGCGCGGCGGGCGGCGCGACGACGGCGGCGAGTTCGAGCGGAGGGTCGCGGTGGAAGCGCGGCGACTGGTCACGATGACCCTGCTCCTCAACGTGGCGCTCTGCGCCGCCCACTTCGTCGTCTGGTTCGCCGGCGGCAGCCAGCTGGTGCTGGCGCAGGGCGCCGACTCGCTGATGGACCTCGCCGTGGGCGCGGTGCTGCTGGTGAGCGTCCGCGTGGCGGCGCGGAAGCCCGACGCCGACCACCCGTTCGGCCACGAGCGCGCCGAGCCGATCGGCGCGCTGGTCACTGCGGTGCTGGCGTTCGTGCTGGCGATCGAGGTGGCGCGTTCAGCGATCGGGTCGCTGGTGGCGCGGGAGCACGCGGCGCTCGACGCGGCGGCGATCGGCGTGATCGGCACGAAGCTGGCCGTGAAGCTCGGCTGGCTGCTGCTGCTGGTGCGGCGGCGGATGCCGGGCGCCGTCGCGCCGGCGGCCGGCGACGGCCAGGCGGTGGCGGCGACGCGGCTCGACACGCTGAACGACGTGCTCACCTGCGGCTCGTCGCTGGTGGGCGCAGGGCTGGTGCGCGCGGGGTATCCCGCGATCGACAGTTGGTTCGCGCTCCCAGTCGCCGCGTACATCGCGAAGAACGGCTGCGGCCTCGCGCGCGAGAGCCTGCGCTACCTGATGGGCGAGGCGCCGCCGGTGGAGGTTGCCGCCCGTTTGCGCGCCGCCGCGACCGGGGTCGCCGGCGTCCTCGCCGTGACCCGGTTGCGCGCCCACTTCGTCGGCCAGCGGCTCCACGTCGAGGTGACCGTCCTGATCGCCGCCGGCTCCACGGCGAAGCAGAGCCACGACCTCGCGCTCGACGTCCAGGCGGCGCTCGAGCGCGATCCGCAGGTGGGCGAGGTCTTCGTCCACCTCGACACCGGCGAGGGCAAGGACGGGACGTAACCGGAACAACTGATCCAGGATCAGTTGTTCCGGTTCGTCACCGCCGCTGTTCGTTTTCGACCGGGCGCGCGCCGTCGGGGCCTTCGAGCAGGCGCAGCAGTTCGCTGTCGGTCGAGAGGACCGCCGTCGTGTCGCCGGATGCCAGCGACGTCTCGAGCGTCTCGAGCGACTTGAGGAACGCATAGAAGTCGGGGTTGCGCGCGTACGCCTCGGCGTAGGTGCGCGCGGCGGCGGCGTCGGCGCTGCCGCGCATCGTCTCGGCGTCGCGGAACGCCTCGGAGAGCGTCTTCTTCTGGTCGCGCTCGAGCTCGCCGAGGATCTTCGCCTTCTCGCCCTGGCCCTCGCTGCGGAACTGCTCGGCGATGCGCTGGCGCTCGGAGACCATCCGGCGGTAGACGTCCTTCAGCACCTGGTCGACGAAGTTGACCCGCGTGATGCGCACGTCCATCAGCTCGATGCCGAGCGGCGCGAGGCGGATCGCCGCCTCCCGGGTGATCCGCGTCATCAGCTCCGGTCGGCCGAGCGTGGGCTTGGCCGGCGCCTCGTCGAGGTCGGCGCCGACGTCGAGCGCCATCTCGCGGCCGGTCGCGCGCACCACGTCGATCAGCGCCTGCGAGCTGACCGTGTCCTTCACCACGCCGTCGATGATGTTGTCGAGCCGCCCCTGCGCCGATCCCTCGGTGCCGACCGACTGGAGGAACAGGAGCGGCTCGGCGATCCGCCAGCGCGCCATGGTGTCGACGAAGATGAACTTCTTCTCGGCGGTCGAGATCTCGCGCGCCTCGCCGCGCCAGCAGAGCACCCGCCGCGGCAGGCGCCGCACGTCGTGGATGAACGGCGTCTTCCAGTGCAGGCCGGCCTCGGTGACCGGCGCCCCGATCGGCTTGCCGAACGAGGTGATGATCGCCTGCTCGGCCTCGCCGACGACGTAGGCGGACGAGCCGGCCAGCAATGCGCCCGCCAGCAACAGGATCAGCAACAGCGCGCTCTTCACTTGTCGCCCTCCGGCTGCGCGCCGGCGAGGTCGAGGTGCGGCAGCACGCCGCGCACCGCGTCGTCGACGATCACTTTGCGTTCCAGCTTCGTTAGCACCTTGCCGATCGTCTCGAGCCAGAGGCGGCGCTCGAGCAGATCGGGCGCCTTCTCGTGCTCGGCCGCCAGCGCGAGGAACCGCGCCACCTCGCCCTGCGCGCGATTGACGCGCTCGGCGGCGTAGCCCTCTGCCTCCTGCCGCAGCCGTGCCGCCTCGCCCTGCGCCAGCGGGATCTTGCGGTTGTACTCCTGGCGCGCCTCGTTGATGGTGCGCGCCTTCTCCTGCTCGGCCTGGTTGACGTCGTTGAAGCTGGCGCGCACCGCCTCGGGCGGGTCGACGTTCTGCAGCTGCACCGTCTCGATGCTGAGCCCCATCTCGTACTGGTCGCAGAGCTTCTGCAGCTCGGACTGCGCCTTCAGGTTGATCTCGCGCCGACCGGCGGTGAGCACCTCGAGCACGCTGTGGTCGCCGATGACGAGGCTCATGACCGCCTGCGCGAGGTCGCGCAGCGTCTCCTCGGGATCGGCCACGCGGAACAGGTACTTCACCGGGTCGCCGATCCGGTACTGGACGATCCACTCCACCTCGGCGGCGTTCAGGTCGCCGGTGAGCAGGAGGCTCTCGGCGCCGAAGTTGGCGTCGGAGTAGCGCGTCCGGTCGCCGGGTCCGGCGAAGCGCGCCGCCCCGATCGTGCGAAAGCCGAATTCCATTTTGTGGACGTGCTTGGTGGCGACGCTGGTCGCGTGCTCGACGCCGAACGGGAGCTTCCAGTGCAACCCCGGTTCGACCTGCCGCTCGAGCCGGCCGAAACGCGTCACGACGCCCACTGCGTCGGGCTCCACCTGGAACCACGACGTCAGCCCGAGCACGCCCACGGCGAGCAGCGCCACCACGCCCCCCACCAGCGGCCCCGGCGAGAACTCGATCTTCCGCCCGTCGCCCGTCATCACCCGGATTTTCGCCACCCTCACCTCCTCGCCAGTCGGAACAACTGATCCTGGATCAGTCGTCCCGGATCAGTCGTCCCGAACAACTGACTTAGATCAAACGCTCCGGTTGATCACCGAGAACCGAACACCAGGGCGTTCCACAACACGCGGATCGGGCCGCGGAAGCCGAGTCGGAAGGTCGGGTTCTCGCTGAAAAGCCAGACCCGACCGCGTCCCACTTGCGCCTCCGCCAGCCAGAACTTGCCGGCGAGCTTGGCGACCATCTCGCCATCGGCGAACCCGGACATGCGGCCATCGGCGGCGAAGCGCCCCACCATCGCACCGCCGCCCGGCAGCACGAAGCCCCCCGTGCCGGTCGCCAGCTGCGGCACCCGCTCGGGCAGTCCGAACGCCAGCGGATGGCCCGAATCGAGCTCCACCTCGAAGATCGCGCCCGGCATGTTGGCGAGCGTCGCGTCGCGCTCGCGCTGCGCCGACTTCTTCCACTTCGCGCCACCGTCGTCGCCGTCCTTCGCCCCGTCCTTCGCATCGCCCGGCTTCGCGCCGTCCTTCCGGTCGCCGCCCGCGACCTCCGTCGTCACGTCGGTCAGGCCAGATCGCTCCCTGGTGAACCACGCCGCCGAGCTGCCGAGCGCGACGACCGTACCACCCCCCCGCAGGAACCGTTCGAGCGTGCCCCTCGCCGCATCCAGATCGCCGACGCCATCCGGCACGAGCACGAGATTCCAGTCGGCGAGATCCAGCTGCGCGAGCGCCGCGGGTTCGACGCAGCTGAACGGCACGTGCAATTCGCGCTCGAGCAGGAAGCGCAGTTCGCCGAAGCCGGCGCCGCGGCCGGCCACCAGCACCACGCGCGGCGGCGCCAGCGCCACCGCCTGCTCGCTGCCGAGATCGGGACCCCGCGCGGTGAAGCTGGTCGCGAGCGGATGGAACGTGACCCCCCAGTTCGCGCCGAGTTCGGCGAGGCGCCGCTGCAGTTCCGCGCGCGCAGCCGTCTCGGCGCGCGGCGGCGCCGGGATCACCAGCGAGCCGGCCGGGAACTCCCGCGTCGCGCTGGCGAACGGCCGCGGCAGGAAGCGCACGGGCCGGTCGTCGCCCAGCAGTTCGAGCGCCGCCGGCGCCGCCGCCGCGTCGT
>VGYY01000157.1 GCA_016872815.1 Planctomycetota bacterium
CGCCGGAGCGGGAGCTTCGCGGCACCTTCGTCGCCGTCGACGAACGCGGCGCCGAGCAGCGCGCGCTCGACGGCCGCTTCGAGCTGCACTTCAAGCGCGGCGACGGCTTCGAGCAGCGGACGATCGAGGTGAAGGGCGGCCGCTGGCGGAGCGGCGTCGAGCCGCCCGCGGCGATCGGCGTCGACGGGGTCGTGCTCGGCGAGCGGATCGGCCGCACCGATTACGAGCCGATCGTCGTCCCCGCCTCGGGCGAGCTCGAGCTGCGCACCACGCTCGTCCCGCCGTCGATCCTCCGCGTCGTCGACGCGCGGACGCGCGCCGTCCTCGACGGCGTCGACGTCGCCGTCGACTCGATCTTCAACCCGGGCGGACGGCTCCATCCCGAGCCGCCGATCCCCGACAAGGAGCCGATCGTCCGCGCCGCCCGCTCGCCGGTCACGCTGCCGCCGATCGACGGGCAGCCGGTCCTCTGGGTCCACGTCGCCGGCTACGCGTGGGCGCGCGTGCAGGTGCTGGGAACTGTGGGCGGGGAGCGGGAGGTCGCGCTCGAGCGCGGCGGCGCGCTCGTCGTCACGATCGCGGGACGCGGGCGCCGCTCTCCGTCCGAGACGGAGCTCCACCTCCGACGAGGCGGGGAAGACGGTGATCTCGACTGGCGGGCGCCGCTCGACGCCGATCGCTTCGAGCTCGGCGACTTCGCCCCCGGCCCGGTCGACGTCGAGGTGCGCGTGGAATCCGGCGCAGATCCGATCGCGACCGCTCGCGCCGAGGTGCGCGCCGGCGAGACGGCGCGGGTCGAGCTCACGCTTCCCGACGTCTCGACCGCGCCGGAGACCGTGCTCGTCGCGCTCGGCGGGAGGATCGTCGGCGCGGCGGCCGACCTCGCGGCCGCGCGCGCGGCGTGGCTGCTGCCCGCCGAGGCGAGGCCGGGCGAACGGGGGCCGACGCCGCCGAAGCGCGTCGAGCTCCGCCAGCCCGCCTTCCACTTCGACGGCCTGCGACCCGGCCGCTACCTCGTGACGATCGAGCCGCTGCAGGTGCACGCGCTCTTCGACGTCGGGCCCGAGGGGATCGCCGACGCGGTGATCGAGCTGCCGACGCTCGCCGACGTCGAGGTCGAGGTCGTCGACGGCCGCACCGGCGAGTGGATCGCCGACGGCAACGTCGCGTGGCGCACGATCGACCATCCACTGCCCGACCGCAACTACCCGGAGAGGGCCCAGCCCGACCCGACGGCGCGCGTCGGCCGCTTCCGCGCCCCGCCCGGCGCGATCCAGATCCATGCGTGGCCGGAGGGCTACGACGTCGGCGAGCTCGATCTCGACGTGCGCCCCGGACCGAACCGCGCCACGATCAAGGTCGAGCGCGAGCAGTACGTCCGCCTCCTCCTGAAGGAGGGGAGCGCGACGGTGCCGGCCGACCCGGGCACGATGGAGTTCCTGCTGCTCCGCGCCGACGGCACGGCGGCGCAGACCGGCTGGGCGCGCGAGCCGGAGACGGGCGCGCTCAACCTCGCCGTCGCCGCGCCCGGCGACTACCTCCTGAAGTCGCCGCGCCTTTCCGGCTACGCCCCGATCGCCGATCGCCCCGTCCACGTGGAGTACGGCGGGACGACCGACGTCGTGATCGAGCTCGTGAAGGAGTAGGCGGCGGGGTTCCCGGCGCGCGACGCGGCGCTACGATCCCGCGCCTCGCATGCAATACGGCTTCCTCATCGACCACCGCCGCTGCATCGGCTGCCACGCCTGCACCGTCGCCTGCAAGCAGGAGAACGACGTCCCGGTCGGCAACTTCCGGACGTGGGTCAAGTACGTCGAGAAGGGGCACTTCCCCGAGGTCCGCCGCTCAGCGGCTCGCGAGGGGTGTCCATGACGGGGAACGTAGCGCCGCTCAGCCGCGCGACGTGATCGGCTCGCCCCACACCTCGCGGAGGAATGCGGCCAGCGCCGGGTCGTGGCGCAGCAGCTCGGCCTGCACGAACGGGAAGAAGTCGTTGCAGCCGAACCACGCCTCGGTCGCCTCCGCGAAGTACTCGTCGGAGGTGTTGAGCGCGTAGTGGCGGATCGGCTCGCCGTTCCAGTGGAGCACCGCGTCGTAGTCGCCCGCCGCCTTCGCCGCCGCGAAGAGCTCCTCGAGGCGTGCCCCCTGCGAGCCCGGCCCGTCGCCCGCCGCCAGCCGCCGATCGTCGAAGCCGTGGGCCAGCTCGTGCAGCACCATCCACGGCTGCTCGCGCGTCCAGCTCGAGAAGTTGGCCGCGTTGGCGATCTCGACCGCCTTCGCCTTCTGCGAGTCGTAGCCGTTCTGACGCAGCCACTCGGGCGACGGGTGGTAGCAGGCGCACGGAGCCACCGGATCATCGACGCCGATCCAGATCGGGATCGAGCGCAACTCCTCCAACGGCTCGGCGCGCACCTTCCGTTCGATCTGCGCGAGCTGCCGATCGAGCTCGGCCAGCGCCTCTGCGCCAATCATCCGCTGCGTCGCGAGCAGCCGCTGATCGACATGGACGGTGAAGCCATGGCGGAGCGTGGTGACGTAGGTCGCGGCGACCCCTTTCGAGCGGGTGGTGAGGCGGGGCGCCTCGTCGTCGAGCGCGCGCACCGCGGTCGCGCCCCCCGCCGCCAGCGCCGCCGCCGCCAACAGGATTCGAGGCGCGCGCATCGTCATGTTCATCGCTAGGTTTCCCGCTCCGCCGGGAGCGCCGCGTCGCTGCCGCGCACCCTGCTGCCCTGCTGAAAGAGCCCTGCTCGACCTGCCGCGCTGCCACGGCGCGCCGCCACCCTCCTTGCGATCATCGACTGCATGACTCCTTTCGACAACGCCGCCTTGGTGCTGGCTGCCGCCGCCTTGCTGGTCTGGCTGCTCCATCGGCTGGGCCAGAGCTCGATCGTCGCCTACCTGCTGATCGGCGTCGCGGCCGGCCCCTACGCGCTGAATCTCGTGCCGTCGGGCGTGGTCGTGAAACAGCTCTCCGAAGTCGGCGTCGTGCTGCTGCTCTTCTTCATCGGCCTCGAGTTCGACGTGCGCCGACTGAAGCGGATGGCGCGGCTCGCCACGCTCGGCGCAGCGGCGCAGCTCCTGGCGACGATGCTGCCGCTGGCGGCGCTGGCGCGACTGCTCGGCCTCGGCTGGATCGAGGGGCTCGCGCTCGGCTTCTGCCTCGCCGTCTCGTCCACCACCATCGCGATGCAGGTCTTCGAGGAGCGACGCGAGGCCGACTCCCATGTCGCCATCGAGTGCGTCGCGCTGTCGATCGGCCAGGATCTGGTGACGATGGCGGCGCTGGCGCTGTCGGCGGTGCTCTTCGGGCCGGGTGCGCCCGGCGCCGAGGCCGCAAGCCCGGGCGATCACGCCAGCGCCCATGGCGGCGCGAGTTCCTTGCAGCTGCTCTACCTGCTGGGGCTGCCCCTCATCTTCGCGCTGGCACGCTTCACCCTGCCGCGCCTCTTCCAGAAGATCGCGCTGGCGACCCACTCCGAAGCGTTCGCGCTGGCGAGCCTCGCCGCCTGCTTCGTGGTCGCCGCCCTCGCGAACCAGCTCGGCGCCGGCCTCGCGCTCGGCGCCTTCCTCGCCGGCATGGTCTTCGCCGACACGCCGCTCGAACCGCAGATCCGCGCCGACCTCGCCTCCGTGAAGCGCCTCACGCTCGGCCTCTTCTTCGTCTCGATCGGGATGCTGGTCGACTTCTCGGCCGTCGCGCGCCACTGGCCGCTGCTGCTGGCGGCGACGGTGGTGGTGGTCGTCGTGAAGACGGCGGCGGCGGCGCTGACGCTGCGCGCGCTCGGCCGGCCGTGGAGCAGCGCGGCGGGCACCGGCCTCGCGCTCGCCCCGATCAGCGAGTTCACCTTCGTGCTCGCCTCGTCGGCGGGCGGAGCCGCGCTCTTCTCCGCGGAGACGCAGGCGCTGCTGGTGCCGTTGGTGGTCGTGTCGATGCTGCCCGCGCCGCTGCAGGTCGCCTGGTCGATCCGCTTCGGTCAGTGGTTCGAAACGTGGCGAAGCAAGCCGGACGAGAGGCGCGGAGCCGTCCGCCGTGCGCGACGCGAGGCGGCCTCTCCTGCCGCGGCGACCGCGCCGCCGGCGGTCGCGATCGTGGTCGGCTACGGGCCGGTCGGTCGGACGCTCTGCCGCATCCTGCTGCGGATGGGGCTGCGTGCGATCGTCGTCGACTTCAACCATGCGACCGTCGAGCGGCTGCGCAAGCTCGACCGCGAAGCGGTGTTCGGCGACGCGGCGCAGCGCGACGTGCTGCGCGCCGCGCGGATCGAGGAGGCGAAATGGCTGGTGGTGACGCTGCCCGACGCGGCGAGCCGCGTCGCCATCGTGGCCACCGCGCGCGCGCTGCAGCCGCGGATCAACATCGTGGTGCGCGCGCGCTATCTCGAGGAGAAGTCGTCGCTCGAACGGGTCGGCGCCGACTCGATCGCCTACGAGGAGGCGGAGGTCGCCGTCGAGCTCGCCCGCCTGCTCATGCGCCAGCTCCACGTCGCGCCGGCTCTGCTCGAAGCAGAGGTCGCCACGATCCGCTCGGAGATCGCGGTGCGGACCGGATTCTCGCTGGTGTTGCCGGCGGCCGAGAAAGTTGCGGCGCCAACCAACGGCGTCGACGCAACACCTCCACCTGCGCGCGAGCCCCCGCCGCCGACCTGACGAACGCCCGACGCCCGACTCGACTCCCGCGACGACTCGTGACCGCGGTGGTCGACACTCGCTCGTTGCTGACCGCCGCAAAGAGACGGGGGGCATTACCGCGAGGACACTCTCATGGCCCCCAAAAGAGCGCGAAGTGCAGCTCGGCGGCGCAGGCAGCCTGACCCGCACCGAGATGGCGCTCCTGCGGCTGCGCTCGCGGACGCTCGACACCCACATCACGCGGATGCTGCGGAAGCTCGAGGACGACCCGTCGGCACCGCGCCACTTGATGACCGTCTACCGCGTCGGCTACCGGCTCGAGTGGGCGGCAGCGGATCCGGCGACCGGCCCCGCCTTCTCCCGGACCGAAGCCACCCCTGCGCCAGCGCCCCCCCCCCGCGCCGCCGTTCCGCGCGGCTCTATGCTCCGCGTCGCGGCGGCGACCGACTATCGTCCGCGCGATGCTCTCGACTCGATCGCCCGCCGCGTCCGCACCCGCCGTCCGCTCCGAGCTGCCGCGCCTGATCCAGGGCGGCATGGGGATCGGCGTCTCGGGATGGCGCCTCGCCAACGCCGTCGCGCGCTCCGGGCATCTCGGCGTCGTCTCGGGCACGAGCCTCGACACGCTGCTGATCCGCCAGCTGCAGGACGGCGACCGCGCCGGCCACCTCCGCCGCGCGATCGCCGCGTTCCCGGACGGCGCCACCGGCGAGGCGGTGCTGCGACGCTGGTGGCAGCCCGGCGGTCGCGCGGCCGGCCAGCCCTATTCGCTGCTGCCGTTGCCGACGGCGACCCCCGACCCGGCGCGGGAGCGCCTGCAGGTGCTCGCCGCCTTCGTCGAGGTGTGGCTCGCCCGCGAGGGGCACGCGAGCGACATCGGCATCAACCTGCTGACGAAGGTCAGGCTGCCGATCCTGCCGACGCTCCACGGCGCGATGCTCGCCGGCGTGCGTTGGGTGCTGATGGGGGCCGGCATCCCGAAGCACGTGCCCGCGGCGCTCGACGAACTCGCGGGGCGCCGGCGCGCGACGCTGCCGCTCGACGTGACCGGCGCGACCACGGCGCGGTTCGTGTCGTTCGATCCCGCCGACCACTGGCCGGAATCCGGGCCGCCGCTGCTGCGACCGCGCTTCCTCGCCATCGTCGCGTCGCATGCGCTCGCGACCATGCTCGCGCGCAAGTCGAGCGGTCGCGTCGACGGCTTCGTCGTCGAAGCGCCGACCGCCGGCGGCCACAACGCGCCGCCGCGCCGCGAAGGCGGGACCAACG
Organism: Planctomycetota bacterium; assembly: GCA_016872815.1. Lineage (GTDB taxonomy): Bacteria > Planctomycetota > B15-G4 > B15-G4 > SIAN01 > SIAN01. Next base: position 5,899 of record VGYY01000157.1, read on the forward strand.
CCCGCGGTGAGCCGCGCTACGGTTGCGACGACGAGGTCGACCTCGAAGCGCTGCGCCGGCTCGGACTCCCGTTCTGGCTCGCCGGCGGAGCGGGACGACCGGGCGCGCTCGCCGCCGCGCAGGCGGTCGGAGCCGCCGGGATCCAGGTCGGTTCGCTCTTCGCGTTCTGTCGCGAATCGGGCCTCGCCGAGGGGCCGCGGCGCGCCGTGCTCGACGCCATCCGCGCCGGCCGCCTCGACGTCTTCACCGACCCGCGCGCGTCGCCCACCGGCTATCCGTTCAAGGTGCTGCGCGGCGCCGGCGTCCCGGAGGCGGGCACCGATCGCGTCCGCTGCTGCGACCTCGGCTACCTGCGCGAGACGTACCAGCGGGAGGACGGCGGACTCGGCTACCGCTGCCCGGGCGAGCCGGAAGCGGCCTGGGTGCAGAAGGGCGGCCGCCGCGAGGAGTGCGCCGGTCGCCGCTGCCTCTGCAACGGCCTGCTGGCGAACGTCGGCGTCGGCCAGCTGCGCGACGGCGACTTGGAGCTGCCGCTGCTCACCGCCGGCGACGACGTGGCGCGCGTCCGCGAGCTGCTGCAGGACCGCGACGACTACTCGGCGACCGACGTCGTCGACTACCTGCTCGCCACCGCGTGATCGGCCGGCGCCGTCGTCACCCGCCCGCCGCGACGGCTACTCCTCCGCGATCAGCGGCAGCTGCTCGGGATCCCAGAACTCGCGCTTCCAGAACGGGCAGTCGTTGAAGTCGCCGTGGCGCTGCGGCAGCGAATCGCCTTCGACGCCGAACCCCTTCACGTGGAACTGCTCCTTGACCGGCTCGAAGAGGTGGAGCGCGGCCATGACGTTGTTCCACTTGCCGAAGACGCGGTCGAGCGGGTGGCTCGCCGAGGTGTACCAGTCGTCGATCCACTCGAGCAGCGAGCCGCGCGCCGGCAGGTCGAAGAACTCGGGATAGGCCTCGCCCGCCTCGGCGATCGGGTGGAGCGTCAGCAGCCAGAACTGCGGCGGCGGCGGCGGCGGTCGCAGCTCCGGCGATGGCGGCGCCTCGCCGCACTCCTTCGCCTTCTTCGCCTCCTCGATCGCCCGCTTCGCCTTCGCCACCTTCGCTATGCTCCTCGAACGACCGGTAGAGCTCGCCGGGCGCGAGGAGCTCGGTGCGTTCCTGGACGTTCGCGAGCGGCGGCGGGGTCGGGAACGCGGCCAGCAGCAGCTTCGCCTTCGACTGCGCTTCGGCGAGCGCGGCCACGAAGCCCTCGCGCCGCGCGCGCTGGAGCTTCCAGCACTCCGTCGGCGATGAGGCATCGCTGGCGATCGCGAAGACGACGCGCAGGCCGTCGGCCGGGAGGCTCAGCTCGCAGCTCCCGTCGATCGTGATGAACGCGCCCGCGTCGTCGCGCTCGAGGCGGTCGAGCCGCGTCGTCGCCGGCGGCGCGCCGCGGCGGCATGCGGAGCGTCGCTATGCTCCGCACCATGACCGCCACCGTGATCGCCTGCGCATGCGGCAAACGCTACGACCTTCCGCGGCGGATCCGGGGCCGGAAGTTCCGGTGCGCGAGGTGCAAGGCGGTGCTGTTGGTGCCCGAGGCACGTCCGGCCGCCGCGGGGAAGGCGAGTCGCGCGCGCGCCTGCGGAGCCGTCGCCGCGGCGATCGTGGTCGTTTCGGCAGTCGCCGCATGGGCGATGACCAGGAGGGCAGGTGCGCCGCCGTTCGATCCGAGCGCCTGCTGGTCGAGCTTGTGGGCTCCCGCCCGGCCGCCGACCTCGTACGCGGAGGCCGTCGCGTTCCTGCCCGAGGTCGAGCGCTCCAGTCCCGCGAAGGAGCGCCTGCAGGAGCTGGCCGACCAGATCAGGCTGCGCGAGGCGAACTACGCGACGGTCACCGCCCGCGTCGCCAAGGTCCTGACCTCGACCGGCAGGCCCGAGGAGATCGCCGAGCAACTGGCGCTCGACGGCGCGTTCCTGCTCGGCCTGGCTGCGTCAGGAACGCCCTGGCGGCAGCTCTACCTGCCCCGTGCGGAGGAGGATGGCAACCGGCTGCTCGCGATGGCCGTCGAGAAGGACCCCGCCAACGTCAAGGCCCATGCCGCGCTCGGCCGCCGGAAGTTCGAGATCAGCCGGAAGCTCCTGGACCTGAAGAGCGGGATCGGCCGGGGGCGGATCCCCGAGGAGCTGCTCGAGGCGGACGGGACATTCGTGCCCGCGGCCAGGCATGCGGAGCTCGTCGCGCAGGACGGCGGGACGGTGGCCGCGATTGAACAGTTCGGGCGCGAGCGGGAGCGGAACTACCGCGAACGGGTCGCGAATGTCGAAGCCGCGGTGCGCGCACAGGCCGGCTTCAAGGACCGCGAGTGGTATTCCACGGGCGTCGAGTTCGAGCCGGTGCTGATGTTCGCCGAGAAGAAGGCCGGCTTCGACTGCGAGCGCATCGCAAGGGAGAAGGCGGCGATGATCCGGGTCCTCCACGAGCAGTTCGTGGAGCGCTACGTGCAGCCGTGGGGCCTCATGCCGGAGGGCGACGCGACGTTCCCGCTGGTGGCGGTCGTCGTCCCGAAGCCGGAAGACTACGCGAGCCTCATGCAGGCGCTGGGCACGCCGGCGCCTGGCGCGCAGGTCGCCAACTACGACCTCGTCACCAAGAAGGTCATCCTGCACGCCGGCGACCGTCCGGGGAGCGACAAGCTCACCGTCATGATGAACCACATGTTCGTCTTCCACGAAGCCACCCACCAGATGGTGGACGCCTACGACGGCAACTCGACCCACACCTACTTCTTCTACGAGGGGTTCGCCGAGTTCAACGGGAGCTGCGACAAGGACGGCGACCGCTGGACGTTCCAGCAGCCCTCGCTCTATCGCCTGCGCCAGCTCGGGAACATGTTCAACATCAGGAACGTGTGGCCGCAGGCACCCGCGGGCGAGCTGCTCTTCACCCTGAAGGAGCTGTGGGACATCCCGTACGCCGGGGCGATGGCGAACGCCGTCGTGGGCAAGGTCGCGTCGGCGAGGTGGGGGCCGGGCTCCGTCGGGATGGCGCAGACGGGCTACTACGGCCAGGCGTCGAGCGTCCATTACTTCCTCGAGGTCGGCCAGGACGGCAGGTACCGCGAAGGCTACCGGAAGTACCTCGAATGGGAGATGACCGGCAAGGTGGACGAGAAGCTCAAGGCCGGCCAGACCGGAAGCCAGATCGTGCTCGCGGCGCCGGGCCTCCAGGCGGCCGACCTCGGCCGGCTCGAGGCCGAGTGGCGGACCTTCGCGAAGGAGCTGGTCGCCGATCCCGGCTCGCATCCTAACGCGGCGAAGTAGGCGCGGCGGCGCGCGCCTACGACGCGAGCGGCTCCACGCGCCACGCCCCGTCCGGCGCGAGCGAGCGGAGCTCGCAGGGCGGCCGGCCGAGCGACGCGAGCGCGCCGGCGGGGGAGAGCGTCAGCACGCCCCCGGTCGGGATGGCGATTCCGCGCCGCACCGGCGGCGCGAGCGCGAGGAGGGTGCGCAGCTCGGGCCAGTCGTCGCGCTCGTCGTGGACGTCGAGCGGGAACGGGACGCCGAGCGCGAGGCACTCGGCGACGTAGGGCGCGCCGCCCCCGTCCCAGCCGATCGTGAACGGCCCGGCGGCGCACGCGCCGCCCGACAGGCCGACCACGGCGCGCGCCCGGGCCGCGGCGCGCTATGCTCCGATCCGTCGCCCGCCCCTGAGCGAAGGGAACGACAAAGGCGCTGGTCGCTTCGCGTCGATGGCAGGTTCCGCTCGAGCGCCGGACGGAACGAGGG
>VGYY01000158.1 GCA_016872815.1 Planctomycetota bacterium
CCGGCCGCCGTCGAGGCGCTCCTCGCCGCCCATGCCGCCGCGCTGGCGGCGGACGACGACCGGGTGGTGCGGCGGGGGCGGCGCAGCCTGCTGACGCGTCTCCCCCACGCCGGTGGCGCGGTGATCGTCAAGGAGTCGCGCGGCCGCGGCGCCGCAGCACGCGCACGAGCGGCGTTCGGCAACGGCGTGGCGGCGCTGGCCCGCGACCTGCCGGTGGCCGCGCCCCTCGCCGCGGTGCTGCCGTCCGGCGATCGCGGTTTCGCGCTCGCGCGCGCGATCGATGACGAACTCCCGCTGCATCTGGTCGCGCATGAAGCGATCGGCACGGCCGAACCGGCGCGAGTGGCGGCAGTGACGACCGCGGTCCTGCGGCTGCTCGCGGCGCTGATCGGTTCGCGCTTCGTCCATCCCGACCTGTCGCTGAAGAACCTCCTGCTGCGCGAAGGCCGCGACGGCTGCCGCGTGACGCTGCTCGACCTCGATGCGGCCCGCGCGGGCGCGCGCTGGACCACGCGGCGATTGGCCCGGGCGCTGGCGCAACTGGGGGACGTACCGGCCGCCGTGCTGCGGAAACCGGCCCGTGTCCGCTTCGTCCGCTCGCTGCTCCAGGCCACGGCACGCCCCGAGAGCGTCGAGTCGCTGCTCCGCCGCAGCGAGCGGCTGCTGGCACGGCGGCGCCGGATCGGCGCACCGCCGCCGACGATCGCGGCCGGCTGCCCCGCTTCCCTGCACGTGTTCGGCAACTGGAAGTGGACCGGACCGGCGGAACCCGCGGTCGCGCTGGCCCACGCGTTCGCGCCGGCCGCACGACTCCTGCTCGGTCCCGGGCCCGCGGGGCCAGATGAGCAGCAACTGGTGCCGCATGCACGCGCGCGCGGACTCGACCCGCGGGTCGCGCCCGCGCTGTCGAAACACTGGAACCCGCTGCGCACCGGTCGCGGCGCTGCAGCGCTGGCGCGGGCGGGCCAGGAATCGTCGGCGGTGCTGATCGTCACCCATCTCGATGGCGACCTCGCGGCGGCCGCGCGGGCGCGCGGAGCGCTCGCGCCCCGCCCGGCGCTGCTGCGCTGCGTCCACGACGCCGGACCGCGCCGGGCGCTCGCGCGCGGGTTGCTCCGTCGGGCCGACCTGCTGGTGACGCCGACGCACGGGCTGGCGCGCGAGCTCGAACGTGACCTTGCGCTCCCGACGTACGCGGTCGGCGTGCTCGAGACCAGCGTCGATCGCGACCGCTTCGCCTTCACTGCCGAGAAGCGCGAACGCGGTCGCGCGCGCCTGGCGCTCGCCGCGGAGCGCCCGGTGTTCGGGATCGTGGCCCGCATCCAGTCGCACCGCCGCTTCGAACTGCTGCTGGCGGCGTGGCGCCTGCTCGCCGATCGCGGCGCGCCGCCCCAGCTGCTCATCTTCGGGCGCGGGACCGAGGAGGCGGCGCTGGTCCATGAACCGATCCGGCGCCTCGGGCTCGAGGAGTGCGTCCGCGTCCCGGGCTACCAGGACGGCGACGCCTTCGTCGAAGCGCTGGCGGCTTGCGACGCCGGGCTCTTCATGGTCCCCGGAACCGACGTGTCGTGTCGCGCCGTGCGCGAGTGGATGGCGATGGGCCGCGCCGTGGTCGCGCTGCGCCGCGCCCCGCTGCCCGAGCTGATCGACGACGGCAAGGACGGCTGGCTCGCGGAGGAGTCGGCGGAGGGGCTCGCCGCGATGGTGCGGACGGCCGCCGAACCGGCGCGCCTCGCCGAAGCTGGCGCGCGCGCCGCGGCGAAGGCGGTGCGCCGCTTCGATCCGAGGCGGATCGCCGCCGTCGCGCGCTTGCTCGGCCGCATGGCGGTGCTGGCGCGGCCGGGCGCGGCGGCGGACAACCGCCTCGACGCTCAGGTGCTGGCGGCGGTGCGCCCCGGACGCCTCGAAGCGGCGATCGAGCTCGCGCGGCGCTACGGCTTCGGCGCCGACGAACTCGTGGCTTTCGATCCGGCCCGCAGTCGCGACGCGCTGCTCGACCTCGTGGCGCTGGCGCGGCGCGCACGACCGCGCCTGCTGCTGGTCGAGCCGTCTCCCGACTGGGATTCCGGCGCGCGCGCCGCCATGCGCCGCCTCGCCCCCGAAGTGGCCGTGCTGGTCGCGGCCGGCGCGACGGCGGGCGCGCTCGAACGCGCGTTTCCAGCGGTCGAGATCGCCGCCCCGGAGGCGTGAAGCCGCCCCCCGCCGCGCGAGCCGACCGCGCTCGCCGAACGCTCAGGCTTCCGCCGGCGTCACCTGCACCACCGCTTCGCAGGCGACGGCTCGGCCTTCGCCGATCGCGTCGACGCCTTCTCCCGTCTTCGCCTTGATCGAGACCTGCTCCGTCGCCAGCCCGAGCAGTTCGCCGACCCGGACGCGCAAGGCGTCCCGGCAAGGCGCGAGCTTCGGCCGCTCGAGGCGGATGACGACATCGACCTGGGCCGGCCGGAAGCCGTGTCGCCGCACCAAAGCGAGCGCGTGCCGCAGGAAGTCGGCGGAGTCGCGTCCGCGGTTCTCCGCCGCCCGATCGGGGAAGTGCTGCCCGATGTCCCCGAGCGCGCACGCCCCGAGCAACGCGTCCGTGAGCGCGTGCAGCAGGGCGTCGCCGTCGCTGTGGCCGACCGCATGGACGTCGCCGGCGATGTCGATGCCGCCGAGCCGGAGCGGGCCGCCGGGCGCGAGTCGGTGCAGGTCGTGGCCGAGTCCGATTCGATTCGCCAAGGGTCTTCCGCCCGCCAGCCGTTCCGCATGCTCGAGATCGCCCGGATGGGTGACCTTCACGTTCGCCACGTCGCCCGCGACCCACTCGACCGGCCAGCCGAGCGACTCGAACAGCATCGCGTCATCGGTGATCGCCGCCGAATCGACCGGTTGCTGGTGCGCTCTGGCCAGTTGTTCGCGGCGGAACCCCTGCGGCGTCTGCATCGCGTGCAACCCATCGCGAGCGACGGTGACCGTGCGCCCGTCAAGCTCGCGCCGACGCAAGGTGTCGACCAACGGCAGGGTCGGAATCGCGGCGCCGTGGCGCCGCGCGGCAGCGGCGACCCGGGCGAACAGCTCCGCCCCCGCGTTCGGGCGGGCGGCGTCGTGCACGAGCACGACGTCGACCGCGTCGCCCAGCGCTGCCAGGCCGTTGCGCACCGAATCACGTCGCTCAGCCCCGCCGGCGACGATCCGGAGACGCGCCGCGAGCCGGGGAAACGCCTCCGCTACCAGCGCCTCGGCGCGCGGCCGATCCTCGTCGCGGACCACCAGCGCGGCAACGCGCAGTTCCGCCAGCGCGTCGAGCACCGCCAGCGTCCGTGCCACCATCGGGGCGCCGAGGAACGGCAGCCAGACCTTGGGCAGGCCGCCGCCCATCCGACTGGAGCGACCAGCCGCCACCACGATGACGCCGATCCCGTCGCCGACTCTCTCCATGGCGCCGTCATACAATCGCCCCATGGCGCCGTCGCATCCGCGTCGAATCCTCGGCCTCGACCCCGGCACGCACCGGCTTGGTTACGCGCTCCTCGAAGAGCGGCCGGGCGGCACGCCGCGCCTGCTCGCGAGCGGCGTACTGACCGCTCCGCTGAGTCGGCCTCCGGCCGAGCGGCTCGGCCGGTTCTTCCGCGAGCTCGAGTCCGTGGTCGCCGCGCACCAGCCCACGGCGATCGCCATCGAGTCGTCCTTCTTCGGCGAGAACGCCCGGTCGCTGCTCCGGCTCGGGGAGGCGCGCGGTTGTGCGCTGGCACTCGCCGGAGTGCACGGGCTCTGCACCCACGATTACGCGCCGGCGGCGATCAAGAAGGCGGTCGCGGGCCACGGCAACGCGAGCAAGGCACAGGTGGCACGCCTGCTCCTGCGGTTGCTGCCGGAGCTCGCGGAGAGCGGTCCGATCGGCCCCCTCGACCGCACGGATGCGATCGCGATCGCATGGTGCCACCTGCTGGAGACTCGCGCGGACGGGCGCGAAGTCCGGATGGCTGCCGCCGCGGCCGCTTCCGGCCGCAATGGGACGGCGGGCGCGTCCCGCCGAACGAAGACGCCACCTTGCACAGGAGCGCCGGCTTCGGACGCCCGGCGGCTGGTGGAGGCCTGGCGCCGACGACGCCGGTGATTGCCGGCGATCCGAAGGCCGCGTCGCACCCCTGATCGAGCGCGGTCGCTGACGGCCGGAAGTGCCCCCCCGAAAACAAGACAGCCCGCCGGGAGGCGGGCTGTTTCGCAGTCAAAAAATCACCCGGTCAAGGGTTCTCAGGAAAAGGGGAAGAAGAAGGAAAGATTGGAGATTTTACGTGTGGGGACACAACCCTGGCCGGATGACTTGTTTCTCCGAACTCTGTAGGACACCTCACGCACGCTCGTCGCAAGTCCGTTGCCGGTACCTTGCACCACTTCCGTGCGCCACGAGCGAGCGGCACCACCGAGCCACCGATGCGACCGGCGAAGGCGGTTACGACAGAGGGGAACCACCGCCGGTCGATTCGACCTGAGGGGTTCTGGCGATGCTTGGAGGCCCCGCCCGATGCCACTCCCGATCGAACGCCCGTTTCTTAGGGGAAGAGGAACAACCCGGCAATGGCGAACTTATTTTCATGCGAACATTTAACTAATCTTATTGGAGTCTCCCGGGAGGCACCCTTCGACTGCACTTTGAGTTTGTCACCGACATGACATCTGGAAGCGCGCCCAGGCCTCCCCGCTCGAGCGCTTGATCGCGGCCCGGGCAACCCCAGGCTGGCCTTGTGGCCGCAACCGCAGGACGGACCCACCGGGACCGGCGCGCCGTGGATCACTGCAAACCGCGCGGTATAAAGTTCCGCCTTCGTTTGCGGCCGCCGGTCGCGGGCGACGACTCACTCGACGCTCGGCGGCAGCCCGGTGAATGTTCGCTCACCGCACCATGAACGACGCCGGGCGTCTGCCGTCACCGCCCGACCGGAGAGTGGTTCACTCACACGATTTCAGCGAGAGATGGCGGGGTAGCTCAGTTGGTTAGAGCGGCGGATTCATAACCCGCAGGTAACCGGTTCGAATCCGGTCCCCGCTACCACATCTCTCGCTGGCGCCTCCTTCGGATCGGGTCAGCGGCCGCCGCTTGCAGGAAGCCGTCGCTCGCGCGGTGCTCTCAGGCGTCCTCAGTGGTCCCGACGAACGTCACGTCGGTGAGGCGGGCGCGCAGGCATTCGTCGATCACCTTGACGCAGTCGACGTAGAGGCTGCCGCGCTTCGGCCGCAGCACGACGCGCGTCGCGGGCTCCTTCTCGATCACCCGGCGGAGCAGGGAGAACAGCGCCTCCTGCGTCGTCACCGGTCGCCCCTGCACGCGCACGTCGAGCTGGTCGAAGCGCCAGACCCACGCGGGATCGCGCACGTCGACCGGCTGACGGCGCGCCACCCGGATGTCGATCGGCTCGAGCGGGGGTGTATCGACGGATCCGATGTTGACCCCCACGTCGCGCGGCAGGTAGGCCGGGAGCTTCGCCTCGAGCGCCCTGAAGTTGATGTTGCAGAGGAAGAAGATCAGCAGGTTGAACGTGCAGTCGATCATCGGCGTCATGTCGAGCGGCGGCAGCTGCGTTTCGCGATCGTCGCGTGTGCCCATGGTGGCGTCGCTCCCCGGCCGCGCGACCTCGGCGGCAGACGGCACCGGCACCGGCATGGCGCCGGCCGCGTCCGCGACGGCGCAGCGCGAGGATCAACGCCGACGGCGCCAGACGGTTCGAATCGGGAGGACCGCACCCGCCGGCCCGGCCGCGCCGCCGGGACCACGCGGTGATTCCCGCAACGGGCGGGAGCCGGCCCCGGCGCTCAGTGCGAGTCGACTGGCCGTTCGCGTCCGGCCCAGCGCGGGTCGCGGAAGACGCCGCCCGGCGGCGGAGCGATCTCGGCTGCAGCATCCCAGCGCTTGTAGGTCTTGCGGACCCAGGCGATCCGCGCGGCCAGCTCCTGCGCCGGCTTGAGCAGCTTCTTCAAGTCCCAGACGAAGTCCTCGCGCCGTCGTCCGACGACCTCGTACTCGGTCGACATGACGATCGCCTCTTCCGGGCAGACCTCCTCGCAATAGCTGCACTCGATGCAGCGCAGCATGTCGATGACGAACGTCTTCGGTTCACGCTCGATCGGCCGGTCGGTCTCGCCCGGCTGGATGTCGATGGCGCGCGGCGGGCAGACGAATTCGCACAGTCCGCAGGCGACGCAGCGCGGCGCGCCGTCCTCCTTCATCACCAGCACCGGGACGCCGTGGAGGGTCGGCTTGACCTCCATCTTCTGCTCGGGATAGCGCCGCGTGATGTCCTTGCGGAACATCCGCGTGAACGTGTACCAGAGCGCCTTCACGAACGGCCCGACGAAGAGCCGCTCGTTCAGCGTCAACTCGCGGCGCAGCACCTTCGGGTTCGCCACTGCGGCGGCGAAGCGCGGCGCAGCGCCGGCGGCGACGGGGGCGGGACCGGGCCCGGGACCAGCCGGAGTCGCGTCGTGCGGGCTCATCGATCGCACTCCCCCATGATGAAGTGCAGCGAGGCGATGATCGCGACGATGTCGCCGAACCATGCGCCGATCGCCATCGGCTTGAGCGCCTGCAGGTTGATGAACGACGGCGAGCGGATCTTGACGCGGTACGGGTGCGACTCGCCGGCGCTCAAGAGGTAGAAGCCGAGCTCGCCATTGGCCGCCTCGGTCGCCTGGTACACCTCGCCCTTCGGCGGACACCAGTCGGTGACCGTCTTGAACTGGTGGATCATCTCCTCCATCGACGTGTAGACCCGCCCCTTCGGCGGCAGCACGTTCTTCCAGTCTTTCGCGATCCAGTCCCCGGCCGGCAGCTGGTCGAGCAGCTGCTTCAGGATGCGCGTGCTCTGGCGCATCTCCTCGATCCGGACGAGATAGCGGTCGTACGCGTCGCCGCGGGTGCCGACCGGCACATCGAACTCGAGCTGCGGGTAGAGCAGGTACGGCCGCGCCCGGCGCAGGTCGACGCCGACTCCGGTCGCCCGCAGGCAGGGCCCGGTCACGCCGAGATCGATCGCCTGCGCGGCGCTGATCTGCCCCACTCCGCGCATGCGCTGGTGGAAGATCCGGTTGCCGGTGAGCAGCAACTCGAACTGGTCGATGTGCGCCGGGAAGTCGGCGATCCACGCCTTCATCTTCACGATCAGTTCGGCCGGCAGGTCGGTACCGACGCCGCCGATGCGCAGGTACTCCTGGTTGGTGCGCAGCCCGGTCAGCTCGTCGAGGAGGTCGAACAGCGCCTCACGGTCGCGGAACGCGTACATGAACATCGAGACGGCGCCGGTGTCGACGCCGCCGATGCCGGCCCACACCAGGTGCGCCGAGAGCCGCATGAACTCGCAGATGATCGTGCGGATCGCCTGCGCCCGCGCCGGCACCTCGATCCCCGCGAGCTTCTCCACCGTCAGCGCCCACCCCACCTCGTTGGCGAGCGGCTGCAGGTAGTCCAGCCGGTCGGTGAGGGTGAAGAACTGCTGGTAGGTCATGTGCTCCGCGTGCTTCTCCTTGCCGCGGTGCAGGTAGCCCATGACCGGATCGATCCGGACGATCTTCTCGCCGTCGAGGATCAGCTTGCATTGCAGCACGCCGTGCGTGGCCGGATGCTGCGGGCCCATGGAGAGTTCCATCGGCTCGCTGTGCAGATCGCCCTCGCCGGGAGGCTGCGGCAGGTCGGCGACGGTCACGATCCGCTCGGTCAGCGTCGTCACTTGGCGCCCTCCTCGGGCAGCGTCGGCGCGCCGTCGCTGAAGCCGGCCGGGTCGCCGCGCGAGAGGTCGACCGGGGTCCGGTCGGCGCCGGCCGGGCGATCGACGGCGAGCTCGCGGGTCATCAGCACGCCGCCCTCGCGCACGTAGCAGATCGAGTTGTCGATCCCTTCGACGGGGAAGTCCTTGCGCAACGGGTGCCAGGGGTAGCCGTCCGGCAGCAGGATCCGCCGCAGGTCGGGATGGCCCGCGAACCGGATCCCGAACAGGTCGAACGTCTCGCGTTCGTGCCAGTCGGCGCTGCCCCACAGCTCGACGACGCTCGCGATCTGCGGGTCCTCCTCCGGCACGCCGACCTTCACCCGCACCAGGCGATTGAAGGTGAGCGACCAGAGGTGATAGACGACCTCGAAGCGCGGTCGGCGCCTGGGGAAGTCGGCGCCGGCGACGTCGACCAGCAGCTCGAACGCGAGCTGCGGATCGCGCTTCATCGCCTGCGCCAGTTGCGGCCACGCATCGCGCCCGACGCGGAAGGCGGCGAGGCCGTCCTGCGTCGACGGCAGCACCTCCGCGCCGAGCGCCGTCATCGCGACGGCGAGCGGATCGGGGGCGGGCGGCGGAGCGACCGGCGCGGCGGCGGGAGCGCCGGCGGGCGCTCCGCTACTGGACGAGGACGGGTTCGCGGGGACGTCGGCCATCGATGGCGAGCTCGGCGATCTTCTTCTGGAGTTCCATGACGGCACGGATCAACGTGTCCGGCCGCGGCGGGCAACCCATCGTGTAAACATCGACCGGCATGATCCGGTCGACGCCCGGCACGACGGCGTAGTTGCGGTAGAGCCCCCCGGAGGAGGCGCAGACACCCATCGCGATCACCCATTTCGGGTCAGGCATCTGGTCGTAGATGCGGCGCGCGACGCCGGCCATCTTCCAGGAGAGCGTGCCGGCGACGATCATCACATCGCTCTGGCGCGGGCTGAAACGGAAGACCTCGGCACCGAAACGCGAGAGGTCGAAGCGCGGACCGACCGTCGCCATCATCTCGATGGCGCAGCACGAGAGGCCGAGCGGCATCGGCCAGAGCGAGTTCTTGCGCGCCCAGCCGACCAGATCGGTCAGCCTGGCGGTCACGACTTCTGGGAACTTCTCTTCGACACCCATGGGCGTCCTTCGCGTCAACGCGGTCCCGGGACCACGGCAAGGGCCGACAGGCTACCCGGAAGCTGCGGCATCAGGAGGAGGCGAGCACTGGACCCGCGACTCCTGATCCTCACCAGCCATCCGCACCTGCACGCGCCGCGCCGTCTCGCCGAGGCGGCGCGGGCCCGCGGCTGGCGACCGTTCCTCCTCACACCTGACGCCGCGAGCGACGCCTCATCCGCGGCCGGCGCAGCCGATCCGCCATGGGCGGGCGCGCAGCTCCTCGCGCGGCCGGGGACTTTCTCGCTGCTCCCGGTGCTGCGCGCCTGGCGCCGACTGGTCGCCGGCGGCGCGATCGCGCTGCAGTCGCGACGGTCGCTGCGCACCGCGTGCGACCAGTGGCGGACGCTGCAGGTCGCCGCCGCTGCGGGGATCGCGGTGCCGCCGACCCGCCTCGTCCGCCACCCGCGCGACCTCGACGCAGCCCTGCGCGCCGTGGGCGGCGCTGCCTGGTACCTGAAGGGACGCCGCGGCTCGCAAGGGACGCACGTCGAGCGCGCCACCACGACGGCCGCCGCCCATTCGATCGGCCACCGCTTCTGGGGCAGCGGACAGGCCTTCCTCGTCCAGGCCGATCGCTCCGGCAGCGGCCCGGTCGAACGCCACCTGGTCGCCGGCGGCACGCTGCTGGCGTCGGCGCTCGCCCTGCCACGTCAGGGGGAGCATCGCAGCAACGCTCACCGCGGCGGGCGCTTCCTGCCGCTCGCGGCG
>VGYY01000159.1 GCA_016872815.1 Planctomycetota bacterium
CGAGCGCGCGACGGCGCTCGGTCCCGCCTTCGAGGAGTGGTTGGTCGCGATCCCGAGCCCGCCCATCTCGCTGGCGCGTGCCGGCGGACTCCTGATGGGCCTCTTCACCCTCGCCTTCTGGCAGGGGACGGCGCGCCGCCTCGGGCTCGCGATCGCGGCGCCCGCCGAGCAGGTGACGCGCACGCGGAGCATTGCGGCCGCCGTGACGGCGGTATTCTCGCGCGCCTTGGCAGCCCGCTCGGCGCGGCAGATCGCGCAGGCGTTCGCCGCCGCCGGCGCGCGCCTCCACGAGGATGGAGAGTCATGGGCGAAGGCGCGGCAGCAAGCGATGGCACGGGCGCGGGCGGCGGCTCGGGCGCCGTCGCCGCTCCCCCCGCCGGCGGCCTGAAGGACCGGCTCTTCGTCTTTCGCGGCTGGGGAGTGATCGCGTTCGGCATCGCGATCCTCGCCTGGCGCTGGCCGCTCGCGCCGCGCCTCGAGTACGCGCTGGGGGCGTTGCTGCCGGTCCTGGTTGGCGTCGCCTTCCGGGTGTGGGCGCGCTGCTACTTCACGCGTGGCAGCGACACCCGCCGGATCCAGGCCCATCGCCTGATCGTGTTCGGGCCGTACTGCCGCGTCCGCAACCCGCTCTACGTCGGCAACATCGGCGTGGCGGTCGGCCTCACCCTGGCGTTCACCGATCCGCTCGCCGCAGGCGTGATGCTCGTCGCCCTGCTGGTGTTCTATTCGGGCGTGATCCGGAGCGAGGAGGCGGTGCTGGAGCGGACGTGGGGGGAGAGCTACCTCGCGTTCAAGCGCCAGGTGCCGCGGTGGCTGCCGCGGCTCACGGCGGTGGCGGCCGACGCCGACGCGCCGGAGGCGCAGCTCGCCCACGCGATGAGGAAGGAATGGAAGCGGCTGGTCGGGACGTTCGGCGGGTGGGGGCTCGCGCTCTACCTCGCCTGGCGGCAGGTCAGGTGAGGCGCGGCGAGCGCGGACGGAGCGAGTGATGACGCAATCGTGCGGCGAGCGTGAGCACGTGCGGGTCGAGCGCGACGGCGATCTCGCGATCGTCCGACTGGCGCGGGGCAAGGGCAACGCGCTCTCGCCGACGCTGGTCGAGGAGCTGCTCGACGTGCTGCGGACCGGCGCCGTGGCCGACGCCCACGGGCTGCTCCTGTGCGGCGACGGTCGCTTCTTCTCGACCGGGCTCGACCTGCTGGCGCTCGAGAAGCTCGATCGCGCCGGGATGCTGCTCTTCCTCGACCGGCTGCAGGGCCTGTTCGCCCAGCTGTTCGTCTGGCCGCGGCCGGTAATCGCGGCGCTGAACGGCCACGCGGTGGCGGGGGGCTGCCTGCTCGCCGCATGCGCCGACTGGCGGGTGCTGGCGAAGGGCGATGCGCGGGTCGGGCTGACCGAGAGCTCGCTCGGGCTGCCGCTGCCGCAGTCGGGGCTCGAGATCACGCGCGCGCTGCTCACGCCGGCGGCGTGGGCGCAGGTCGTCTACGGCGGCCAGACGTTCGACGCCGAGTCCGCGCGGGCGCTCGGCCTGGTCGACGAACTGGCGGAGGCCGAGCAGGTGGTGCCGGTCGCGCTCGAGCGGCTGCGGTCGTGGGCGCGCCACCCGTCGGTCGCGTTCCATTTCAACAAGGCCGCCGCGCGCGACCCGGTCCTGCTGCGCATCCGCAACCAGCACGACGTGCTGCAGGAGGCGTGGGTCGACCTCTGGTTCTCGCCGCCGGCGCAGAAGCGCCTGGCCGAAGTGCGCGAGAAACTGCTGGCCCGGAAGGGCTGACGCGGTCGCCGGCGATGGACCGCGCCTTCTTCGACCAGATCCGCGCGTACGTCGGATTCGGCGCGGCCGAGTCCGCCGAGCTCGCCGCGATGGCCCAAGCGCTCGAGCGCGTCCTCGACCCGCTGGTCGAGGACTTCTACGACACAATCCAGCGCGATCCCGACGCGCGGCAGGTGCTGGCCGACGAGGCGCAGCTGGCGCGGCTCAAGCGGTCGCTGCGCGAGTGGGCGCGCTCGATGTGCTCCGGCCCGCACGATCAACGCTGGTTCGAGCTGCGCACGCGCATCGGCCATCGCCACGTCGAGGTCGGGCTGCCGCAGCGGTTCGTCCCGCTGGCGCTGGCGCGGATCCGGCCGCTGCTCATGCGCGCGGCGCTCGAATCGGCGGCCGGCGACACGGAGCTGCAGCTGCGGCGGCTGGCGGCGTTGCACAAGGTGCTCGACCTCGAGCTGACGATCATGCTCGAGAGCTACCAGCGGATGCACCACGCGCGCGTGCGGCAGGCGGAGCGACTCGGCACGCTCGGGCAGCTGGCGGCGACGGTGAGCCACGAGCTGAAGAACCCGCTCGGCGTGATCAACACCAGCGTCCACCTGCTGCGCGAGCAGCTGAAGGCGCCGGCGGCCGGGAGCGCGGAGCCCGCCGCAACGGAAGGCGAGGTGCGGCTGCACCTCGACCGCATCGCCCGCGGCTCGCGCCAGGCGGCGCGGCTCGCGTCGCAGCTGCTCGACTTCGCGCGCGGGAAACGGCCGGAGCTGCGTTCCTGCGCGCTCGCCGCCGTCCTCGACGAGGCGCTCTCGATGGTGGAGGAGCGGGGCGGGGTGGCAGTGAGCGCACGCTGCGACCCGGCCGAGGCGACCGCGCAGCTCGACTCCGCGCAGGTGGCGCAGGTGGTCGCGAACCTCGTGCGCAACGCGCTCGAGGCGATCGGCGAGACGGGGGTCGGCAGCCGGGTCGAGGTGCGCGTGCGGCGCGATCCGCTCGGCGTGGTGCTGACGGTCAGCGACGACGGGCCGGGCATCGCGCCCGAGCACATCGAACGGATCTTCGATCCGCTCTACACCACGCGTTCCACCGGCACCGGGCTCGGGCTCGCCATCGTGCGCGACGTGGTCGAAGCGCATGGTGGCCGCATCTCGGTCAGCTCGACGCCGGGCGCCGGCGCGGTGTTCACGGTGCTGCTGCCGCAGGGGGCGTGACCGCCGCGCGCCTCGGGCCGGGCCGCGAGCGGCTTCCTCCGCCGTCTCCGCAAGGGATCAGGTCGGGCCCGACGCCAGCAGGGCGACGCGGAAGCGGGCGCCGCCGAGCGTCGGCGAGCGATCGACGGTGACGCTGCCCCCGAGCGCCTCGGCGTTCTTGCGCACGATCGACAGGCCGAGGCCGGTGCCGCGCGTCTTGGTGGTCACGAACGGCTGGAACAGCCGCGGCAGCAGATCGGGCGGCACGCCCGGCCCGTCGTCCTCGACGGCGATCTCGATCCGCCGTCCCTCGCGCCGCAGGCTCATCCGCGCGCGACCGCCAGCAGGCGCGGCCTGCAGGGCGTTGTCGAGCAGGTTGGCCAGCAGCGATTCGACCCGTGCGCGCGTGCCGACGATGGTGGCCGGCGCGGGGGCGAGGTCGACCTCGACCGTGCGTCCCTCCGCGGTCGGCCAGCGCCGGGCGTCGACCGCCAGCGCGCCGATCAGCTCGGCCAGCTGCAGCGTCTCGTCGCGGCGCATCCCCGGCCGTGCGAAGTCGAGCAGGTCGGAGAGCGTCGCGTGCATGCGGTCGATCAGGCCGACCACCTCGCCGAGGTTCTCCTGATCGCGCGCGGACGGGCCGCGCGAGCGCTGCACCAGCTGGGTCAGCGCGCGGATGCCGGCCAGCGGGTTGCGCAGGTCGTGCGCGATCGAGGAGACGAGGCGCCCCAGCGTGGCGAGATGCTCCGAATCGGAGACGCGCCGCTCGAGCGAGATGCGGTCGGTCAGCTCGACCGCGCGCAGCAGCACCGGCGCCGTCGCCGACGCGTCGAGCGGCACGGCCCGCAACCCGAGGATCGCGAGTCCGTCGCCGTCGCCGAGCTCCAGCGTCCGCTCGGCCGGCGCCTCGCCGCGCCGCACCTGCGCGATCCACGTCCCGAGCGACTCGCGCGCACGCACGGCGGGAGCGACCACCGCATCGAGCGGCTGCCCGACCGCCAGATCGAGGGCTCCCGGGCACAACGACGGGTGGCGGTGGTTGACGCTCTCGACGTCGCCGTTGCCGTCGACCAGCAGCAGGAAGTCGGGAAGCGCCTGCAGGATGGCGTCGTGGCGATGGCGCAGCGCCCGGTTCTCGCGGCGCAGCCGCGCGTTCTCGGCGGCGCGCGCGATGGTCTCGATCAGTTCGTCGGGTTCGCTGTCCTTGGCGACGAAGGCGAACGCCCCCTCGCGCAGCGCGGCCAGCGAGTTGTCGAGCGAGACGAACGCCGTGACCACCATGGTCACGAGGTCGGGCAGCAGCGAGCGCAGCTCGGCGAGGAGTTCGGTGCCGACGCCGTCGGGCAGCTTCTGGTCGACGATCGCCACGTCGAATGGCTCGGCGCGGGCGAGCTTCAGCGCGCCCCGGCGATCGTGCGCAAGCGTCGGAGCGAGCCCGCGGGATCGCGCCAGCGCCGCGACGTTCTCGGCGAAGTCGCGGTTGTCGTCGACCACGAGGACGCGGACGGCGCCCTGCCGCGTCCCCGCCGCGATCAACGCGTCGCCTCGGCCTTCGTCTTGCGCCGCACCCAGCGCTCGAGCCCGTACTTCTTCACCCAGTAGCGCACCTGATCGCGGTGGACCCCGAGCAGCGTCGCCGCGCGGCTCTTGTTGCCGGCGGTGCGCACCAGCGCCTGATCGAGCAGGCTGCGAATCGCGTCCTCGAGCACGACCCCGCGCTCGGGGAGGATGAACGGCCCGCCGCTCGCCGCGGCGACCGCCGGGTCGGCGTCACCGCGGCGCATCTCCGGCGGCAGGTCGGCGACCGTCAGCAGCGGGCCATGCGCCAGCAGGACCGCGCGCTCGACGCAGTTGCGCAGTTCGCGGACGTTGCCGGGCCACGGGTGGCGGGTGAGGCGCGCCAGCGCCGCCGCGTCGAACGAGGAGAGCTCCTTCTTGAGCTCGCGCGAGTAGTGGCGGGCGAAATGCTCGAGCAGGTCCTGGATGTCCTCGGGCCGCTCCTTGAGCGGCGGGATCTCGATCGGGATCACGTTGAGGCGGTAGTAGAGGTCGCCGCGGAACTGGCCGGTCGCCACCAGCTCCGGCAGGCGCCGGTGGGTCGCGGCGATGACACGGACGTCGACCTTGATCTCCTTCAGGCCGCCGACGCGCCGGAAGCTCTTGCTCTCGAGGAAGCGCAGCAGCTTGGCCTGCAGCGACAGCGGCATGTCGCCGATCTCGTCGAGGAAGATGGTGCCGCCCTCGGCCTCCTCGAACAGGCCGCGCTTGGCGGACTTGGCGTCGGTGAAGGCGCCCTTCTCGTGGCCGAACAGCTCGCTCTCGAGCAGCGCCTCGGGCAGCGCCGTGCAGGTGATGTCGAGGAACGGGCGGCCCCCCTCCGGGCTCGAAGCGTGGATGGCGCGGGCGACCACGTCCTTGCCGGTGCCGCTCTCCCCGGTGATGAGGATCGTGCGCGCACCGGAAGCCGCCACGCGTTCCACCAGCGCCCGCAGTTCCGCCATCGCGCGGCTCTTGCCGACGATGTTCGCGCTGCCGCCGGCGCCGACCGCGCGCGCGCGCAGGCGCGTCACCTCACTCTTCAGCGCCACGTTCTCGAGCGCGCGCTCGGCGACGAGCACCAGTTCGTCGAGGTCGAACGGCTTCAGCAGGTAGTCGGCCGCGCCCGCCTTCATCGCGCGGATCGCATCCTCCGTCGACGAGTAGGCGGTCATCATGATGAAGGTGGCCGCGGCCCCCTGTCGCTTCTGCTCCTCGAGCAGCGCGAGGCCGGTCCCGTCGGGCATGCGGTGGTCGAGCACGACCAGATCGAAGTCCCCCTCCTTCAACGACTTGCGCGCGAGGGTGACGGTGTCGGCGGTGGTGACCTCGGCGCCCTCGTCCTCGAACCGCTGCGCAAGCCCCTTGCGCAGCGCAAGTTCGTCATCGACCACCAGGATTCGGCGGTGGCGCAGTCCGGTGAGGTTCGGTGCGGCGGTCATGGGAATCCTCGATCTGGGAAAAGCATCGCACGAACGCCGGGAATTCGAGCCCGGTGCCGGAGGCTCTCACCCGGTGACTGAGGTGCGACGGCCCAGAGCAGCGCGACGGAGTGCAACTGAGGTTCCGTCCGTCGCCCGGGCGCGGCGCCGCGCTACACTCCGCCGCTTCCCCCCGGGGAGCGCGCGGGGGGCGAGCGCAGGAAAACGGCTGCCGGCGCGCACTCCGCCGACCGGTGGCTTGGGGGGGGGCGTCCATGGCGCAAGCAGCAAAGGACGGCTGGGGCAGTCGGCTGGGAGTGATCCTCGCCGTCGCCGGCTCCGCCGTCGGCCTCGGCAACTTCCTGCGCTTCCCGGGCCAGGCGGCCGCAACGGCGGCGGCGCCTTCATGATTCCCTACTTCTGCGCGCTGCTCCTGCTCGGCATCCCGATCGGCTGGGCCGAGTGGACGATGGGGCGCTACGGCGGTCGCAAGGGGTTCCACTCGGCGCCCGCGATCATGGGGGTCGTCGGCAAGGGTTCCTTCTTCCGCTACGTCGGCGTGATCGGCGTGCTGATCCCGCTGTGCGTCTACTTCTATTACGTCTTCATCGAGAGCTGGTGCCTCGGCTACTTCTTCAAGTACCTGACCGGCGGCATCGGCGTCGATCCGAATGCGCCGATGAACACTCAGGCCACGCAGGCGAGCAGCTTCTGGCAGTCGTTCACCGGGCAGGGCAAAGACGGCGAGCTCTTCAGCGCCGGCCATGGCGGCGTGCTCGTCTTCTGGCTGCTCACGATGGCGCTCAACATCTGGTTCGTCTTCCGCGGACTGTCGAAGGGGATCGAGACCTTCTGCAAGTGGGCGATGCCGGCGATGGCGGTGATCGCGCTCGGCGTGCTGATCCGCGTGCTCACGCTGCCCGCCAACGAACTCCATCCCGACCAGAACGTCGGCACCGGGCTCGCCTACATGTGGAACCCGGACTTCAGCAAGCTCGGCGATTCGAAAACCTGGCTCGCCGCCGCCGGCCAGATCTTCTTCAGCCTCTCGGTCGGCTTCGGAGTGATCATCAATTACGCGAGCTACATGAAGCGGCGCGATGACGTCGTGCAGTCGGGGCTCACCGCCTCGGCGACCAACGAGCTCTTCGAGGTCGGCTTCGGCGGGATGATCACGATCCCGGCGGCGTTCATCTTCATGGGCGCGACCGGGATCATCGGGCAGGGGACGTTCGGGTTGGGCTTCAACACCCTGCCGGTCGTCTTCGCCCAGATGCCGGGCGGCAACCTGATCGGCGCGCTCTGGTTCTTCATGCTCTTCCTCGCGGCGATCACCTCGTCGCTGTCGATGCTGCAGCCGACCATGGCGTTCATCCAGGAGGCGCTCGGTTGCAGCCGGCAGCGCGCCACCGCAATCGTCGCTTCCGTGGCGGTTGCCGGCAGCGGCTACTGCCTCTGGTTCACCGGTGGCACCGTCGGCTGGGGGACGATCGACGATTGGGTTGGCACCTTCCTGATCGTGGTGCTCGCCTTCTTCCAGGTGGTCGCGTTCGGCTGGTGCTTCGGCGTGAAGCGCGGCCTCGACGAGGCGCATGAGGGGGCGCAGATGCGCATCCCCGCCTTCATGGGCTTCGTGCTCAAGTTCGTCGCGCCGGCCTACCTGCTCACGTCGATCGTGCTGTTCGCGAAGGACAACCTCGGCGCCTGGTGGGGCAAGGCGTTCGTGCCGGGTCACCGCGGTGCCAATGGGCAGGTCGACTACAACCCCGTGGGCGGCTACTCGCTGATCCTGGTCGCCGTCGTGACGGTCGGTCTGATCTTGTTGACCCGAATCGGCGTCAAGCGCTGGAAAGCGGCCGGTCTGGACGTCGACGGCGAGCGGCCGCCCGACGAGACCGAGCCCGCGACAGGAGCCGGACGATGAGGCGGCACGAAACAGCGACCGGACTCCGTGCCGCGATCGGCGCCACCCGCCGTGGCGCGCGTCGCGTGGTCGCGGCGGTAATCGCCACGGCGCTCTTTGCGACGACGGCCGTCGCACAGGAGCAGGCGAGCGCTGCCGTGCCGGCGAAGGCGCAGGAGTTGTCCGGCGCCGGCATCGCCTTCATGACGCTCTCGCTGCTCTTCGTGTGGGGCCTCGCGCTCTGGTGCTTCAAGCGCGTGCTGTCGACCCCGAACGTCACCGACCCTGGACCTGCCGGCAGGCCGTGAGTCCCGTTTCGGGGCGGCGCCGCTTCCTCGTCACAGGTGGACGAGGAAGTAGATGAGCCCGAACGAGAGGAACGCCGCCCACAGCAGCACGACCGGCCACGGCAGCGCGTGGCCGATGTAGACCAGCTTCGAGCGCTCGTTCGCAGCGAGAGCGTGGTCCTCGGCGATCGTGGGCGAGAGTTCGCTGCTGCCGCCCGGGAGTGCGGCGGGCGTGGCGGGCACCGGGTCGGTCGGGGGCCTGGTCGGATCGGTCATGACGAGGTCGCTCCTGCGGCGACGGAGGGGACCGGCGACCGGCGAGCGGGCGCGGGTCCCGGTCGCGGCGCCTTCGTGGATGCAGCGACGGAGAGAGCGACCGAGACATCGACGGCTGCGTCGAGCGGTCGCAGCGCGAGGCGGACGACGGCGATGCTGCCGAGTGCCATCGCCAGCGCGGCGAGCGCGGGCGTCAGCAGGCCGAGCACGCCGAGAGTCAGCGTCGCCGCGTGGTAGATCGCAGCCCAGGCGAGTGCCGTGACGATGCGCGCGCGGGCGCGGCGGGCGACGTCGATCAATTGCGGCAGCGCGCCGACCCGGTCGCCGAGCAGCACGAGGTCAGCGGCATCCGCCAGCCACTCCAGCCGGCGGTCGACCACCAGCGAGACGTCGGCCCCGGCCAGGGCGATGGCGTCGTTGGCGCCGTCGCCGAGCCAGGCGATGCCGCGATCGCGGTCGCGCCGCGCGGCGAGGAGCGTCGCCTTCTGCTCGGGAAGCAGTTCGCCGAAGCCCTCGCCGCCGAGCGCGCAGGCGATCGGCTCGACCCGGCGCGAATCGTCGCCGGAGAAGATCAGGAGGTCGATGCCGCGGCGGCGCAATTCGCTGCCAAGGGTGGCGACTCCCGGCCGCAGCTGTTCGCGCAGCGCGACCTCGAGCACCGGGGTGCCGGCGAGTCGCAGTGTCGAACGGAGTTCGCCGGGCGCGCGGTCGCCTGCCGGTTGCGGCGCCCGCTCGAGCGTGACCGCCGTGCCGGCAAGGGTGCGTGCCAGCACTCCGCGCCCCGGAATCTCGACCACCTCCGCGAGCGCCGCCGGCTCGATGCCGGCCAGCCGGTCGCGCAAGGCACGGGCGATCGGGTGCTGGGAAGCGTGCGCCAGCGCGGCGAGCAGCGGCGCATGACGCGCGAACTCCTCGGCGATGAGGGCGTTGCCGGCAGGATCGCACAGCCTCAGGGTCGGTGCGTCGCCCTCGGTCAGGGTCCCGGTCTTGTCGCTCGCCACCGCGGCGATCCGACCGAGCCGCTCGAAGCCCTCGAGCGACTGCACCACGGCGCCATGGCGCGCCGCCGCCGCGAGTGCGCGCGTCAGCGTCAGCGGCGCGGCAATGCCGATCGAGCAGGGACATGCCACGACCAGCAAGGCCAGCGCGCGGGTCAGCCCCGCCTCGAAACGGCCGGTCGCGGCGCCCCAGATCAGCACGCCGACGGCGCAGCCGGCCGCCGCCAGCACCA
>VGYY01000160.1 GCA_016872815.1 Planctomycetota bacterium
CGCGGATGAGCGGGTGGGGGCCATGGTGGGCGCTGCTGACGGTGCCGGCGCTGCTCGCGCTGCCGCGTCCGGCAGCTCGCCGCCAGGACGGTCCGCCCGCGCCGCCGCAGCCGGCGGCAGTCGAGTCGCGCCCCAACCTGCTGCTCGTGGTGATGGACACGACGCGGGCCGACCATCTCGGCTGCTACGGCTATCCGCGGCCGACGACTCCGCACCTCGATGCCCTGGCGCGGGAGTCGATCGTCTTCGAACAGTGCCACACGGTGCTGACCCACACGACGCCGAGCCACGCGTCGCTCTTCACCGGCGTCGAGCCGATGGCGCACGGCGTGCTCGCCTGCTCGTTCCGGTCGCCCGAGAACGTGCAGGAGTCGCGCGCACTGGTGTCGACGGCCGGCTTCCGGACGGTGGCCGAGCTGCTGCAGTCCTCCGGCTGGGACACCGGCGGCTTCGTGACCGCGGCGACGACCAAGCGGATCACTGGTCTCGCCGCCGGATTCACCGCCTGGGGGGAGCCGGACGGGGAGGTGCGGCCGGGCGCCGAAGCGCGTGACGAGGCGCTCGCGTGGCTCGCGGACGCGCGCGAACCGTTCTTCCTGTGGACGCACTTCTTCGACGCCCATGCGCCGCCGCGCGAGGACAACCGGGTCCACCTGGAGACCTTCGCCCCGGATGAGGCGATGCGCCGCCACATGGCGGAGCGACGCATCGGTGCGCCGCCGTCGGGCGCGCCGGCCCGAGCCCCGGCCGGACGGGTCGCCGAGCTCGAACGCGAGATCGCGCGCTACGACGCCGGGATCCGTCTGATCGACGACCACTTCGCCGCGATCCGCGCGGCGCTGGTCGCGCGCGGCGCGTGGGAGCGCACGACCGTGGTGGTGGTCGCCGACCACGGCGAGGGACTCGGCCAGCACAACTTCCCGCTGCATGGACCGGTCTGGCGCGAGGGAACGCACGTGCCGTTCCTGCTGCGTGTCCCCGGACGGGCGCCGGAACGGGTCGCGACCGTCGTGTCGTTGATCGACGTCTTTCCCACGGCGTTGTCGGCGGTGCCGGGTTTCCCGGCCGGAGAATTCCTCGCTCAGGCGCAAGGCCGCGACGTGCTGGCGCCCGATTTCGCCGAACGGGCGGTCTTCTCGATGTCGCCGCCCAATCGCGGCGAGCTCGCGCTGACGACCGCGAACTGGAAGTGGATCCGGCGCACCCGCGGCAAGCACGCGCTCTACGACATCGCCAAGGACCCGCACGAGTTCACCGACGTCGCCGCGAAACACCCCGATGTCGCGGCGGGCCTCGACCGCCAGCTGCTCGAACGGGTCCGCGAGCAGCGCGCGCGCAACCTCGAGATCTACAGCGGCGAGCGCCACGGCGGCAGGCTGTCGAAGGAAGCCGAGGAGCAGCTGCGCGCCGAGCTGGCGAAACTCGGCTACGTCGAGGAAGAGGCGGGGACCGCGGACGGCGACGCGGACGCTGCGGCCGACGACGGCAGCGAGGAAGAGCGGCACTGATCGCCGCGCGGGGCGCATGGCACGACGGGACCTCGGCGCTCTCTGCGCTCGGCGGACGCGGTCACGGCGGCGCCGGCTCGGGGGGCGGGTGCAGAGCGCTTCCGTGACCGGTCGAGGCACTGGCTACTGCAGATGGATCATCCGTACGGCGCCGGGGGCCATCGGGAGCGTCACCGTCACGCTGGTCGCGTCCTGCGTGAAGGCGAGCGGCACGCCGCGCACCTCGTCGGTCACGCTTGCGATGGTGCCGAGTGCGAGCGGCGTCTTCGCGATCACGAGCGACGCGTGGCGGAACTGCGCGCCGTCATTCAGCGCCGTGAAATAGGGCAGCGTGCCGCCGCCAGCGCCCGCGCCGCCGAATCGCTCCACCAGCACATCGCTGCGGTCGCTGCTCGCGTGCGTGACCGGGGCCCAACCGGCGGCGTCGAGCTGGCGCACGAGCGGCACGTACTTCACGAAGAGCGAGCGATCGCGTTCGTAGAGCGTCGAGTCCTCGAAGTAGGGGAAGCTCGAGGCGTCGACGGAGAAGCAGCTCGCGAAGTGGCCGTAGAAGAGGCAGCGCGCCAGGAACGCCTCCATGTCGGCGTGGTCGAACGCCGTGAAGTCGGTGTTCTGCAGCACGCAGAAGGGGCGGCGGAACGCGGCGGCACGGCGCCAGAGGAGCGTCGCGTCGCTCTCCGGTCCCGCGCCCCAGTTCGCCTCGATGCCGAGGTAGTCGAACCAGAGCGCGGACGCGCGCACGGACGGGATCAGCGCGTTGCCCATCAGCAGGCGGCCCGCGGCGCGCTCGCGCTGCGCGTGGGCGGCGGCGACGGCGGCGACCTGCGACGGCGGCCACAGCGCGACGGCGCGCGACGTGCGGTCCCACGTGAGCGGCGTGCGGATCGCCTCCCACTGATCGGAGCGGAAGTCGAGGACGTGGCCGAAGTAGGTGGAGATCGAGTCGAGGTAGGCGCCGTCGAGCGCGGCGCCCTGCGCGCTCCAGAACTGCGCGGAGGCGTCGACGATGCCGGCGAAGTGGTCGAACGGAGAGGGCCAGCCGCGGCCGGCGTCGTCGGTGAGTCCCGCCTCGGGATTGAGCGCGACCAGGCAGCTCCAGCCGCTGCCGGAGATCCACGGGCGATTGAGGATCTGGTGGTGCCAGGCGCCGGCGGCGTCGCGCATGCCGCCGACATCGACGGCGCGCGCCAAGCTGACGACGGACGGCGGCCAGCCCGGCGCGGTCTGCTGCGCGGCGAGGCGTGCCAGCGCGTCGGCGTAGCTCGGCTGGTTTGCGTAGTCGCCGAGGTCGACCCAGTCGTCCCACGGCTCGACGTAGCAGAACGAGGCGATGCCGAGCGCGTCGTCGCTGGCGACCGATTGATCGCCTTCGTGGACGGCGAAACCGAAATCGGCGACGGCGCGGATCGTCGCCGGATCGGTGAACGCGAGCCACGTGCCGGCGACGCCGAAGCGGCGCTGCCCGAAGCGCGGCCAGAGGCGCGCCATCTGCGCGAGGCCGCTGCGCAGCGGCCAGTCGCGCTCGACAGCGGCGAGGAACCACTCGACGCGCGCGCGGTTGCGCGCCGCCTGCGGCTCGGTCGCGAGGCCGAGCGGCCAGGCGAGGCGGACGCCGCCGCCCGGCTCCGTCGTCGCGTGCAGCCGGAACGGATGAGCGTCGCCGGGCGGGAGGCCGAACGCGACGGCGCCGTCGCGCCCCTGCGCGTCGCGCGCCGCCAGCAGCGGATAGCGGCCATGTAGCCCTTCGCCGAACGGCAGCCCCTCGTCGGCCTCTTCGAGCGACTGGAACTCGCCCCAGATGTTGGTGCGCGCGAGCTTCTGCGTCGCGCGCGGCTCGACTTGCAGCGCGGCGCCGGCGACGGCGAGCGGCGCGATCAGCTCGACCGACAGCGCGCGCGGCTGCCCGCGGCGATCGGTCAGGTCGAGCGCGCCGGTCACGCCGTTCGCGGCGCTGCGCCACTCGACGACCGCGTCGAGTTCGAGCACCGTCAGCGCCGTCTGCTGGCGCGCGAAGCGGCCGGCCGGGTCGAACTGCGCCGCGCCGTCGAGGCGCGCGCGCACGCTCGCCGCCGGCGCGACGACCCGCAGCGCGTCGATCCAGAGCGAGCCGCTGTCGAGTTTCTGCCAGCCGGCGATCAGCGTCGTCGCGCGCGCCGGCGCCGTGACGACGCGTCCGAACGGCGCGAACGCGGCGCTGCCCGCTTCGGGCTCGCCGAGCAGCGAGCCGAGCGGTTGTCCCGCGCCGTCGTACCAGAAGGCGAGCAGTCGCACGCGCGGCGTGCCGCAACGCGCCGCTTGCAGCAGGAGCTCTTCGCCCGGCGCGACGGCCACGATCGCCGCCTCGATCGCCTCGCCGCCGCCGCCGTCGAGGCGCAGCGATCGCGCTCCGTCTGCGAAGCGCGTCCCGTCCCACGTCGCGCTGCCGCCGCTGCCCCAGAAGTCGACGAAGACGAGGCTGTCGGGCCACCCGTTCGCGTCGGCGTCCTGCTCGAGCGAGCTGTTCACCGCGCGATTCGTCTCGCCCGCGATCGGCGTGAAGAGCGCCGCGACATCGGTCACGACGAGGCCGCCGCCTCCATCGAGCGTGAAGCGCCGCCCGCGCGGCTCGATGCGCGCGAAGCGGAGCTCCGGCGAGAAGCCGATGTCGAGTCCGTCGCCGGAGCGGACGACTCCCGCCTCGGGCACGCCGCTCTGTTGCGCCGTCGCCGTCGCCGTCGACAGCGCGATTGCGCCGAGGAGCGTCGCGGCGGAGCGGGCGAACACAGCGGGGCGCAGCATGGCGCGGACGATAGGCCGCCCCCGGAAGACGCGCTACTCGAAGTACCGCAAGACGTCGCTGCCCGACGACGGGTGCCATGATCCGCACCGGCACCGCAGCGCGCGGTCGCGGGCTACTGCGGCACTCCCGCGCACCGTCACGACGTGGCAGGCCATCGACACTCTCGCGGAACTAAGATCGACTTGGCATCGCGCCGCGAGTCCGCACCAGCGGCAACGTCACGGCTTGGCCGGGCGCACGTTGCGTTCACGCGAGGCGGGACGATCCCGCTCCATTGCGCGAGCCGGGCCTCGACCCACCAGAAGCAGGAGACCGCCATGCGCTCGATCGGCCAAGCGAGGACGCCCGTCACCGCTCTCGGCGGCCGACGGACGTTCGCCCGACGAGCGGCAGCCGTCCTGTGGATCGCCGCCTCGCTCCTGCCCGGCTTCGCCGCAGCTGCGCCGCAAACGACCTCCGCCGCCGACTGGCGCCGCGTGCTGGACGCGACCGACCATTCGCCTCAGCGGATCGTCTATCGACCTGCAGGCGCCTCCACTGCGGCGACGCGCCGTGCGATTCGCGAGCGGATCGGCGCCACGATCGATCGCGAACTCTGGCGTGGAGCGATCTACCGCCTCGAACTCCCTGCCGACACCGATCTCGCGGCCGCGCTCGAGTCGCTGAACGCGAGCGGCCTGGTGCGCTACGCCGAGCCGGACTATCGCGGTCGCCTGACCGACATCCCGAACGACCCGTATTTTCCATTGCAATGGTCGCATTCGCAGCCGAGCGACGCCGACATCGACGCGCCCGAGATGTGGGACATCGCGAATCAGGCGCAGGACGTGATCGTGGCGGTCATCGATACCGGCATCGCCTACGGGCATTCCGATCTGCGCAAGCAGATGTGGCGGAATCCCGGCGAGATTGCCGACAACGGCCTCGATGACGACGCGAACGGCTGGATCGACGACGTCCACGGCATCGACGTCCTGAACAACGACGGCGATCCGTTGGATGACGTCGACCACGGCACCGCCGTCGCCAGCATCATCGGCGCGACGACGAACAACCGCGCCGGCATGGCGGGGATCGCGCGCGGCGTCTGCCTGATGGCGCTCAAGATGGCCGATCTCCACAATCTCCCCGACGTCTCGTCGATCATCGTCGCGCTCCAGTACGCCGTCGACCACGGTGCGCATGTCGCGAACAACAGTTGGGTCTTCGGTACGACCTTCAGTCAGGCGCTCTACGACGGCTTCGACGCGGCGGGGGATGCCGGGCTCCTCTCGGTCATGGCGGCCGGAAACGAGTCGCTCGACCTCGACGGCACGCCGAGCTATCCAGCGGCGTTCGACCTGCCCGAGATCATCACGGTGGTGGCGACCGAAGAGTCCGACCGGCTGACGGACTTCTCGAACTGGGGCCGGCTCTCGACCGACCTCGGAGCGCCTGGCCAGAACCTCGTGATCGCCACCATCGACGGCGGCTACTCGATCCTCGGTGCCGGAACGTCGTACGCGGCACCGTTCGTGACCGGAGTGGCGGCGCTCTTGCGCTCCTCCGACGTGACCCGCGACATCCTGCAAATCAAGGACTGGCTGCTCGACTCCGTCGATCCGATCCCGAGCCTCAAGCCGGATTGCGTCTCTGGCGGACGACTGAACGGACGTCGCGCGGTCGAGCGTGCGGCCGTGAGCCGGCTCGACCGCGCGCTCTGGACCGCGGACGCGACGATCGCTGGTGGCCAGTTCGGGACGGCGCTCGCGCGCAGCGGCGACCTCGACGGCGACGCGATCGACGACGTCATCGTCGGCGCCGAAGCGGAGCTCGTGGGGAGCGACGACTGTGGCGTGGTGCACCTCCGTTCCGGCGATGACGGCGCGGAGCTCCGTTCGATCGGTGGGCCGCCGCAGTCGGGTGCTCGCTTCGGAGCGGCCGTCGCCGGTTGCAGCGACAGCGATGGCGACGGTGTCGCGGACGTGATCATCGCGATGCCAGGCTTCGATCAGGGCGCGCTGACGGACTGCGGCGGCGTGCGGGTGGTGTCCGGCGCGACGGGTGCGACGATCGTGGAGCGGATCGGATCTGCGAATGCCGAGGGCCTCGGCACTGCGTTGCTGACGATGGGCGACATCGACGGCGACGGTCACGATGACTTCGCGGTCAGCTCGCCGGGCAATCGCAACGTGTCGCTTCACAGCTCTGCGGACGGCGCGACGATCTGGTCGACGTCGCGCAGCGCATTCCCCGGGTTCGGCAGCGCGCTCGCCAGAGCCGCTGATCGCGACGGAGACGGCGTCGGCGATCTTCTCGTCGGAGCTCCCGGGGGCAACCGTTGCTTCGTCCTCTCCGGCAGGACCGGCGCCGAGCTCGCGCGGATCTCCCTCGGCGGCATCGCGCGCCTGGGCGCCGCCATCGCGGATGGCGGCGACGTCGACCACGACGGCGTCGGCGACGTCCTGGTGGGGAACGACGGAGATCGACTGGCGGTCCGGATGGTCTCCGGCGCCAGCGGCACCGTCCTTTGGGAGCTGGCGATTCGCACCGGCGCTGCCAACGCGGTCGTGACGCTTGCGGCCGCCGGCGACATCGACCGCGACCGTCTCGCCGACTGGTGGATCGCGTGGCCGGGCATCGACGCGGTCGAACTTCGCTCCGGCGCGAGCGGAATGTTGTTGCAAGTCATCGACGGCGTGGACGGCAGCTGGTTCGGCGGCTCGTTGTCGAGCGATCTCGACCTCGATGGCGATGGCGGCGGCGACCTGCTCGTCGGGGCGCCGCTCGCTGATCCGAACGGTCTCGCCGACTCCGGCAGCGTGCATGCGTTCGCCGCGCTGGCCCTGCGGCTGACCGTCGCCCCCGGCGTTGCCGAAGAGGGCGACGACGTCGACCTCGCCGTGACGGGAGGCATCACGGGCCAACCGGTGCTTCTCGCGATCACGGCCATCGACGACGTGCCCGTCTTCGGCGAGATGCTCCTCGACTTGCTCGGGGAATTCGGTCAGTACCACGTGCAGTGCCCCGTGCCAGCCGGCGCGGCCGGCGCGACGTACGAACTGATGGCGTGGAGCCTGCGTTTCGATCGACTCCGCATCGTCGCCAGCAATCGCGCCGAACTCACCGTGAACTGACCGCGGCGAGCGACGTTGACGCGCGCGACGCGGCGGTCAACTTCGCCCATGCCCGCACTCGCTCGGCGTCTCCCGCGCGGCCGGCCGTTCAGCAGAGCTCGGCGAGCGTGCGGGCCAGTTGCCGCGTCCCGGATGCCCCGGCTCCTTCGGCGGCCTTACGCCTGCAGCGTCCTCGACCTGCCGCAGGCTGCACCATCCGCGCCCGAACCGGCCCTCGATCAGGCGGCGTGGAAAGGGCGATCGGAGTGCGAATACCTCCACGCAGCGGCAGCAGGAGTGGAGCGGGTGAAGGGGTTCGAACCCTCGACATTCAGCTTGGGAAGCTGACACTCTGCCAACTGAGTTACACCCGCACGCAGTCGGTGGACGGCGCGATTGAAGCGGTGCCGCGGCAGGCGTTCAAGGACGGTGAACGCCGCGACGGAGCGACGGCGCACCCCCCGCGGTGCGCGCGCTCGCATGGCTGCCGCTCCTGCGTCAGGAGCCGGTCGTACCGCCCGCCGCGGCCTTGTTCTTCGGCGCCGGTGCGCCGTCGAGCAACTGCGCGACGCGGATGAGGCGGCGCTCGAGCGCATAGCGCGAGATGCCGAGCAGATTGGCCGCTCGCCGCTTCACGTGGTCGGAGTTCGCCAGCGCGTGGTTGATCAGCTGGCGCTCGTAGCGGGCCAACACGAGTTCGATGTTGTCGGCCCATGGGAACGGCGGGACGGGCAGATCGACGGGCGCGGGGCGCGGGATCGGACTGGGCGACGCTGATTCGGACATGGCGGGGGGTCTCTCTCGGTTCGGGGAGGGTCGATGCGTGGATCGAGATACGCGCATCGAATGGGCGGGTTCCGTAGTGGGGTGCCTCGGCTAGCGGCTGCTGGTACTGCAGTAACTATCCCGTGGTTGGACGTTTTCCGCACATGGGTTTCCCTGAGCCAATTCCGGTCGAGACGGCCATCGCCACGGGAATAGTCGATATTGCGATGTCGGTGAGACGTATTGCCAATGACAGATTCGACTTCTACGATTCCGACCATTCCTTTTTCCATGATGAGGCCCCTCCCGTGCGCACGACCCCCATGTTCCCGCTCTCGGCGCTCGTCGCACTGTCGGCGTGCGCCGCCGACGGCCGGGTGGATCGCTTCCAGCCGGCCCCGACGGCAACCTCGAGCGCGACGCCGGAACGCCGGTTCGAGTTCGTCTACGAAGCGACGGTCAAGGACGCGCCGGCCGGGGCCGCCACCGTCGATCTGTGGCTCCCGGTGGCCCAGGACGCACCGTTCCAGCAGGTCCTGGTCCGCTCCGTCGAGGCGCCGGCAGGCCACGTCATCACGACCGAGCCGACGCTCGGGAATCGGATCCTCCACACCCGTGTCCCGGCAGCGAGCCTGCCGCTGACGGTGCGCGTGACCTACGACGTCACGCGGCGCGAGCAGAAGACCGACTTCGCCGCCGCACCGAATGGCGCCGCCCTCGATGCGGCGACGCGCGCCCGCTTCCTCGCCGGAACGAAACTCGTCCCGGTCGGAAGCGCGGTCGACGCCATGGCCGGCGGGTTCACCCCGACTGGATCAGGTGCGGCGGCCATCGGGCGGCAGGCGTACGACCACGTGCTGGCGCAGATGCGCTACGGCAAGGATGGGACCGGTTGGGGCACCGGATCGACCGAGTGGGCCTGCTCG
This sequence comes from Planctomycetota bacterium, assembly GCA_016872815.1. Taxonomy (GTDB): domain Bacteria; phylum Planctomycetota; class B15-G4; order B15-G4; family SIAN01; genus SIAN01. The sequence continues at coordinate 9,074 of VGYY01000160.1, forward strand.
TCGAAGTACGGCAACTGCACCGACTTCCACGCCTACTTCATGTCGTTGACGCGGACTCACGGCGTGCCGTCCCGCTTCCTGATGGGCGCCTCGATCCCGACCGACAAGACGGCGGGCGAGGTCGGCGGCTACCACTGCTGGGCGGAGTTCTTCGTCGACGGGCTCGGCTGGGCGCCGGTCGACATCTCCGAGGCGGACAAGGTCGCCGACAAGGACCCGGTGATGGCCGACTTCTATTTCGGCGGCCTCACCCGGGATCGCATCGAGTTCAGCGCCGGTCGTGATGTCCCGCTGGTGCCGCCGGCGGTGGCCGGGCCGCGCAACTTCTTCGTCTATCCGTACTGCGAGATCGACGGCAAGGAAGCGGCGAAGGAGAGCGTCGCGCGCAAGTTCTCGTTCAAGGACCTCGGCTGATCGAGCCG
>VGYY01000161.1 GCA_016872815.1 Planctomycetota bacterium
ACCTTCGCGTTAGGAAATCCCGACTTCGCGCCGCGCACGCTCGCGCATTGGCGCTGGGCCTTCCCGGGCAACCCGGAGGGGCACACGACGATGGTGGCCGAGGCCGACGGCGCCGCCGGCCGCGAGATCGTCGGCACCTTCACCTGCATGCCGGCGCGCTTCCGCTTCGCCGACGGCGCCTTCCGGCTCGGTCAGGCGGTCGACACGGTGATCGCGCCCGAGTTCCGCGGCAGCCTGCGCAAGAACGGCGTCTACCTCACGCTCTCCCACGCCTTCTACCAGCGCTTCGGCCGGCGCGACGACCTGCGACTCCTCTTCGGCTTCCCCAACCCGCAGGCGTTCCGCGTCGGCACCAAGTTCGGCGGCTACGAGCCGGTGCGCTGCCCGGTCGTGGAACAGGAGCTGCCGCTCGCGGCCGCGCTCGACTGGAATCGCGACGAGCGGATCACGGTCGCCGAAGTCGAGGCGTTCGGCGGCGAGCTCGACCTGCTCGACGCCGCGCTCGCGCGGCCCGGCGTCGTCGCCTCGCTGCGCACCGCGAAGGTCTGGAACTGGCGCTACGCCGCCTGCCCGAGCACGCGCTACCGCCTGCTGCGCGCCGAGGGGCCGGATGGGAGGCTGCGCGGCTTCCTGGTCCACGGCCTCTCGTGGCACGCCTTCCGCAAGGAGCTCGTGCCGATCGTCGACTGGGTGATCGCGCCGGGCGACCGCACGACATGGCGGGCGCTGCTCGGCGCCGCCGCCCGCGCGGGCGCCGCCCACCCGGCACCGAAGCTGACCCATCTGCTCGCCTGGACCGCACCGGCGCAGCCGCACTTCGCCGACCTCGCCGCGCTCGGCTTCGCGCCGCGCGAGTCGATCTTCAATCTCTGCATCCGCCGGTTCGAGGGCAGCGACTACCCGCCCGAACAGGCGCGCGACTCGCTCGAGATCGTGATGGGGGACAGCGACATCTGGTGAGCGGAGGGGCGTCCGGGGCGCGGCGTCCCGGAGGCGGGTTTGAGCCGCACGCCGGTCGCAGGCGATGATCCCCCGCGATGGAACCCTACCTCGATCCGCCGCCGACACCCCGAGCGCTGGCCGCGCCGCCCGCGGGCGGTCCGGTCGTCGTGCTCGCGCCGCATCCTGACGACGAGTGGATCGGGCCGGGCGGGACGCTGCTGCTCCATCGCGCGCGCAGCGAGCGGGTCCACATCGTCGTCGTGACCGACGGAGCGAGCGACGGCAACGCCGGCACGGCGGCCGAACGCGACACGCGGGTGGCCGAGCGGGCCGCCGAGTCGCGCGCGTTCGCCGTCGCGATCGGCGCGACGGTCGAGCTGCTCGGCCATCCCGACGGCCGGCGCGCGCGCGAGGAGGATCTCGGCGTGCTGGTCCCGCAGCTCGCGGCGATCCTCGCCCGCGAGCGGCCGGGCGTCATCTATGCGCCGCACCAGGACGAGGTGCATGGCGATCACCACGTGGTGGCGCTCGCGGCGGCGCGCGCGCTGGCGCGCTGGCGGCGCGAGGCGGCCGGGGAAGAGCGCGGGCCTCCGGATGGCGGCGATGCGGCCCGCGCGTGCGAACTCTGGGCCTACGAGGTGTGGGGGACGCTCGCCGCCGAGGTGGTGGTCGACGTCTCGCCGGTGATGGAGCGGAAGCTCGAGCTTGCCCGCTGCTTCCCGAGCCAGTTGCGCCACACGGCGATCACCCACGCGTTCGCCGGGCTGAACGCCTGGCGCTCGGCCTTCCTGCCGAAGGGCGCGACGCACGGCGAGGGGTTCCGGCGCATCCGCGCCGACGAGCGGGCGCGATGACGGGCGACGCGCCGCCGCGGCCGCTCCGGGTGGCCCACCTCGTCCACAACTTCCCGCCCGAGTTCGCGGGTGGCACCGAGCGCCACGTCGCCGCGCTGGTGCGCCGCCAGCAGGAGCAGGGCCTCCTGCCGGCCGTCTTCTGCGGCAGCGAGCGGCGCGACGACGCGACGCGCAGCGCCACGGAGTCGTTCCACGGCAGCGCCGTCATCCGCTTCTTCCGCCGCCACGACGAGCGGTTCGGCGTCGACTTCGCGCCGCCCGGCCTGCTGGCGGCGGTGGCGACGGCGGTGCGCACCTTCGCGCCCGACGTGGTCCACCTGCACCACTGGTTCAACCTCGGCGATGCGCTGCTGCAGGAGCTCTCGCCGCTGCCCGCGGTGGGGCAACTCCACGACGCCTACGCCGCCTGCCCGCGCTTCTTCCTGCGCCGCCCCGACGGCTTCGATTGCGGCGGCGCGCTGCCGGTCGAGCTCGAGCGGTGCGTCGCCTGCATCGCTCCCGACGACGGCGCGCCGGCCCTGGCGGCCCGCCTCGCCGCGCGCCGTGCCCGCTTCACCGCCGAGGTGGGGCGGATGCACGCGGTGATCGCTCCCTCGGAGAGCCATCGCGAGCTGCTGGCCGCGGCCGAGGTCGCGCCGCGGGAGCGGATGGTCGCGCTGCCGCTCGGCTTGTCGCTCGATCCCGCGGCGACGCCGGCCCGCCCGCCGCATCGCCCGGCGCCGGGACGCCTGCGCCTGGTCCACTTCGGCCACCTCTCGCGCCTGAAGGGGGTCGATCTCCTGTTCTCCGCCGTGCGCGCGCTCGCATCGCGCGGGGTCTCGCTCGACCTGCTCGGAGCGCCGGTCGCCGGCGAGGAGGCGGAACTGCGGCGCCTCGCCGACGGGCTGCCGGTGCGCTGGCATGGCGCGTACGACCTGTCGCGCCTGGCGGCCGTCGTCGCGGAGTGCGACGTCGCCGTCTTCCCGTCGCGCGCGCGGGAGACCTTCTCCTTCGTCGTCGAGGAGGCGATCGCTCTCGGCCTTCCGGTCGTCGTCTCCGACCTGGGCGCGCCGGCGCGTCGCGTCGCCGGGTTCGGCCGCGTGATCGCCGTGGCCGACGCGGCGCCGCTGGTTGCTACGTTGGCGGCCTTCCTCGATCGACCGGAGACGCTCGTCGCGATGCGCGCCGCCCTGCCGCCGACCCCGCACCTGCTGGCCGACCACGAACGCGCCGTGCATGAGCTCTACCGGGCGGCGATCGCCGCGTCCGCCGCTGCGGAGCGCCGCCGATGAGCGGGTTCTCGCCGTACCGCAGCTGGACGCCGCTGGTCGATCCGGGGACGCTGCCGCGCGGCACGGTGGTGGTGGTCGCGCCCCATCCCGACGACGAGACGATCGGCTGCGGCGGCGCGATCCTCTTCCACAAGGCGCGCGGCGACCGCGTGGTCGTCGTGCAGGTGAGCGGCGGCGAGGCCGGCGATCCCGAGGCGCGCTTCGGCGACGCGGCGGCGCTGGTCGTCACGCGCCGGCGCGAGGCGAAGGCGGCGGCAGAGCGCCTCGGCGTCGACGAGGTGCGCACGCTCGCGTTCCCCGACGGCAGGCTCGTCCCCGACGAGGCGCTGGTCGCCGCGCTGGTCGCCGAATTCGACCGCGCCTGCCCGGCGCTGGTCTATGCGCCTTCGCTGCTCGAGTGCCACCCGGACCATCTCGCCGTCGGGCTCGCCGCCGGGCGGGCGCTGCAGCGCGTCGCGTTGATCGTCCGCCTCCTCGGCTACGAGGTGAACCACCCGACGCTGGCCAGCTTCCTGCTCGACATCACGCCGTGGATCGACGCGAAGCGGGCGGCCCTCGACTGTTTCCGCAGCCAGCTCGCCTACAACGACCTGGTCGGCAAGCGGCTCGGGCTCGCCTATGCGCGCACGATCAACATCGACCTGCGCGGCATCGAGTACGTCGAGGCGTTCATGGAGGTGAGGCCGGAGCAGATCGACGAGCTCTGGCGCGACCTTGCGGCGCTCCACGCGAAGTACCGGCTGCCATGAGCGCGGTTCCGGTCAGCTGCGTGATCTCCTCCTTCAACAAGCGGGAGCACCTCCTCGCCAACCTGCGCGCGATCGCGGAGCAGCGGGCGCAACCGGCCGAGGTGATCGTCGTCGACAACGCCTCGTCCGACGGGACCGAGGCGGCGGTGCGCGCCGAGTTCCCCGACGTGAAGCTGATCGTGATGCCGCACTCGCGCTTCGGCGCGTGCGAGACGTTCAATCTCGGCTTCAAGGCGGCGACGCAGGAGTTCGTCGCGATCCTGGACGACGACGTGGTGCTGCCGCCCGACTGGATCGAGCGGCTGCTTCTCCGCTTCGCCCGCGAGCCGGCGACGACCGCGCTGATCACCACGCTGGTGATCGAGCCCGACATGCCTGACGCCTACCTCGCGCGCGCCGACGTCCGCGAGGAGCGCTACCTCTGCACCTTCCGCGGCTGCGGCAGTCTGGCGCGGCGCGCCGCGCTCGAGCAGGCCGGCTGGTACGACGAGCGGATCTTCATCTACGGCAACGAGCGCGACCTCGCCACCCGCCTGCTCGACCTCGGCTGGCGCGTGCTGCTCCACCCCGACGTGGTCACCTTCCACGCCACGCCGTTCGGGCTCAAGGCCGGCAAGCGCAGCCTCTACTACCACGTGCGCAACTTCTGGATCTACGCGTTCAAGCACTGCGCCTGGAGCGACGTGGCGAAGGTGGCGTGGAAGCTCGCCCGCAAGGCGCTGGTCGGCGGCACCGCGCGGCAGTCGACCGATCGCGACGCCGGCGCCGCCGCCGCGGAGGCGACCGGCACGATCGGCCTGAACGAGTCGCTGCAGCAGACGCCGGGCGGCAAGTGGATCGCGGTGAAGGCGACGCTGAACGCGTGCCTGAACCTGCCCTATTGCCTCGCCCGCCGCCGCGTCTGCCGGGCGCCGGACTTCCGGCTCCCGGTGCACTGAGTTCGAGCCGGAAGCGGCCGGCGGCGGCCGTCGGGCGCCGCCGGCGTCACGCAAAGCGTTCCTGTCGCGCCGGTCGGCGCGGCAGCGTGCGGATCTCCGCCGCCGCCGCGCTTGCATCGCCGCCCACGCCCCGTCGATGATCGGGAGGTGATCCCCCCGGGCGACGTGACGGCGACCGTCTGCAACTGGAACGGCCGCGCCTACCTCGGCGACTGCCTGCGCGCCCTGCTGGCGCAGACGCGGCCGCCCGGCCGCATCGTCGTCTACGACAACGCCTCCACCGACGGCAGCTCCGATTTGGTGCGGGCGGAGTTCCCCGCGGTCGAGCTGGTGGCGATGGGGTGCAACGACGGACCGGCGGCGCCGCGCAACCGCGGGCTGGCGGAGGCGACCACGCCGTGGGTGCTGCAGGTCGATGCCGACGCGATCCTCGCCCCGGACTGCCTCGAGCGATTGCTGGCCGACGCCGAGTCGAGCGGCGCCGTCGTGGCGATGCCGCGCGCGCTGTTCGACGGCGACCGCACGCGCATCCACTACGACGGCGGCTGGTTCCACTACGTCGGCGTGATGACGCTCGACCGGTTCTTCGCGCCGCTGGCCGGCGCCCCCGGCGAGGCCGAGGACGTCGACGCGGTGATCTCGATGGCGCTGCTGCTGCGGCGCGACGCGGTGGCGCCGATCGGCGGCTACGACCCGGGCTACTTCATCCTGTTCGAGGACCACGACCTCTCGTTCCGGCTGCGCGCCCGCGGAATGAAGTTGCGGCGCGTCCCGGCCGCGCGGGTCTTCCATCGCGAAGGGACCGCCGGCACCAGCTACCGCGAGGGGCCCGACTACCCGGCGCGGCGCGCCCGCCTGCACAGCCGCAACCGCTGGCGCTTGCTGCTGCGCAACCACTCGACCGCGGCGCTGCTCCTCGGCCTGCCCGGAATCCTCGCCTACGAGCTGGTCTGGATCGCCTTCGCCGCGTCGCAGGGACTGCTCGGCGCGTGGTGGGCGGGGAAGCGCGAGTTGCTGGCCGAGCTCCCGGCGCTCCTTCGCCAGCGGCGCGAACTGCAGGCGGCCCGCACTGTCGGCGACGGGGAACTGCTCCGCGCGCGGCCGTTGAGCCATGCGCCGATGGTGCGCCGCGGCGCGGTGGCGCGCTGCGGCGAGCGGGGGCTCGACCTGTTCCTGCGCGGCTGGTGGGCCGTGATGCGGCCGTTCCTCGCATGAGCGCTGCCGGCGACGTCGTCGCGGTGCTGGTCAACTACAACGGCGGCGCCGGGCTCGCCCGCTGCGTGGCGTCGCTGCGCGCGTCGGACTTCGGCGCGCGGCCGATCGTGGTGGTCGACAACGCCTCGCGCGACGGCTCGGGGGAGGCGCTGCTGCGCGCGGAGGCGGCGCGACCGGCGAGCGGCGCGCGGCCCGTGCTCGAACTGCTCGTGCAGCCGTTGAACCGCGGCTTCGCCGCCGGCGCCAACCTGGGTCTGCGCCGCGCCGCGGAACTCGGCGCGACGGAACTGCTGCTGCTGAATCCCGACACCGAGGTCGAGCGTGCCTTCCTCGCTCCGCTGCGCGCCGCGCTGGCCGACGGCGCGGCGCTCGCCGGGCCGAAGCTGCTGCTGCCGGGAGAGCCGCCGCGGATCTGGTCGGCGGGAGGCGCGCTCACCTGGGGCCGCAACCTCGCGCTGCTCACCGGCCACGGCGAGCCTGACCGCGGCCAGCACGACACTGCGCGCGACGTCTCCTTCCTCGCCGGCACCTGCTGGCTGCTGCGCCGCGACTGGTTCGAGCGGCTCGGCGCCTTCGACGAGGCGTTCTTCTGCTACGTCGAGGACGTCGACTTCTGCGCGCGGGCGACGCGCGCCGGCGCGCGTCTCGCCTACGCGCCGCGGTCGCGCGTGGTCCACGAGGGGTCGGCCGCCAGCGGCGGCGGCTACACCCCCCTGCGCAAGTACCTGAGCGCGCGCAACGCCTTCCACCTGCTGCGCAAGCACGGCTCCGCCGCGCGCTGGCTGCGCTTCCTCGTCGGCGACGTGCTGACGCTGCCGCTGGCGCTGGGCTACGCCACGCTGGTCGGACGGCCGGGCGCGGCGCTGTGGAAGGCGCGCGGACTCCTCGACGGCTGGCGCGGCCGCGCCTTCGACGGCGCGCGGCGCGCGGAGTTGCTGCCGCGCGACGCGGGAGCCGCGCGATGAGGATCCTCCACGCGCTCCACTTCTTCCTGCCGAAGCACTCCGGCGGCACCGAGGTCTACACGCTGCGCCTGGCGCGGGCGCAGGCGCGCCACCACGACGTCGCCCTCTTCTATTCGGAGAAGTTGCAGGCGCACCGCAGCTACGAACTGCTGGAGCGCCGGGTCGAGGGGCTCGACTGCCGCATCGTGGTCAACAACCTGCTCTATCCCGACTTCGCCGCCACCTTCGACAACCCGGCGATCGAGGAGCGGTTCGACCAGGTGCTGTCGGACTTCCGGCCCGACGTGGTCCACGTCCAGCACCTGATGCTGCTGTCGCTCGGGCTGGTGCGGCGCGCGAAGCGGCGCGGCGCCCGCGTGGTGATCACGCTGCAGGACTTCTGGCTCTGGTGCGCCCGCATGGGCCAGCTGATCGACGCGCGCGGCGAGCGCTGCGAGGGGCCCGAGCCCGACCGCTGCAGCCGCTGCCTCGCCGATTTGCCGTTCACCCAGAAGAAGGGAGCGGAGCACGCCTTCCGCGGGCTCGAGCTGATGCGCCGCATGTTCGGCGTCGACCTGTCGCCGCTGGTCGACCAGGTGCGCGGCTTCCGGCCGCTGCTGCCGCGCAAGAGGGTGGCGCAGCCGCCCGGACCGCCGATCCCGGTGGCGCTGCTCGAGCGCCGCGCGGCGCAGGCGGCGGAACTGCTGGCGCAGGTCGACCACGTGATCGCGCCGTCGCGGATGCTGTTCGACCACGCCGCCAAGGCGGGAGTGCCGGAGTCGCGCCGGTCGCACCTCGAGTATGGCGTCGACCAGGCGCCCGCTGCGCCGGATCGTGCCTACGCGCCTGACGGCGTCGTCCGCTTCGCCTTCCTCGGCACGCCGGTCCCGCACAAGGGCGTGCACGTGCTGGTCGACGCGTTCCGCGCCGCCGGGCTGGAGCAGGCCGAACTGACCATCTATGGGTCGGCCGCCGCCGATGCCGCCTACTTCGCCGACCTGAAGCGACGCGCGCAGGGGCTCCGCGTCCGCTTCGCCGGAGCGCTGCAGAACTCCGCCGTGCCGGCGGCGCTGGCACAGGTCGATGCGCTGGTGGTGCCGTCGCTCTGGTTCGAGAACTGGCCGCTGGTGGTGCAGGAGGCGCGTCTCGCCCGCGTGCCGGTGATCGCCAGCCGGATCGGCGGCCTGGCGGAGGGGGTGCGCGACGGCGTCGACGGGCTGTACTTCGCGCCGGGCGATGCGGTGGCGCTGGCGCTGGCGCTCCGCTACGTGGCGGCCTGGCCGCAGCGACTGCGCGAGTTCGCCCTGGCGGCGCCGCTGCCGCCGACCATGGCCAGCCACGAGGCGGCGCTCGCGGCGATCTACGCGGGCGATCCGGCCCCCGCCGGCGGCGCGCGATGAAGGTGCTGCTGGTCGTCCACGCGTTCCCGCCGGACGGCTGCGGCGGCACCGAGCGCTACGCCGCGGCGCTGGCGGGCGGGCTCGCTGCGCGCGGCCACGCCGTCGAGGTTTTCTGCGGGAGCCTCGAATGGCGCCCGCGGCGCGAAGTCGCCCATGCGGTCGGCGCCACCGTCCCGGTCACGCGCCTGCACCGGGACGATCTCTACTTCGACCACTGGGACAAGGGCCCGCATCCGTGGGTCGCCGCGCAGTTCGAGGCGCTCCTCGACCGCTTCCGCCCCGACGTCGTCCACCTGCACCACTGGATCCGGCTCGGCACCGACCTGGTGCGGCGCGCGGCCGCGCGCGGCGTGCCGAGCGTGGTCCACCTGCACGACCTCCACTCGAGCTGTCCGCGCGTCTTCCGGCTGCGGCCCGGGGCGAACGCCGACGACCTCGACGTGCCGTGCCGCGAGCCGTTCGGCCGCGCGTCCTGCACTCCCTGCGTGCCGCGCTTCGGCCACGAGAGCGACGCGCAGCTCGGCGCGGCGCTCGACCGTTACGGCGACGACGCCGGCGGCGAGCTCGCGGCGGCGGTGGTGCGGCTCGCGCCGTCGCCGAGCCATGCGACGCGCATCGCGTTGCATGCGCCGGTGGCGGCGGCCATCGCCGTGCTCCCGCACCCGCGTCTCGAGACCGGCATCGTCGCACCCTGCCTCCGCGCCGACAGTCCGGCCGGACGGCTGCGGGTGAACTGCGCCACGCTGCTCGCGCCGCTGAAGGGCGCGCAGGTTCTGCTCGCTGCGGCGCGGCAGCTCGCCGCGGCGGAAGCGGGCGCTCCCGCCGGCCAGCCACCCGGCGGGCTCTCCCTCGATCTCCACGGCGGCTTCGCCACGGCGGAGCACGAACGGCAGTTGCGCTCGCTCGCCGCCGCGCTCGACGTGCGGTTCCACGGCCCGTATGCCGCCGACGAGCCGTGCCGGACGCCGGCCGACGTCGTCGTGCTGCCGACGCTGGCGCCCGAATCGTGGTCGTTCTGGCTGGACGAGGCCGGTCGCATGGCGCTGCCGGTGATCGCCAGCGATACCGGCGCGATCGGCGAGCGGGTGCGCGCGCTGGCCGCCGCCGGCGGCGGAGCGGCTCGCGTCCGGCTGGTCCCGCCCGGCGATCCGGTCGCGCTCGCG
>VGYY01000162.1 GCA_016872815.1 Planctomycetota bacterium
CACGCCCGGCAGCGGCGCCGCCCGCACCAGCACCTGGCTCGGCGCGACGCCCGCGAGGCGCCGCAGCGCACGCAACGCGAGGGGCTCGCCCGCCGTGCCGAACGGCTCGCACGCCTTGTCTCGCCCGAAGCGCGACGAACGCCCTCCCGCAAGCAGCAACAGCACGTCGCCGGCGCCGGACAAGCTCAGTCCTTCTTCGCCTTGCCGCTGCCGTCGCCCTCTTCGTCGTCGTCCGCGCCCTCCTTCAAGCCCTGCTTGAAGTTGGTCACGCCGCGCCCGAGGTTGCGCATGACGTTGGGCAGACGGCTTCCGAACAGGAGGAGCACGACCAGGCCGATGATGATCAGGCCGGGCAGCCCGATGTTGCTGAAGAAGAGGAGCGTCACGATCACCTCGCACGGTGCCGTTCGGCACCAAGGCAGCCGCCAAGCCATCGCCGTCCGAATCCCCGCACCGGATCTGGAGGGCTCGGGAACCGGTGCGTGAAACGAGCGGCCGGATGATACTCGCGGCCACTCCGCCCGGGACGCGGCCCCCGGGCCCGCCGGCCCCCGGAGCCGTCCGCGGTCACGCCTGGCCGGCCAGCACGTCCTTCATCGTCGCGCCGAGCTTCGCCGGGTTGTTCACCATGCGGACGCCGGCCTTCTTCAGCACCTTGATCTTCTCCGCCGCCGTGCCCTTGCCGCCCGCGATGATCGCGCCGGCGTGGCCCATCCGCTTGCCGGGCGGCGCCGACTGCCCGGCGATGAAGCCGACCACCGGCTTGCTGACATGGTCGGCGATGAAGCGCGCGGCGTCCTCCTCGGCCGACCCGCCGATCTCGCCGATCATGATGATCCCCTCGGTGGCGGGATCGTCCTCGAACAGGCGCAGCACGTCGACGAAGGTGGTGCCGGGCAGCGGATCGCCGCCGATGCCGACGCAGGTCGACTGGCCGAGTCCGAGCTGGGTCAGCTGCCACACCGCCTCGTACGTCAGCGTGCCGCTGCGCGACACCACGCCGACGGTGCCGGGACGGTGAATGTAGCCCGGCATGATCCCGATCTTGCAGCCGGTCTTGTGCTCGCCCTCGGCGAACGCGCCCGGCGTGATCACGCCGGGGCAATTGGGGCCGACCAGGCGGGTGCCGCTGCCTTCGAGCACGCGGTGCACCTTCGCCATGTCGTTGACCGGGATGCCTTCGGTGATGCAGATCACCAGCTCGACCTTGGCGTCGATCGCCTCGAGGATCGCATCCGCGGCGAACGGCGCCGGGACGTAGATCACGCTGGCGTTCGCGCCGGTCGTCGCGACCGCAGCCGCCACCGAGTCGAACACCGGCACCGACGCGCCGCCGCAATCGACCGTCGTGCCGCCCTTGCCGGGGGTCACGCCGCCGACCATGTTCGTGCCGTATTCGATCGCCTTGGTCGTGTGGAACTTGCCCGCCTCGCCGGTGATCCCCTGGCAGATGACGCGGGTCGACTTGCCGACCAGGATGCTCATGCATTGCCTCCGGTGGCGGCCTTCACCACCGCCTTGGCGGCGGCATCGATGGTCTTCGCCGTCAGGATCTTCATGCCGCTCTCGTCGAGCATCTTGCGGCCGATCTCGACGTTGGTGCCCTCGAGCCGCACCACCAGCGGCACGCCGAGGTGGACCTCCTTGGCCGCGGCGAGGATGCCGCCGGCGATCACGTCGCACTTGGCGATGCCGCCGAAGATGTTGACCAGGACCGCCTTCACCTTCGGGTCCTTCAGGATCAGCTTGAACGCCGCGCAGACCTGGTCCTTGGTCGCCCCGCCGCCGACGTCGAGGAAGTTGGCCGGGAAGCCGCCCGCCAGCTTGATCGCGTCCATCGTCGCCATGGCGAGGCCGGCACCGTTCACCATGCAGCCGACGTTGCCGTCGAGCGAGACCCACGACAGTCCATGCTCCGACGCGGCGAGCTCGCGCGCGTCCTCTTCATCGCGATCGCGGTACGCCTGGACGTCCTTGTGGCGGAACAGGCCGTTGCCGTCGAAAGCGACCTTGGCGTCCAGCGCGATCAGGCCACCCGCCTTGGTGACCACCAGCGGGTTGATCTCGACCATCGAGCAGTCCTTCTCGAGGAAGCACCGCGCGAGGGCCTGCAGCAGCGGGACGCCCGCCTTGAACGAATCACCGGTGAGCCCGAGCTTCAGCGCGAGGCGGCGTGCCTGGAAGCCGGTCAGCCCCTGCAGCGGATCGAACCACTCGCGCAGGATCTTCTCGGGGTGCTTCTCGGCGACCTCCTCGATCTCGACGCCGCCCTCCTGGCTCGCCATCACCACCGGCATCCGTGCCGCGCGGTCGAGCACCACGCCGAGGTAGAGCTCGCGCGCGATCTCGCACCCCTCCTCGACCCAGACCTTGCGCACCTTGGCGCCTTCGGGCCCGGTCTGATGGGTGACGAGCGGCCCGGCGAACATCCCCGCCGCCGCCTTCTTCGCCTCGTCGGCCGACTTGACCAGCTTGACGCCGCCCGCCTTGCCGCGGCCGCCGGCATGCACCTGCGCCTTCACCACGCTCACCTTCGCGCCGAGCGCCGTGAATGCCTTCGCCGCGCCGTCGGCATCGTGCGCGAGCTGCCCGCGCAGCGTCGGCACGCCGAACCGGGCCAGCAGCTCCTTCGCCTGGTACTCGTGGATCTTCACTTCAGCAGCCCCTGCTTCCGGAGCACGTCGAGGTCCTTGCGGATCGCCTCGGCCGACTTCTGCAGCGACGCCTTGTCGGCGTCGTTCAGCTTCAGCTCGATGATCCGCTCGACGCCCTTCTTGCCGAGCACGCACGGGACACCCATGTAGATGTCGTTCAAGCCGTACTGACCGGTGAGCAGCGCCGCGCACGGCAGCAGGCGCTTCTGGTCGCGCAGGACCGAGTGGGCCATCTCGACCACGCTCGCCGCCGGCGCGTAGTAGGCCGAGCCGGTCTTCAGCAGGTTCACGATCTCGGCGCCGCCGTTGCGCGTGCGGTCGGAGAGGCGCTTGATCTGCTCCGGCGTCATCAGCTCCTCGATCGAGACGCCCGACACCGTGCTGTAGCGCGGCAGCGGGACCATCGAGTCGCCGTGGCCGCCCAGCACCATCGCGTGGACGCACTCGAAGCTGACGCCGAGCTCCATCGCGATGAACGCGCGGAAGCGCGCCGAGTCGAGGACGCCGGCCATGCCGATCACGCGCTCGGCCGGGAAGCCGAGCATCGCGCGCATCAGGTAGACCATCGTGTCGAGCGGGTTGGTGACGACCAGCACGGTCGCGTTCGGCGAGCCCGCCTTCACGTAGTCGGCGACCGCCTGGACGATCTTGCCGTTCACGCCGAGCAGGTCGCTGCGGTCCATGCCCGGCTTGCGCGGCAGGCCGGCGGTCACGATCACGAGATCGGAGCCGTACGTGTCCTTCGGATCGTTCGTGCCGACGATGCGGCTCGAGTAGCCGCGCACCGGCCCCGATTGCATCAGGTCGAGCGCGATCCCCTGCGGCTTGCCCTCGACGATGTCGATCAGGCAGACATCCGCCAGATTGTCCTCGACGATGCGCTGCGCGGTGGTCATTCCCACGAAGCCCGAGCCGACGACCGTCACCTTCGCCATTTCCGTTTGCTCCTTGCCGTTCCGCCGTTCCGGGCGCCGCCCGCGCCGCTCACAGCGCCTTGATGATCGCGTCCGCCATCGCCTGGGTGCCGACCGGCTTGCGCGCATCGCCCGACTGGCGCATGTCGTAGGTGACGTGCGCGCCTTCGGCGATCACCTTGGCGCACGCCTGCTGCACGCGCACGCACGCCGCCTTCTCGCCGAGGTAGTCGAGCATCAGCGCGCCCGACAGGATCAGCGCGGTCGGGTTCACTTTGTCCTGGCCGGCGTACTTGGGCGCGCTGCCGTGCACCGCCTCGAACATCGCGCCATGCAGGCCGATGTTCCCGCCCGGCGCGACGCCGAGCCCGCCGATCAAGCCGGCGCAGAGGTCGGAGACGATGTCGCCGTAGAGGTTCGGCAGCACCAGCACGTCGTACTTCTCGGGGTACTGGACGAGCTGCATGCACATGTTGTCGACGATGCGGTCCTCGAACTCGACCTTCGGGTGCTTGGTCGCGACCTCACGCGCGACCTCGAGGAAGAGGCCGTCCGTGTGCTTCATGATGTTCGCCTTGTGGACCGCCGTGACCTTCTTGCGGCCGTTCTTCTCGGCGAAGTCGAAGGCGAACTCGACGATCCGGCGGGCGCCCTCGACCGAGATCGGCTTGATCGAGATGCCGGCGTGGTCGCGGATCTTCGCGGCCGGCTGGAGGTCCTTGATCACCTCGATGATGCGCGCCGCCTCCGGCGTGTCGCGCTTGAACTCGATGCCGGCGTAGAGGTCCTCGGTGTTCTCGCGGACGATGACGAGGTCGATCGCGTCGTAGCGCGAGCGGACGCCCTTGAACGTCTTGCACGGCCGCAGGCAGGCGTAGAGGTCGAAGATCTTCCGCAGCTCGACGTTGACCGAGCGGAAGCCGGTGCCGACCGGCGTCGTGATCGGCGCCTTGAGGCAGACCTTGGTCCGCTTCATCGACTCCTTGACGCGCTCCGGCAGCGGCGTGCCCTCGCGCGCATGGACGTCGACGCCGGCGTCCTGGACGTCCCAGTCGATCTTCACGCCGGTCGCATCGAGCACGCGGCGGGTGGCGACGGCCACCTCCGGCCCGATGCCGTCGCCGCGGATGAGGGTCACGCTGTGGCCCATGACGGAGCTGCTCCCGTTCCGACCGGGCGCGCGGCGTTGCTCGCGCGGGGCAGGGATGCCCCTGCGCACGCCATTCGCCCGAAAAAAGGTCGCAGGATGCTAGGCCGCTCTCCGCCGTTTTCCAGCCGTCCGGTGCGCGCTGCCGCGCCCGGAACGGCCGCGGAGCCGGCACCCCGAGGGGCCCGGCTCCGCCATCGGCGCAGCGCTGCCGCAGTCGCGGCCGATCAGGCGCGCTTCAGCTCCTTCGCCGGCTCGAGCGCCACCCACTTGACCTTCTTCACCTTCACCAAGTCGTACTGGCGCGAGAACTCGTCCCCTGGACGCGCCGCCTCGAGCACCAGCACCTTGTCCTCGACGTAGGTCTTCCCCTTGTCGCGGAAGACGCGGTCGACGAGACCCTGGAGGTGGACGTCGAGCAGGTCGACGTTGGGGTCGAGCTTGCCGAAGCTGACGATCACGTCGATCGAGCTGCCGTCGGCGAGCTTCTCGCCGCGGATCTCGGTCAGCGACTTGAAGGTCTTGCCGGTCGCCTTCTCGACCGCCGCCTTGACCACCGGGTCGATGGTGCCGCGATAGAGGCGGCCCGGCACGTCGGTGCTGGCCCACACGCCGAAACTGAGCGGGACCTCGCGACCGGTCCGATTGGTCACGGTGAACGTCATGTAGCCGTAGTTGCCCGCCCCCTCGACGCCGCGCAGCGTGACGGTCGAGATCTGGCTGGTGGTGCAGTCGAGCTGCCAGCGAGCGTCGGCGCGCAGCGGCGCCGCGAGGCAGCAGAGGGCGACAGCGATCAGGGCGAAGCGCATGGTCTCTCCATCGGGATCGCGCGAAGGGCCGGGATTACGCCGGACGGTCGGCGAGGTGTCAAGACGCGGTCCCCGCGAGCGGGCGGCGCGCCGGACCGGGGCGGATCGATCCGGCCCGGCGTGGCGATGCGAACGTCAGTCGAACGCGAGCTTCTTCAGGTCCTCGTCCGGCGAATCGGGGCCGACCGGCAGCCACTCCTGGCCCTCCGGCAGCTGATCCTTGAGGTCCGCGAGGTCCTTCTTCACCACGTGGCCGTCGGCATAGACCATCAGGACGACGCCATCGTGGTTGGAGCGGCCGGCCTGTCCCTCCCAGTTGTCGTCTGCGGCCAGCGCCTCGTTCTCCAGCCGGCTCCGCTGGATCGGGCTGGCGAGGGCGTCGCGGCCGGCGTACGAGATGCAGTCGGGGTTCAGGTTGTCCCAGTCGGTGAGGCCCGACCCGACCGTCTTGGTGGGATCGGCCGGGTCGAAGGTTTCGTCATTGGTCCCCGGGCAGGCGAACTTCTTCAGTCCTTCGCCCGTGATGTAGCCCTCCTTCACCGGCACCAGCAGGAACTTGATCCCGCGTTCCTTCGGCCACTTGCCGTTGTTGCGCTGGTCGACCCACGTCTGCATGGTCAGGGCGATGTCGCGCAGCTGCTGGCTGCAGGCGGTCTCGTCGCCCGCCGCGCGCGCCTTGTTGACGATCGTCACCGACAACCCGAGCAGCAGCGCGAGGATCGCCATCGCCGCCAGCAGCTCCACCAGCGTGAAGCCGCCACGCCGGCGGCGGCGCACCGCGGCCGAACGCGCATCCGCAGAGACTTCGACCGGCTTCGGATGGTCCATAGGGTCCATGTGCACCCGCTCCCTGCGACGACTGGCGCCGGCCGCGTTCGCGGCCGATTTCGGCGTCAACAACGCACCCGCTGGCGGCGGATCGGGTGGCAGTCTGCGCACCAGCCGCGCCCGGGGCAACTCAACTCTTCCGGTCGGCAGCCAGCCCCCAACCTGGATCGGGGCGGTTCCGATACCGCCCGAACCGCCACCGGGTAACCGCGAATCATCACCCTGAGAGGCCGCACTCCTTGCGCAGCGCGGCCGCCTTCCCGGTCTTCTCCCAGCTGAAGGCGTCGCGGCCGAAGTGGCCATGGCGCGCCGTCTCGAAGTAGATCGGCTGCAGCAGATCGAGGTCGCGGATGATCGCTCCCGGCCGCAGATCGAACTGCTTCGCCACCGCCTGCTCGATCCGCGCCTCGTCGACGGTCGCGGTGCCGAACGTGTCGACCCGCACCGACACCGGCCGGGCGACCCCGATGGCGTAGGCCACCTGCACCTCGCAGCGACTGGCGAGCCCGGCGGCGACGACGTTCTTCGCCACCCAGCGCGCCGCATAAGCCGCCGACCGGTCGACCTTGCTCGGGTCCTTGCCGGAGAAGGCGCCGCCGCCGTGCCGCCCCATCCCGCCGTAGGTGTCGACGATGATCTTGCGGCCGGTGACGCCGGTGTCGCCCTGCGGGCCGCCGATGACGAAGCGACCGGTCGGGTTGACGTGGATCTTCGTGTCGGCATCGAGGAACTGCTTCGGGATCTCCGCCTTGATCACGTGCCTGATCATGTCGGCGCGGATCTTCCCGGCGTCGACGTCGGGGTCGTGCTGCGTCGAGATCACCACCGCCTCGACGCGGACCGGCCGCGCGCCGTCGTACTCGACCGTCACCTGGCTCTTGGCATCGGGCCGCAGGTACTTGAGCTTCCGGGCGAAGCGCAGGTCGGCGAGGCGCATGATCAGCCGGTGCGCCAGCATGATCGGCAGCGGCATCAGCTCGGGCGTCTCGTCGCAGGCGTAGCCGAACATCAGCCCCTGGTCGCCGGCGCCCTGCTCGAGGCTCACCTTGCGCGCGTTGCCGGTCACGCCTTGGGCGATGTCGGGCGACTGGTTGTGGATGGCGATCAGCACGCCGCAGGTGTCGGCGGCGATCCCCCACTGGTCATCGACGTAGCCGACCTTGCGCAGCGCCTCGCGCGCCACCTCCATGTAGTCGACCTTCGCCGACGTCGTCAGCTCGCCGGCGACGATCACCTGACCGGTGGTCAGCAACGTCTCGCACGCCACGCGCGAGAAGGGATCCTGCGCCAGGCAGGCATCGAGGACCGAGTCGGAGATCTGGTCGGCGAGCTTGTCGGGGTGCCCCATCGACACCGATTCCGACGTGAACAGCGTGCGCTTGGCCATGTGCGGTGGAGCGTCTTTCCTGCTGGCGGCGCGGTCGGACGGCACCGGCCGTGGGAGCGCCGGCCGCGGCCGGCGAAGGGTCACGAAAGGGGCGCGATTCTGCCGTCTGGCCGCGCCGGCGGAAGCAGGGACCGCGGCCGGTGCCCGCTCGGCACGGCCGGAGCGCCCCGCGTCACCGCGCGTCGAGCAGCGCCAGCAGCAGGTCGCGACTGCGCGCCGTCCCGCCGCGGATCGACGCCACCGCCGCCCGTCCCCGCTCGCCGAGCGCCCGGGCCGCGGCCGGATCGGCGAGCAGGCGTGCCACCGCCGCGCCGAGCGCATTCCGGTCGGCCACCTGCTCGCCGCCGGCGAAGCGCTCGAGCAGCCGCACCTCGTCGATGAAGTTGTGGACGCTGCCCCCGTAGAGCGTCGGCACTCCGAGCGCGGCCGGCTCGAGCATGTTGTGGCCGCCGCGATCGATCAGGCTGCCGCCGACGAAGGCGACGCGGCCCAGCGCGTAGAAGGTCTCGAGCTCGCCGATGGTGTCGGCGAGGAGCACGGCGTCGTCCGGCGGCGTGCGGCCGGTCGCGCGCAGTTCGGTGAGCCGGGTCGCCGTGAAGCCGTGATTCTCGATGATGCGCACCACTTCGTCGACCCGTTCGACGTGGCGCGGCGCGAGCAGCAGGCGGGCACCCGGGTGCGCCCGGCGCCAGCCGCGGAGCTCGAGGAGCAGCGCCTCCTCCTCGCCCGCATGCGTGCTCCCCGCGACCACCAGCGCCGTCGCCGCCGACAGGCCGAGCTCGCGCCGCGCAGCTGCCACGACCGCCGCCGGCAGCTCGGTGCGCAGCGTGTCGTACTTCATGTTCCCGGTGACGACGATCTGCTCTTCGGGGACGCCGAGCCCGCGCAGGCGCTCGGCGTACTCGTCGTTCTGCACCGCATAGCGGGCGATCAGCTCGAACTGCGGCAGCAGCCGCGCCAGCAGCCGGTAGCCGCGGAACGAACGCGCCGAGACCCGGCCGTTCACGATCATGACCGGGACGGCCCGGGCCTGCGCCTCGCGCAGCAGGTTGGGCCAGATCTCGAGTTCGACCAGCACGATGAGGTCGGGTCGCACGCGCTCCAGCACGCGCCGCACGATCCAGCGCAGGTCGAGCGGGAACTGGATCACGAGCTGCTTCGGGAACAGCCGCCTCGCCAGCGCGAACCCGGCCGACGTCGTCGAGCTGATCACCAGGTCGTGGTCGGGGCGGGCGCCGGCGATCTGCTCCACCAGCAGGCGCGCCGCCTTCACCTCGCCGACCGAGACGCCATGCACCCAGATGCAGCGCCGCCCGCCGGCGCGGCGCGGGCCGAAGCCGAAACGGCCGGCGAGCGAGGCGCGCAGGCCGTGATCCCGCACGATGCGCACCAGGAACCACGGCGCGGTCAGCAGCAGGAAGAGCGCGAAGAAGCCGTCGTAGAAGGCGTACAGCAGCGCCGTGACGACGCGCGAGCGTCGCCGGACAGGCACCGGCGCGCCGGTCGGGTCAGGTGGCATCCTTGCCGTGGCACTTCTTGAACTTCTGGCCGCTGCCGCACGGACAGGGGTCGTTGCGGCCGACGCCGGCGTACTGCGCCGGACGGGCCGCGGGACGCGGCGGCG
>VGYY01000163.1 GCA_016872815.1 Planctomycetota bacterium
GGCGTCGCCGCCGCGGCCGCCACGAGCGCCGCGGTCGCCTGCGAGCGGCACTCCTCTTCATCGAGGCCGTCGCGACCGCCGAGCTCGGCCAGCGCGATCAGCGCCAGCGCGCGCGCCTCGTTCACGACCGGGTCGGGCGGCGCACCGGTGAGGCGCGCCAGCGCGACGTCGACATGGTCGAGCGCGCGGGCGGGCTCGAGCCAGCGGCGGTGGAGCGCGACCTCGACGGCCAGCGCCAGCCGCTGCGGCTCCGCCGGCGCCGCGCGCACCATCCGCATGACGGTTTCGTCGGCCAGTTCGAGCAGCGCGGCCCGGTCGGGGCAGCGCTCGCTGCCGGCCAGCTGCAGCAGCGGGTCGAGCCAGCGCGCCAGCGCGTCGAGCGGTCCGGTCAGCTGTTCGTGCGGCAGGCGCCGCAGGATCTCGCGCAGCGCGGCGAGCGGCGCCGGCCGCAGGAACGCCGCCTGCACCAGGCAGTCGCTCTCGACCTTCCCGATCGTCGCGATCTGGGGCGCCAGCGCGCGCGCGCGTTGCGCCAGGGCCGCGGCCTCCTCGAGCGACTGCGCGGCGGCGATCGGATCGCGCCCGGGCAGCGCCGCCTCGCACAGCCTGAGCTGCGCCTCCGCCAGCGCAGCCTGGGCGGAGGCCCACGGATTCGGCGGCAGCGCCCGCCCGTCGGCAGCGGTGCGCGCCTCGCCCAGCGCCTCGAGCGCGCCGATCCGCCGGCGCAACGGCTCGACGAACGCGCCGTCGGCCGACAGCGCCGCGAACCGCGCCTCGAGCGTCCGCACCGCCAGTTCCGCTTGCACCTCCTGGGCGATCACCCACGCCGAGTCCGGCACCAGGCTGCCGGCGGCGCGATGGTCGACCATCGCCTCGCGCAGCTGATCGAGGCTCTCCTGACCGCGCAGCGCGAACATCGCGAGGTTCGCTCGCGCGGCGCCGACGCGCGCATGCGCCGCGCCGACCGCCGCGCCGCTGACGTCCGGCAGCACCGTGACCTCGTCGCGCACGGCCGCCCACGTCGCCACGTTCGCCGCCCAGCGCGTGGGGTCGATCTGACCCGCCATCAGCCGCGCCACCTCGAGGTCGAACTCGAGCTGCGCCCACAGGATGCGATCCACGACATGGTCGTTGCGCGATTCGGTGAACCAGCGCGCCGCCTCCTCGAGCTGCGCCACCGGCGATTCGCCGCGATCGAGCCGATCGCGCGCATCGACCTGCAGACAGAGCGCCAGCAGCTTCGCCGCCGGTGCGATGCCCGGGTGCGCCGTGCACAGCCGGCGGGCGTGATCCACCGCCCAGTCGACGCGCTTCTTGTGGCAGTTCGCCAGCGCGAGGAACAGCGTCGCTTCGAAGTCGATGTCGCCGTGCGTCGTGCACTGTTCCAGCAGCCCGATCGCGCCGGAGGCGTCGCCCTGCGACCAGCGCTCGAGCCCGGCGCACAGGATCCCGATCCAGCGCAGTCCCGGGAGATCGTCGATGGCGGCCGTTCGCCGCGCCTGCTCGAGATCCTCGCGGGCGTCGGCGATCACCTGGCGCATCGTCGGGTGGTTGTGCAGCGCCGCCGGGACGCCGAGCGGCTCGACCAGGAGATCGTAGGTGATCGGGGTCTGCGGCGACCAGGCCGGCGAATCGGCGGCGCGGCGCAGGTGGCGGCGGGCGGAGAGCAGCCAGACGAACGGGTTGCCCGGATGGCGCAGCTTCGCGCGGGCGAAGGCGTCGGCCGCCTGCTCCGGCCGCAGCAGGAACCGCGACCAGGCGCGATACGCCTCGGCGCTGCCGGTCGCGTCGCCGCTGCTGGACAGCACCGCCTCGATCCGCTCCTCCAGCGCGCGGCGGTCCGGCTCGGTCGTCGGCGCGTAGCGGGCCAATTCGGCGCGTTCGAGCAGCGGCCGCAGCCGCGGCGAGAGCTCGAGCAGCGCCGACTCGATGGCCAGCAGCTCGGCGTGCGCGTCGAGCGTCGCCGCCTGGTGCAGGAGCCGTCCGCCGAGCCAGGCGCCACCGCCGACCACCGTCGCGGCGGCGAGCAGCAGCGCCATCGCGATGCGATGCGAATGCAGCGATCGCCACGCGCGGCGCTGCCAGGTCGTGGCGTTGGCGAGGATTGGCTCGCCGCGCGCGATCCGGCCGAGGTCGTCGGCCAGCGCGGCGCAGCTGGCGAGCCGCAGCGCCGGATCCGGCTCGAGGCAGCGGCGGACCAGCACGTCGAGCGCGCGCGGGAGCGTCGGATCGACCCGGCTCGGTGGCGGCGGCGCCGCGGTGCGCGCGGCGAGCGCCGCGGCGGGATCGCACATCCCGCCGAACAGGAGCTGTCCGGTCGCGATCCAGTGCAGCAGTACGCCGAGCGAGTAGAGGTCGGCGCGCCCGTCCTCGCCCGTCTGACCGCGCAACTGCTCGGGCGCCATGAACGCGAGCGTCCCGACCACGCCGCCGTCGCGCGTCAGCGGTGCGGCATCGCGCGCCTTGGCGACGCCGAAGTCGACCAGCACCGGCTCGTCGTCGGCCCGCACGACGATGTTGGCGGGCTTGAGGTCGCGGTGGACGATGCCGGCGCGATGGGCGTGGTCGACGGCGCGCGCCACCCGTTCCATCACCGCGAGCCGGCGCAGCAGCGCGGGGCGCTCGGCGTGGAGCCACTCGTCGAGCGGCCGGCCCTCGACCAGGTCCATCACCAGGTACCAGCAGTCGCCTTCATGGCCGAAGTCGTGGACGCGGACGATGCCGGGATGGCGCAGCTTCGCGGCGGTCGCGGCCTCGCGCCGGAAGCGCTCGAGCCGCTCGGAGGGCGGTTCGGCGGCGCGGGCGGCGGAGATCGGGCTGCCGCCGTTCGCCGCGCCGTCCGCCGGTGGCTCGAGCAGCTTGATCGCCACCTCGTGCGCCAGCTCGCGGTGGAGCGCGCGCCAGACCGTCCCGCCGGAGCCCCGGCCGAGCGGCGCGATCAGCAGGTACTGCCCGAGCGTCCGTCCGCCGCCGCCGTCGGCGTCGAGCCCGACTTCGGAGAGGAACGCGCGACGCAACCGGTCGGTGCGTGGCCGCGGCGGCGGGTCCGGATCGCCGCTCATCCGAACACCGCCCGGATCTCGGCGACCAGGTCGGCTTCGCTCGAGAGTCCGTCGCGCAGGTGCGCCAGCACGAGGTCGCGGAAGCGTGCGCGCGTGCGCGCGAGCTGGTTCTTCACGTCGTGCGCGCCGAGCCCGAACTCGCGCGTCAGCGCCTGATAGCTCGCATCGTGATCGGCCTCGTCGAAGCCGTGGAAACGGGCGAACAGCGTGAAGCGATCGCCGTGACCGGCGGCCTCGAGTTCGGCGCGGAGCTCGGTCATCGCCTGGTCGACGATGGCGCGCATCAGTTCGCGTTCGAACCGCTGCTCAGGCGAGAGGTCGCGCGCCGGCGGATCGGCCTCGACCGGATCGAGGTCGTCGAGCGCGACGATGCGCACGCCGCCGCCGCGCTTGACCGCCGCCTGATCGCGACGCTGGTTCAGCATCCAGTGCTTGAGCGTCGTCTTCACGTAAGAGCGGAAGCGACCGCGCTCGGCGGCCACGTCTTGGAGGAGGTCGCGCTCGAGGAACGAGGCGAAGTACGACTGCGCGTGGTCGCGCGCTGATTCGGGCGACTCGCTCCAATCGAGGCGCAGGGTCCAGTAGACCGGCCGCCAGTAGGTCGAAAGGAGCCGCTCGAGCGCTGCGGCTCGCACGCCCACCCCACCCTGTTGCGCGTCGCGGATCACCGTCCAGCAGGTGGAGGGGAAGCGGTGCGCGGCGGCGGTCATCGCCCGGAGTCGACGCGGGCGGCCTTCGTGCCGGCCGCCGCCGGCGGCTCCGGCGCGGCTCGCCCCGCCGGGTTCCACTTCACCACGAAGAAGCGCAACGGCGTCGTGCCGGTGTTCCGGAGACCGTGCTCGACCCACGGCTCGGTGACCAGCAGGTCGCCCGCATGGGCCGGCGACTCGACGCCCGCCAGCGACCAGACGCCGGTGCCCTCGGCGATCCACAGCAGTTCCTCTTCCGCGTGCACGTGGGGCGGGTGGAACTGCTCGCCGGGATTCAGGAACGCCACCGCCACCAGCAGGTCCTCGACCGCGCGCATCGACGCGCTTTCGAGGTAGCGGTGCAATGCGCCGGCCGGCACGCGTTCGACCACCGCCTGGTCGGCAGTGACGATGGCGGACGGGAATGGCCCCTCGCGGCGCGGTTCCTCGTCATCGACGTGGAGCGGACCGACGCAGCCGGCGGTCGCGAGGATTGAGGCGGCAACGGCGGCGGCGAAACGCATGAGGATCGACTCCTGGGAGGGGGACAGGCGCGGTGGCGCGACGGGCCGCGCCGACGCCGCGGCCGACGTCACGGTGGGCCGAGCAGCCGCGCCGCCAGCCGCTCCAGCAGATAGCCGACGTCGGTGACGACGCCGATCGCCTGCAGGGTGCCGCGGTTCGCGAGCTTGGTCGGGAGGGACTCGGTCATGTCGACGCAGACGGTGCGGACGCGGGCCGGCAGCAGGTTGCCGACGGCGATCGAGTGGAGCGCGGTGGCCAGCATGAGGCAGAGCCCGCAGCCGTCGAGCGCCTCGAGGTAGGCGACCTGCGCGTCGCGGACGTCGGGGATCACGTCGAGGAGCGGGCCGTCGTCGCGGATCGAGCCGGCCAGGACGAAGGGCGTCGCGGTCGAGACGCACGCCTGCATCACGCCGTCGCGGATCAGCCCCGACTCGACGGCGGGCACGATGCCGCCGGCGCGGTTGACGGCGTTGATGGTGGCGAGGTGGTGGCGGCTGCCGCCGTCGACCGCCTTGCCGCTCTTCGCGCAGACACCGAGGCTGGTGCCCATCAGCGCCTTCTCGAGATCGTGCGCGGCGAAGGCGTTGCCGGCCAGCAGCACGTCGACCCAGCCGCCCCGGATCAGGCGGGCGAGCGCGCCGTCGCCACCCGAGTGGACGATCGCCGGGCCGGCGACGACGACGATCTTCTCGCCGGCGGCGCGCGTCTCCCGCATCCACGCGGCGACGCGACCGGCCACCGCGTCCTTGTTCACCTCCGACGAGACGTCGTGGCTCATGAAGGCGAACGTGGTCGCGCCGCCGCCGAGGTCGGGTGGGCTCACCCGCAGCCCGCCGCCGCGCAGCACCACCGCCTCGCCGCGTTTCACCAGGCGCTGCTTGACGCAGGTCGGCGCGCCGTCGCGCACGACGATCGCGCAGTCCATCTTCTGGGCGCGCACCGCGTGCCAGCGGCCGGCGAGGCGGACGAAGGTGTCGAAGTTCGAGGTCGCGTGGAAATCGTCGGGCAGGATGCCGTCGCGCTCGGCCGGAGCGGTGCGCGCGTCGGTCGGGGTGAAGGCGACGCCGAATGGCGCCAGCGCCAGCAATGCGGCGTCGAGCCGCCCGGGATCGTTCGACTCGACGGCGAGACGCACGTGCGCCCGCTTCGCGTCGCCGGACAGCGCGACCACGCGGGCCTGTGCACCGGCCGCCGCCGCCGCCGCGAACAACTGCGCAAGGCGGGCACCCTCCAGCCACGGCCCCTCGAGCTCGACCTCTTCGCGGATCATGCGGCTCCCTCGCCTGTCTGCAGTCGCGCCCGATCGTAGGGGTCGCCGCGGCCGCGCTTCGCGCCCCGGAGCGACGCGGAGCGAGGCAAAGCGCCAGCGGAGGGCGTGCTTGTTCCCTGAGTGGGTTCCGATGACAATGGCGCGCTTTCCTTCGCGCATTGTTCGGAAACAGAGCAATAAAAGTGCCGAGTTCGCACCATTTCAGCTGCCTCGGCGACGAATTGGTGTGGTGGAGCGTCGGCAGCGACCACGCGAGTCTGCGCGCCGAATTCGCCCGTCAGGCGACCCCGCGCGCGGCCGAACGCGCGCGGGAAGGCACGGTCACCCTGTGGCTGCCGGCCGAGGCCGGGGTGCCGCTTCCGGAAGAGCGCGCGGCCCTGCGACTTTCCGGTGAACATCGCGATCTGCGGCTCCTGCCGCAACGGGTCGCCGCACTCCACCTGCCGTGGCGGTCGGCCGTCGAATACCTCGCGCGGCGCGTGCGCGAGCACGACCGTGTCGATGCCGACGACCCGAATCCCCTCGGTTGGCCGGCCGACCGGCTCTGGTGCATGCAGCTGATCCGGTTCGTCGCGCGCCTGGTGCTGGATGGCCGTTTCGTGCCGGGCGCCGAAGGCGACCGCGAGCCGTGGCGGTCGCGCTGGCAGCCGGTGTTGCGCGACGAGGAGCAGGCGCTGCTCGCGGCATTCGGCGACGCGATGCCGGGCAGCGTTCGTGCGGCGAGCGCCGTCGCGGCGACGGAGCCGCCGCGCTCCGACCCGCGGACGCTGACGCGGCAGGTGGTCGCCGCTGCGCTCGACGCGCTGGTGCGGATGGGCGCCGACGAGGCGCGCCAGCTCGGCTTCACTCCGGCGAGCCGCATCCGCTCGCAGCACGATGCGTGGATCCGTTCGCTGGCCGGCTTCGATCCGGTGGTGGCGACGCACAAGGACGGCGGCGAGGCGCTGCCGAAGGAAGTCGCGGCCTGGCAGCGGCCGCTGCAGCTCTCGACCGACGCGCCGGTCCGGCTGGTGTTCCGGCTGGAGGAGCCCGAGGGCGACGGACAGGACCTCTGGACGCTCCGCTTCCTGCTCCGCGCGACCGACGATCCGAGCGTGCTGGTGCCGCTGGAGGATGCGCTGTCGGGGAAGGCGCGCGGCGGGGCGTTGCGGCGCGGCGGGGCGGCGGCACGCGAGCTGGCGCTGGTGGCGTTGTCGCAGGCGGCGGCGGTCTCGCCGCTGCTGGCCAGCGTGGCGGCGACGGCGCCGACCGGTGCCGCGAAATTGACGCTCGACCAGGCCTACACGTTCCTGCAGCGCGACGCGCTGGCGCTGGAGGAGGCCGGCTTCGCCGTCCTGCTGCCGCGCTGGTGGCTGCAACGGATCGGTCGCCAGCCGCTGGCGGCGCGCGGCCGTCTGCGCGGCGAGTTCGGCACGGGGACCGGCGCGCTGTCGCTGAGCGAGATCGTCACCGTCGACTGGGAGGTGGCGCTCGGCGACCAGGTGCTCTCGCCGGCCGAACTCGAGGCACTGGCGAAGCAGAAGCAGTCGCTGGTGCGGCTGCGCGGCCAGTGGGTCGAGCTCGACCCGGCGCAGCTGCAGGCGGCGCTGGAGCGGTTCCGCAAGAAGAGCTCCACCACCGCCAGCGTGCGCGAGCTGATCCACCTGTCGCTCGGCATCGACGGCGAGGAGCGCGCGCCGCTGCCGGTGGCCGGCATCGAGGGCGGCGGGCTGCTCGGCGAGCTGTTCGACGGGTTGTCGCGCAAGGAGCATTTCGCCGAACTCGACAAGCCGGCCGGCTTCCACGGCGAGCTCCGCCCCTACCAGAAGCGCGGCTTCTCCTGGCTGGCGTTCCTGCGCCGTTTCGGGCTGCCGGCCTGCCTCGCCGACGACATGGGTCTCGGCAAGACGATCCAGGCGCTGGCGCTGCTGGCGCACGAACGCGCCCGCGGCGAGCGCCGTCCGGTCCTGCTGGTCTGCCCGACCTCGCTGGTCGGCAACTGGCAGCGCGAGGCGGCCCGCTTCACGCCCGAACTGCCGGTGATGATCCACCACGGCCTCGATCGCCAGCGCGACGAGGAGTTCCGTCGCTCGGCGCAGGAGCACGGTCTGGTGGTCACCACCTATTCGCTGCTCTCGCGCGACGTCGACGCGCTGGCGGCGGTGCCGTGGGCCGGCGTGATCCTCGACGAGGCGCAGAACGTCAAGAACCCCGACACCAAGCAGGCGCGCGCGGCGCGGCGGCTGCCGGCCGACTGGCGCGTGGTGATGACCGGCACGCCGATCGAGAACCACGTCGGCGACCTCTGGTCGCTGTTCCAGTTCCTCGGCACCGAGTTCCTGCCGCCGCGCGAGCGGTTCCACCGCGAATTCGTCATGCCGATCCGCGTCGGCCGCGACCAGGCGGCGCTCGACCGGCTGAAGCGGCGCACCGGGCCGTTCATCCTGCGCCGGCTGAAGAGCGACCCCGACATCCTTCCCGACCTGCCGGCGAAGCTCGAGCACAAGGTCATCTGCAACCTCACGCGCGAGCAGGCGACGCTCTACGCCGCCGTGGTGCAGGAGATGACCGAGCGCGCGCGCACCGCCAACGGCATGGAGCGGCGCGGAGCCATCCTCGCCGGGCTGATCAAGCTGAAGCAGGTGTGCAACCACCCCGTCCACCTGCTGGACGACGGCACGCCGTTGCCGGGCCGCAGCGGCAAGCTGGCGCGCGCCACCGAGATGCTGGCGGAAGTGGTCGAGGTCGGCGACCGGGCGCTGATCTTCACCCAGTTCCGCGAGATGGGCGAGCTGCTGCAGCGCCACTTCGCCACCGAGCTCGGCTGCGAGGTCGCCTTCCTGCACGGCGGCACGCCGCCGCAGCAGCGCCAGGAGCTGGTCGATCGCTTCCAGGAGGACAAGGACGGCCCGCCGATCTTCGTGCTGTCGCTGCGCGCCGGTGGCACCGGCCTGAACCTCACGCGCGCGTCGCACGTCTTCCACTACGACCGCTGGTGGAACCCCGCGGTCGAGGCGCAGGCGACCGACCGCGCCCATCGCATCGGCCAGACGCGCCAGCTGCAGGTCCACCTGCTGGTCTGCGCCGGGACGCTGGAGGAGCGCATCGACCTGCTGCTCGAGCGGAAGAAGGAAGTGGCGGAGCTGGTGGTCGGCAGCGGCGAGCAGTGGCTGACCGAGCTCTCCACCGACCAACTGCGCGATCTCGTGATGCTGGACGACGAAGCGGTGGCGGAATGAGGGTGCAGCGATGAAGCGCAACGGCTGGTATCGCGATCCGGAACCGGGCGGCGCCCGGCCGACGCGCCCGCGCGCCAGCGGCGGCGGGCTCAAGTCCGAGGTCCGCACCGCGCGCGCCTCGAAGAGCGAGCACGCCAAGCGCTTCCTCGAGGTGGTGGAGAAGTTCGGCTTCGGCCTGCGGCTCCAGCGCGGGCGCAGCGATGCGCGGCAGGGCCTGGTGCGGACGCTCGACGTCGAGGCCGGCCGGATCATCGCCACGGTCGAAGGGGCGCTGAAGCCGACGCACGAGGTGCGCGTCCAGATGACGCCGCTGCCGGCGTCGGCCGTGGAGCCGGTGATCGCCGCGTTGGCGCAGCCGGCGCTCGCGGCGGCGAAGCTGATCGCCGGCGACCTGCCGGCCGAGCTGCAGGCGGGCCTGACGGCGGCCGGCGCGGTGCTGCTGCCCGAAGCGCGGGAGGCGTGGTCGCTCGAATGCGACTGCGTCGAGCCGGAGCAGCCGTGCCGCCACGTCGCCGCCGCCTGCTGCGTCTTCGCCGCCGAGCTCGAGCGCGACCCGCTGCTGCTGCT
>VGYY01000164.1 GCA_016872815.1 Planctomycetota bacterium
GGGCCGCGAGTCCGGCCAGCGCGCGCGCGTCGCGCGTGCCGAGTTCGGCGCCATCGCCGGTCGCCGCCTGCGCCAGGTCGAGCTGCCCATGCGCCAACGCCAGCGTCGCCGCCACGCGCCGCGCCAGCGGCGTCGCGCCGTCCGTGAAGGTCTGTTCGGCGAGAGCGCGCGCGCCAACCCGGTCGCCGCGGTCGAGCGCGACCTGCAGCGCCGTCAGCACGATGTCGGCATCCCGGGGCGCTTCCGCGACGAGCGCCGAGAGGCTCGTCGCCGCGTCGGCCAGCCGCCCTTCGCCGATCTCGTGGCGGGCGAGGAGGAAGCGGAATTCGAGGATGCGCGGGTGGTCGGCGGCGAGGCCGTAGAGCAGCAGGTAGGCCTGGTCGCGGTCGCCGGAGCGGATCAGCGCGCGCCAGACCTGCAGGGCGAGCCCGGGATCCCGCGTCAGGTCGCCGAGCAGGGCCGCGGACGCGCCCTT
The DNA here is from genome assembly GCA_016872815.1 of Planctomycetota bacterium. Taxonomy (GTDB): domain Bacteria; phylum Planctomycetota; class B15-G4; order B15-G4; family SIAN01; genus SIAN01. The sequence continues at coordinate 476 of VGYY01000164.1, forward strand.
CAGGGCGCTCGCCGGCAGCGTCTTGTGCTTGCGGTCGCCGAGCGCCATCAGCGCCAGTTCGCGCAGGGCCGGAGTCACGACCGCGTCACCCGAGCCGTAGACGCGGCGGACGCGCTCGGCCTGCTCGGCGACGCTGGCTTCGAGCGGCGCTTCCGCCGTCCGGGCGCTCTTCCAGTCTTCCTCGAAGCGCGGCAGCCAGTTGCCGTCGCCGCGTCCGTGGTGCAGCAGGGCGAAGCCGTCGGCCACCACCTTCGGCAGGTGCTCGCGCAGCGGCCGCAGCAGCGTGATGCGGCGTTCGAGCAGCGGCGCCGGGTCGGGGGCGATGTCGAGCGCGAGCCCGATCACCTCCGCCGCCAATTCGGCGCGGCCGGCGGCGGCGAGCCCCTCGATGACGCCGTTCATGACGAACAGCCGGTCATCGAGCGTGCGCAACTGCCAGTGACGGCCGTTTCCGGCGATCAGCAGCGTCGCGCAGCGCTCGAGCAGCGGCTCGGCGCGGTCATGCAGCCCGAGCAGATGGTCGCAGTAGCCGCGGAAGAACGAGTTCTGCAGATGGTTCGGGGCCGGGGGGGCGAGATCGGCCAGCAGCAGCTCGGCCTCCTTGCTCTGGCGCCGCTCGAGTCGCCCCCGGACCATCGTGGTCCAGGTGCGGTACGACTCGCTGGCCAGCGTGCTGCGCTCGTCGCCCGACTCGGCCGCCTGCGCGCGGCGCCAGTGGGTCACGCGCAGCGTCTCGAGCGCCTTCATCGACTCCTGCGTCAGGCCGTTCTCGGTCAGTCCGCTGGCGAGCGCCGCGAGCAGGCGGGCGCTCTCCTCGGTGTCGCGCGTTCCCGGCAGGCGGCGCAGGAGTTCGACCAGGCGGCGCAATTCGTAGGTGCGGCCGGCTTGCAGGTGCATCTCGGCGCGGACGACGCCGTAGGCGAGCTCGAGTCCATCGCCGAGGTCGTAGTCGGCCAGCGCGGCCTCGGCCTGCGCGAACGCGCGCCGCGCGTCGGCGAGCCGGTCGAAGGCGAGGTCGGTGGGCGCGCCGGCCGCGGCGGGCAGCAGGAACTCGCGCTCGATCTCGGCGCGTTCCGGCGCCTGCGGCGCCGCGGCCGCGTGGCGTTCGAGAGCGCGCAGCAGTGCGGCGCGTTGTCCGGCGCGGGCACGCGGCTCGAGGTCGCTCTCGGCGGCTTCGAGGGCGCTGCGGGAGGCGCGCCAGTACGCCGCGCCGGCCGCGTGGCGGAACCAGCGGGCACGGTCGAGGAACTCTGCCGCCGCCTCCTCGAACTGCAGCGCGGCGCCGGCGAAGTCCTGCTGCTCGAGCCGGGCGCGACCGACGCGCTCCCACGCGACCCAGTCGCCCGGCGCGAGCTGCTGCGCCTCGCGGTAGTCGGCGAGCGCATGGCCGTTGCGTCCGAGCGCAAGATGGCAATCGCCGCGACGCAACAGCAGCTCGGCGCGCCGTTGCCGCCGGCTGGCGTCGTCGGGCGGCAGCTGCGCAAGGGCCCGATCGAGATCCTCGAGCGCGCCGTAGCCGTCGCCCTGCTCGAGTCGCTGGTTCGCACGCCGCGTGGCGCTGTCGACGTCGCTCGGCCGGCTGGCGAGCAGCCCGGCCCCTGCGACGAGCGCGGCGCCGACTCCGATCAGGAGCGCGCTCACGATCCACTTGCTCCTGCGTCGTCGCGCCATCGTCGCTCCGTACCGTCGGGTCGCGGGCCAGCCGGCCGGTGCTTCCCGACCGGTCGTCCGGTGCTGTTGCCAGAAGCGGTTCTATCCGGGGTCGTCCCCGGGCCGCCCCCCGGCGTCCCTGATCGGCGTTCGCGGACCGTCGGCTGTTGCCCCGGGGGCCGCCCGACGGCCGCGCCGGCGGGGACCTACCCCGCGGCGCGATCGCGCGGGAGCGGGGCGATCGGGAAGGAGACGGTGAAGCGGACCGCGTCCGCGGCGGCCGCCTCGACGTCGAGCGTCGCGCGGTGACTGCGCAGGATGCCCCACGCGGCCGCGAGTTCGAGCGTGCCGGGCCGGCCGGCGCCCTGGCTGTCGTGATACGGAAGGAGTGCGTCGGCGGGTCGCGGCGGCAGCTTGACCGCGACGTGGCCGAGGATGACGAGGTCGAGACGGGTCGCGTTGGCGCGCAGCGACAGCTCGACCGGGGCGAGGCGTTCGCCGCCGGCGGCGAAGGCGACCAGGTGGTGGAACGCGACACCGAGCTGCTCGCGGTCGGCCAGCATGCGCGGTGTCGCTGCGGGTGCCTCGACCGTCACGTCGAGCGCCGGTTCCTGCTCGCGCCAGCGGGCGGCGGCGTCGCGGAGGAACTCGCCGAGGTCGAGCAGGCTGCGCTGCGGCTTGCGCACGCGCGCGAAGCACTCGAGGTCGCGGACCGTCTTCTCGATCCGCCGCGTGCCGTCGAGCATCTTGTCGTAGCGCTCGCGCAGTTCGCCGGGCAGGGCCGGGTCGCGCTGGAGGATCTGCAGGAACGCGGTGATCGGGAACAGCGGATTGAGGATCTCGTGGGCGAGGCCCTTGAGGAACGTCGAGAGTCCCTCGAGCGGGTCGCTCTCGCGCGGCGGCGCGGCACGGCGGCGGATCACCCGTTCCAGCGCCGCCGCGGCAGTGTCGAGGTCGAACGGATCGAGCAGCAGCGCGTCGCACTGCAGCTCGATCGCCATGCGCAGCCGGCGCGGCTGCTCGGCGCCGACCACCGCCAGGAGCGCGACGCCGTGCAGTTCGGCGACGAGGGTCTTCAGCGCCGGGTGCTCGGCCGCCGGCAGGGTGCAGAGGTCGAGCACCAGCAGGTCGGGGCGGCCGCGGCCGGCCCGCTGCCGCGCCGACTCGGCGCTCGGCGCCGTGGCGGCGACGAGATCGCTGCCGGCCAGCGCCTGGAGCACTGCTGGGAGGACCGGGTCGCGATGGGTCACGACCAGCGCTTTGGTCATGCGACGTCGGACCCTTCGGGTGACCCGGGTGCGAGGACGAGACCCTGAGCTTCTAGCCCGGTCGGCCCGAACCCACAATGCCAACATGCCCCAGCCGGCAGCCCATTGTTGGTGGCAGCGCGAAGTCGCGCTATGGATTGCGACTTCCGTTCCCATCCGTGACGTCGCCTGCGGGACGGGTGAAGCGACCGGAAAGACCGGGTCGATAGGCCGCGCCGGAGGGGCGGGCGATCGCTGGCGCGATCGCTGGCGCGGTCGCCGACTTCGCCGCGCCCCAGCCTCGGATCCTCCCTCACTCTGGATCGCCTTCACGGTGCCCGATCTCTCGGTCGTCATCCCCTGCTACAACGAGGAGGACTCGGTCGCCCTCCTCGCCCGCGCGTTGCACCGCGTCCTGGCCGGGATGGGGCGCGGCTACGAGGTGCTGTTCGTCGACGACGGATCGAGCGACGCGACGCCGCAGCGGCTCGCGGAGATCCTCGCGCACCACCCACGGATGCGGGTGGTGACGCTGGCCGAGAACGCCGGCCAGACGGCCGCCATGTGCGCGGGGATCGACCACGCGTGCGGCCGCTACATCATCGCCCTCGATGCCGACCTCCAGAACGACCCCGAGGACATCCCGCGGATCGTCGCCGAGCTCGATCGCGGCTTCGACGTGGTGTCGGGCTGGCGGCGCGACCGCCAGGACTTCTTCCTTTCGCGGCGGGTCCCGTCGGTCATCGCCAACGCCCTCATCGCGCGGGTCTCGGGGGTGCCGCTGCATGACTTCGGCTGCACCCTGAAGGGGTATCGGGCCGAATTCCTGCAGCGGGTGCCGCTCTACTCCGACATGCACCGATACGTGCCGGCGTTCGCCGCGGCGCTCGGTGCCAAGGTGAGCGAGATCGTCGTGCGCCACCATGCGCGCCGGTTCGGCCAGTCGAAGTACGGGATGAACCGGATCTACCGGGTGATGGTCGACATCCTCGTGCTGCAGCTGCTGCTCCACTTCGCGTTCCGGCCGCTGCACTGGTTCGGGCGCACGTCGGTCTGGGTCTTCCTGCTGGTGGCGGGGATCATGTTCGGGGCGTTCTTCGGCGAGCGCAGCGCGGGCGGCGACGGCGTCGGCCTGCTGTCGACGGTGATCTTCCCCGGCCTCTCGGCCCTGGGGACGTACCTCGGCGTCACGCTGCTGTCGCTCGGGTTCCTGTGCGAGCTGCTCAACCGGGTCGGCGACTCGGCGATGGAGCAGCTGTGGACCGAGCACGACGGCGAGACGCGCGTGCGGGTCGCGGGGAGCGGCGGATGAACGCGCTCGCCACCATCCCGACGGTCGGCGTCGGCGGCAACGATGCCCGTCGCGACCTCACCGTCGTCGTCCCGGTCCACGACGACAAGGTCGAGTTCGAGGCGATCCTCCGCGAGTACGGCCGGGAATTCGAGCGGCGCGGGATCTTCTACGAGTTCGTCTTCGTGCTCGACGGCACGCCCGATCGGCTGTTCGAGGAACTGGCGGCGCGGCGGCCGCCGGGCGTCTCGGTGCGACTGATCAAGTTCAACCAGCCGTTCGGCGAGTCGATCGCGCTGGCGGCCGGGTTCAAGATCGCGCGCGGGCTGGCGGTGCTGACGCTGCCGCAGTACCTGCAGACCGACCCGGCCGACGTGCACAAGGTGCTCGACGCGCTGAAGGGCGGCGCGGATGTCGTCACCTGCTGGCGCGTGCCGCGCGTCGACCCGTGGCTGAACCGGGTGCAGTCGACGATCTTCAACTCGGTCATGCGGCTGCTGACCCGCACGCGGGTCCACGACCTGAACTGCCTGATGCGCGCGATGGTGCGACGCGTGTTCGAGGACGTGTCGGTCCAGGGCGACATGTACCGCTTCCTCCCGGTGCTGGCGTTCCGCGCCGGATACGAGGTGGCCGAGGTGAAGGTCCGCCACCTCAAGGAGACGGGGAAGGGCGCGCTGCCCGGCTCGCTCTTCGGCGCCGGCGTCTACCTGCGGCGCGTGCTGGACATCGCCGCGCTGATCTTCCTGACCCGGTTCACGCGCAAGCCGCTGCGCTTCTTCGGACTGGCGGGCGGCGGCATCTTCGCCGTCGGGCTGCTCACCTGCCTCGTGCTGCTGGTCGAGTTCATCCTCGGCGGCGACGATCCCAGCACGCGACTCAAGAACCGTGCATGGCTGATCTTCGGCGCGCTGATGATCGTGCTCGGCGTGCAGACCTTCTTCATCGGGCTGGTCGCCGAGATCGTGATCTTCACCCAAGCGCGCCACCTGAAGGACTACAAGGTCGGACGGGTGTCGGGCAGCGACGGCGAGGCGCCGGCTCCGCGCGATCCGCCGGGCGACAGCGGGCCGGACGACCCGCAGGCGCGCGGGCCGCGGCTTGCGACCGGGCGCCCCGACGAGAGTTCGGTCCTGCTCGGTCCCGCGCCGAAAGAGCGGCGCGGCCCGCCGCGCGCGGAGCGGGGGCTGCGCTGAACGGCGGGACGCGGGGAAGCGCGATGACGGGCGCAGGGACGGTGGAGGAGCCGAGCACCGGCGCGGTCGCGGTCGCCGAATGGCCGGCGTCGGCGTCGCCGCACGGACTCGACGAGTTCGTCGAGCGCCATCCGGCGTCGACGTACTTCCACCACACCGCGTGGAGCGGGCTCGTCGCGCGCCACTTCCCGCATCGGCGCCGCACGCTGGTGGCGCGCCGCGGCGAGCGGATCGTCGGCGTGCTGCCGTTGTTCGAGACGCGCTCGCCGCTGTCGGGGCCGGCGCTGATCTCGCTGCCGTACGCCGTCTACGGCGGACCGCTCGCGACGGACGGCGCGGCGGCGGCGGCGCTGCTCGCGGCGGTGCGGTCGCTCCTGCTCGCCGGCGGCTTCCGCTTCGCCGAGCTGCGCTGCGCCGCCCTCGCGGACGCCCTGGTGGACGGCGGCTTCGCCGCGCTGCCGGGCAGCGACCTCTACTGCACCTTCGTGCGGCCGCTGCCGCCGGATCCGGAGGAGTGCCTCGCGATCATCCCGCGCAAGTCGCGGGCATCGACGCGGCAGGCGCGCGACAAGCACGGCCTCGTCTTCCGCGAGGCGCCGGGGGCGCTCGACGCGTTCCACCGGCTGTTCGTGCTGAACAAGCAGCGGCTCGGCTCGCCGGCGTTCGCGCGCGGCTGGTTCGCCGACCTGCTCGCGCTCGGCCCGCGCCGCACGCGGCTGCATCTCGTGTCGCGCGGCGAGCAGGTGCTGGTGGCGGTGCTGTCGTTCCTCCACGGCGGCACCTGGAACCCGTACTACTCGGGGTCGCTGCCCGAGGCCGATCGGCTCGGCGCGAGCAATTTCGCCTACTGGCAGCTGATGCGCTGCGCCGCGACGGAGGGATTCGCGCGCTTCGACTTCGGCCGCAGCCGCGTCGGCACCGGACCGTTCCAGTTCAAGCGCAACATGGGCTTCGAGCCGCAGCCGCTGCCGTACCGTTTCGTGCTGCCGCCGGGCGGGTCGCCGCCCGACGTCAATCCCGGCAACGAGAAGTTCGACCTGCCGAAACGGGTCATCGCGGCGCTGCCCTACGGCTTCGCGCGCGCGGCCGGCCCGCTGCTGATGCGGCTGGTGCCGTGAGGCGCGCGGCCGCGCACCGCGCTTGATCGTCCGGCCGGCGTGCGGATGATGCGCCCGGTCGTGCGCCACGCGGGGGCGCGCCGGCCGCGAGGACCGCCGTGAACAAGAGTTCCACCACTCCGGCCGCCCGCTCGGCGCCGGGGACCGTCGTGCCGCTCGAGGTGCTGCTGGTCGACGACGAGGAGACGATCCGCGTCACGCTCGGCGACGATCTGGCGGCGGCCGGCCACCGCGTCACCTCCGTCGGCGACGGGAACGAGGCGCTGAAACTGGTCGAGGCGCGCGTCTTCGACGTGATCGTCAGCGACATCCGCATGCCCGGGATCGAGGGCACCGAACTGCTGGCGCGCGCGAAGCAGCTGCGGCAGGCGACCGAGGTCATCCTGATGACCGGCTTCGGCACCATCGAGTCGGCGGTGGCGGCGCTGCGCGCCGGCGCCTACCACTACGTGGTCAAGCCGTTCCTGAACGAGGACATCGTCGCGCACGTCGCGCGCATCGCGCAGATGCGGGCGCTCGCCGACGACAACGCGCGGCTGCGCGAACGAGCCGAACGCGAGGGGTTCGGCAGCGTCATCGGCCGCTCGCGGGTGATGCAGGAGGTGATCTGCACGGTGCGCACTGTCGCCAGGAGCGACGCCAGCGTGCTGATCGAGGGCGAGAGCGGCACCGGCAAGGAGGTGATCGCGCGCGCCATCCACGACGCGAGCGGGCGCGCCGCCGGGCCGTTCGTGCCGCTCTCGTGCGCGTCGCTGCCCGAGTCGCTGATCGAGGCCGAGCTGTTCGGCCACGAGGCGGGCAGCTTCACCGACGCCAGGAAGCAGCGGCGCGGCCGCTTCGAGCTGGCGCAGGGCGGCTCGCTCTTCCTCGACGACATCGACGACATGAAGATCGAGGTGCAGGTGAAGCTCCTGCGCGCCATCGAGACGCGCAAGATCGAACGAGTCGGCAGCGAGCGCCTGGTCGACGTCGACATCCGCCTGATCTGCGCGACGAAGAAAGAGCTGCGCCAGATGGTCGAGGCCGGCGAGTTCCGCCAGGACCTCTTCTTCCGGCTCAACGTGGTCACGCTGAAGCTGCCGCGGCTGCAGGATCGCTCCGAGGACGTCCCGCTGCTGTTCGAGCATTTCCTGCGCGCGCACGGCGGCGGGCGGCCGTACGAGGTGAAGCCCGAGGTGATGGAGGAGCTGATCCGCTACCCGTGGCCCGGCAACGTGCGCGAGCTGCGCCACGCGGTCGAGCGCGCCATCGCGCTGGCCGGCGAGGGGCGCTTCCTGAAGCGCGAGCACCTGATCCCGCCGGCCGACGAGTTCCGCTCGGGCGCCCGTCTCTCCTCGCGCGTGCCGACGCTGAAGGAGATGGTCGAGGACGCGGAGAAGGAGCACATCAAGCAGGTGCTCAAGCTGACCCGCGGCCATCGCGCGCAGGCGGCGAAGACGCTCGGCATCAGTCGCAAGAACCTCTGGGAGAAGCTGCGCGACTACGGCATGGAGGACGTGTGACCGAGGCGGTCGCCACGGACGTACCCCCGGCACCGCTTCGCTTCGCGGCGCTGCTGGTTGCCGATCTCCACCTCACGCCGGCCGATGCGCCGGGCCTGGCACGGCTGACGGAGTTCCTGCGCCTGGCCCCGGCGCACGCGCCCGAGCTCTGGATCCTCGGCGATCTGTTCGATCTGTGGCTCACCGGCGACGAGCGGGCGCTGCCCGCGTTCGCGCCGCTGCTCGCGGCGTTCCGGGCGGCGGCGGCGTCCGGCCTCGTGATCCGGTTCCTGCCCGGCAATCGCGACTTCAACTTCACCCGCGCCGATGGCGCCGCGGTCGGCATCACCGTCAGCGAGCAGGAAGAGGTCGACGCCACGCTCGGCGGCACGCCGACGCGCCTGCTGCACGGCGACCAGCTGCTGACCGGAGACCACGGCTACCAGGCGCTGAAGCGCGTCGTCCGCAGCGGACCGGCGCGCTGGCTGGCGCGCCACCTGCCGGCCGCGCTGCCGCTGGCGATCGGGCGGCGGATCCGTCGCTACTCCGACCGCGTGGTCCCGCGCAAGGAGGCCGGCCGCCTCCGGATCGTCGCGGCGGAGGTCGAGCGCCGCCTCGCCGCCGGTGCCCGGCGGGTCGTCTGCGGCCACGTCCATCGGCTGGAGCGCTGGTCGCTGCCGGCCGGCGAACTGCTGGTGCTGCCGCCGTTCTGCGACCGGGGGGAATTCGTCGCCGTGGCGGGTCTGGAACCCGCCGCCGCTCTCTGCGCGCTGCCGCCGCTCTGGCTGGGCACGGTCGGCGGCGCGCTGGTGCCGCTGCCGACCGCCACCGCCCCTCGCGGCGCGGGCGACTGACGCCGGCGCGCCCT
>VGYY01000165.1 GCA_016872815.1 Planctomycetota bacterium
CGATCCGCCGCCGCACTGAGCCGGACCCGCGCCCGCGCGCGAGCCCGCCGCAACGTCACTTCCTTGGCGGAAACGGCCACCATCCGCGGAGCGCCGGCGGCGTCGAGGTGGGTCAGGCGGGGGCGCGACGAACGAGAAGGGCGGGGCGACATGGCCGGCGCGAGCATAGAGCCACGCACGCCGTCGCCGCCGGCAGCGACCGGCAGCGGTACCTCCGGCGGCGGCCGCAGTATTGTCCCGCGGCCGAACAGCGGACGCCGGCGCTCGTACACCCTCCGGTGCCATGCGGGTCCGGCAGCTTGAGCGGCTGGCGGGCCCCGGACGAAGCACGCTAGGAGAGGTCGGCTGCGCAGGCGGCGCCTCCCTCTGAAACGCCCACCTGGAGACCCCGGTGACTCGCAACTGGCTGGCGCTGCTCGCGGTGACGATCCTGGCGGCGTTCGCTCCCGGCAGTGCTCCGCCCGCACCGGCCCCACGCACGCCGGATGAGCGGGTCGACGCGATCCTCGCCCGGGCCGACAAGGGCAGTGCGGCCGCCGTGTGCGACGCCGCCCGCGAACTCGCCGAGCTCGGCCTCGCGGTGAAGCCGGCCCTGCAGGAGTCGCTGCGCACGGCCGCGCCGGCGGCACGCCTCGCCATCGGCCGCGCATTGCTCGACCTCGACGAGAAGGACCTGGCGCGCGACACGCTGCTCGGCGTCGCCGAGGCGAAGGAGACCGCCGCGGCGACCCGGCTGCTCGCGGTGCAACTGCTCGGCATCGGCGACTTCGCCACCGACGCGGCGGTGGTCAAGCTGCTCAAGGCGCGCCTCGACGCCGAACTCGACCCGATCGGGAAGCTCGCGGTGGCGAAGTCGCTCTACCGCGTGAGCGCCGCCGACAAGGTGCGCAGCGTGAAGGAGATGGAGCGCGCCCTCGATTCCGAGCGGGTCGACGTGCGGACCCAGGCGGCGCTGGCGCTGGCCGAGGTCGGCAACATCGAGAAGGCCGTGCCGGTGCTGAAGAAGCTGCAGCACGACCCGACGCCGGAAGGCCGGATGGCGCTGGCGTGGCTCGAGAAGGACAAGGCGGCCCGCCAGATCGAGGCGCGGCTGCGCAGCAGCGGCAAGGGCGCGCGCAGCGACGAGTGGCAGCCGGCCAGCGACCTCGACCTGCTGCAGGAGGTGCTCGACAAGCTGCTCGAGCGCCACGTCGCCGGCAAGGACTACCGCACGCCCGAGCTGCGCGAGGAGCTGATCGAGGCCGCCGCCGACGGAATGATGCGGCGGATGGACCCGCACTCGAACTTCTTCACCCAGAAGGAGCACGAGCGCTGGAACCTCGACCTCGTGCGCGACTACGGCGGCATCGGCGCCTACGTCGACCAGGTCGGCGAGGAGCGGTTCTTCACCATCACCCGGCCGATCTACAGCGGGCCGGCCTACGAGGCCGGGCTGCGCAGTCGCGACCAGGTGCTGAAGGTCGACGGCTGGGAGACCACCGGCGTCAAGGACATCAACGAGATCATCGCGCGGCTGAAAGGGCCGGCCGGGACCCCGGTGACCATCACCGTCTTCCGCCGCGGCTGGACCGAGCCGAAGGAGATGACGCTGTCACGCCAGCGCATCGTGATCCCGTCGGTGACGTGGGACCTGCTGCCGGGCAACCTCGGCTACCTCGAGCTGGTCACCTTCGCGCGCGAGACGCCGAAGGAGATGGTCGAGGCGCTGCGCGACCTGTCGCAGCGCGGCATGAAGGGGCTGATCCTCGACCTGCGCAACAACACCGGCGGCTTCCTCGAGGTGGCGCAGGTGCTGGTGTCGCTGTTCTGCGGCGAGGGCAAGCTGGTGGTCCGCACCGAGGGCCCGACGCCGCAGGACAACCAGATCTACGAGACCCCGCCGATCGGCATCAGCTTCGCCGACACGAAGAAGCTGCCGATGGCGACGCTGATCAACGACGTCTCGGCCAGCGCCTCGGAGATCCTGGCGGGCTGCCTCAAGCACTACGGCCGCTCGGCGCTGATCGGGGCGCACACCTACGGCAAGGGTTCGGTGCAGACGCCGATGTCGCCGCGGACGCGCGAGGAGGAGAAGTACGAAGACCAGAACGGCAACGGCAATTACGACGCCGGAGAGAAGTTCGTCGACCGCAACGGCAACGGCAAGTGGGACATCGGTCCCTACATGAAGATCACCACCGGCCGCTACTACCTCCCCGACGGCACCACCCCCGACCGGCAATACGACACCAACGGCTCGGTGATGACGCAGGAGATCGACGGCAAGTTCTACATCAAGGGCGGCGTCCATCCCGACACGCTCGTCGCCTTCCGCGAACCCGATCTCTGGAAGGAACAGGAGTTCGCCAAGCTCCTGGCCACCAGCGGCGACCGCCGGCGCGCCACCGTGTTCCACGCCTACCTCGACCGGCACTACGACGCCCACCGCGACGTCTTCGTGCAATTGGCGGAAGGGGACGGCAAGGATCCGTCGCGCTATCCCGGCTTCGACGAGTTCTACGACAGCCTCGACACGCGCCTCGGCAAGGACGACGTCCGCGGCTACCTCCGCCATTACCTGCGCGAGCGGGTGTGCGACGACCGCCGGAAGGTGTTCCCCGGGCAGGGCTTGTTCATCGTCGGCGACTACCAGGAGGACAACCAGCTGCAGGCGGCGATCCGGCGCCTGCTCGAACTGCTCGGCCGCAAGCCGAGCGACATCGAGGCCTACGCGCTGTTCGACGCCAAGCTGGTCGACGCCGGTGCCGCTCCGGGCGGCGCGAAGACCGACGGCGGCAACTGAGCCGCGCCGCCGCGAACGCTCAGCGCGACGGCCCGAGGTCGAGCGCGACGCGGTAGCCGGTCTCGAACGCCTCGACGAAGTCGAAGGCGCCGGCGAAGTCCTCGCGGCGATCGTGCTCGCCCTGGTGCAGCAGTCGCTGGTCGATCAGCCGGAACACGATCTCGCCGAAATCTTCGGTCGAGTAGACGCCCCAGCTCTCGAACACGCAGCGCGCGAGCGGCCCATAGTGCTCGAGACCGAATCGGCGCATGCCCTCGAGCAGGTCGGACACAGTGACATGGCGGCCGGCGGCCGACTTGCGGCAGCCAGGGTGCGCCAGGACGTAGTCGAGCGCCTCGAAGACGAACTGATAGGCCTCGACCGCATAGCGCCGGTCGCTGCGCGCGATCTCTTCGAGCTTCGTTTCCAGCGTCAACGCCGCCATCGGACCATCTCCCAGTCCCACCGCCGGCGCGAGGACGAGCCGCGCGACCAGGGGTGACACCACCGCTCCTATCGGCGGAATGCCGCCGGGCTCGATGGACGACTGACGAGATTTCGACCGTGGGCCACCGGTCGTGGAGCGACGGCGGCCAGGCCACTAGGGATCGTGGTCGGCCGCGGCAGGCAGGCGGAAAAAAATCTCGCGGAGGGAGGCTTGGGTCAGCCTTCGAGATCCGACGGGCCGGGGTCGCCGTCGTCGTCCCCGTCGTCGCCGGCCCCCCCGGGCGGCGGCCCCGACGGTGCGGCCGGACCCGGCCGGGTTCCCGGGCCATTCACGGCAGCGTCCCCGGGCCGACCGGGCGTGGCCGGTTCGACCCGCGCCGGCCCCACCACGCGCGCCGGTCCGACCCGTTTCGGCGCGACGCCGGGCGCGCCCGGAGCGGTGGCCGGCGGCGGTAGCCGCGGCGGCTTGATCCCGACTTCGAGCAACTGCGACACGTGCACGACGTGGCGGTCGCCGTTCTCCATCTCGACCACCAGCTTCTGCAGCAGGAGGTCGGTGTTGAGCACCCGCGCCAGCCCGTGTTCGATGCGCACGAACGCGCCGCGCTTGGGCAGCGACTTCTGCAGCTCGACGTAGACCGAATCCTCGTAGCGCAGGCAGCACTTGAGCTTGCCGCACTGACCCGCGATCTTGGTCGGGTCGAGCGTCTTCTTCTGCTGCTTCGCCATCCGCATCGACACCGGCTGCAGGTCGTGCAGGAAGCTCTTGCAGCAGAGTTCACGGCCGCACGAGGCGACGTCGCCGACGAGGCGCGCCTCGTCGCGCGCGCCGATCGGCTTCAGCTCGATGCGGGTCTTGAACTTCACGGCGAGGTCGCGGACGAAGTGGTGGAACTCGACGCGCCCGTTCGACGAGAAGTGGAGGATCAGCTTCTCCTTCTCGAACAGGTACTCGGCGCCGATGATCTTCATGCCGAGGTGCTGCTCGCGCGACCGCTCGCGCGCGTAGCGGATCTCGGTCATCACGCCTTCCTTCTTGTGCGTCAGCGCGCGCTGCAGCTCTTCCGGCGTGGCGCGCCGCAGCACCGCGCCCTGCGCCGTCGCGCACGAGCCGCAGGCCGACTCGCCGCAGCCCGCCTCGCCCTCGCCGTCGACGATCGGCTTGGCCAGCACGACGCCGAGTTCGGTGCCGCGCGCCGAGCGCACGACGCAGGTGTCGCCGCCCTTCAGCTCCTCCTCGGTCTCGACCGCGAAGAGACCGCGCAGGTTCTGGCGGCCGTAGCGGACGGTGGTCAATCGGCGCATCCGCGCTCCCTCGCCTCGTTCACGCCTCGGCCGCGCGCGCGGCCTCGTCGGCGGCCGGCTGCAGCGCGCAGAAGAGCGCGCTGGCCGGGTCGACATTGCCCTCGACCCGGTCGGCCGCCCGCGCCAGGCGCGACAGCGCGGCACCGGCATCCGCCCACTCAGCGCGCCCGGCGATCTGCGCCAACCGCTCGGCCTGATCGAGGTTGCGGATGGTAGCCGTGCCGCCGGACGCCCTCAACACGACGGCATCGCGCACCAGCGATCCCGCGAGCCGCAACAGGAGCCGCGCGCGTGCACGCAACTGCGCCGGCTCGGCCTCTTCCGGCTGCTCCTCGTGCAGCAACGCGAGCCACTTCGGCAGGTCCTCGCGACCGCGCTCCTCGGCCAGCAGCTTGGCCACCCCGCGCCGCAGCCGGTCGACCAGCGGCCCGCCCCACTCGACCAGCACGCCGGGACAGCCGGCCGCCACCTCGAACGGGATCGCCGGCGTGATCCCGAGCCGCGCCGCCACCGCGGCCACTTCCGTCACTGCCAGCGGCAGCAACGCGAACCGCTGGCAGCGCGAGCGGATGGTCGGCAGCACGGCGTCGCCGCGCGTCGCCGTCAGCACCAGCACGTTGCCCGGCCGCGGCTCCTCGAGCGTCTTGAGCAGCGCGTCCTGCGCCGCCGCGGTCATGCGATCGGCGCCGAGCAGCAGCGTCATCCGTCCGCGCTCGTCCTGGGCCGAGAGAGAGAGGTCGTGCGCGAGCTTCTGCACCTGCTCGATCGAGATCGAACTCTTGCCGGCGGCGACCGCCACCGTCAACAGCCCCGGATGGTTGCCGCGGAGCAGCGCGCCGCAATCGCCGCAGCTGCCGCAGCCGTCCCCCGTCGCGCAGAAGTGCTGCGCCACCAGCGCCTGCGCCAGCGTCCGCTTGCCGACACCGGTGGGACCGAGGAAGAGGAGAGCATGCGGCAGTCGCCGGGACGCCGTGCGCTCCATCAGGAAGCGGCGCAACGCCACGTGGCCGGCGACCGCGGCGAGCCCGATCGCCGGCGTCGGCGGCGGCCCGAACCGGGACGTGACCGGACCGGACTCCTCGATGGCGACGGGTGCGGCGCTGCGCGGCATGGCGGCAGCGTAGCGCGTATGATCCCGCCCCTTCGTCCCGGACCTTCACCCTGTTCGAACCGCGCGAGAAGCCGCCCGCCATGAGCTCTTCCCCCGCCGCTCCCGCCACCACCGGCTGGCGACCCCGCCTCGATCCCACCGCGGCGCAGTTCGCCGAGTGGGCGCCGAAGTTCGAAGTGATCGGCGACGTCATCGACCAGATGATCGACCTGATGCTGAACCACCGGCAGAGCGGCCACCCCGGTGGCAGCCGCTCGAAGATCCCGGTGCTGGTCACGACGCTCCTCTCGGGCGCGATGCGCTGGGACCTGCGCCATCCGGAGAAGCGGTTCGGCGACAAGTTCGTGCTGGTCGCCGGCCACTGCAACCCGGCGGTCTACGCGACGCTCGCCGTGTTCAACGAAGCGCTGCGCTTCATGCACGCGAAGACCGGCGACGCGCGCTACGCCCACCCGCTCGGCGAGAAGTTCACGCTGCTGCCGAAGGACCTGCTCGACCTGCGCCGCAACGGCGGACTGCCGGGCCACGCCGAGATGGAGGGCAAGACCCTCTTCTTCAAGTTCAACACCGGCCCGTCGGGCCACGGCTCGCCGGCGGCAGCGGGCGAGGCGCTCGCGCTCAAGCATGCCGGCTGCGACGACGTGCGCGTCTTCGCCGTCGAGGGCGAGGGCGGCATGACCGCCGGCGCGATCCATGAGACGAAGAACACCGCCTACGGCCTCGGGCTCGGCACGCTGCACTACATCGTCGACTGGAACGACCACGGCATCGACAGCCACCAGGTCTCGAGCGTCGTGAAGGGGACGCCGCGCGACTGGTTCGAGGGCTACGGCTTCAACGTCGACGGCACGCTCGACGGCCACCACTACGGCGCGATCGGCGAGGCGTGGAGCCGGCTCTTCGCGCGCGCGAGTGCCGCGACCCCCAACATGCTCTGGGTCAAGACGCGCAAGGGGCGCGGCTACGGCGTCTACGACTTCAAGTCGCACGGCACGCCGCACGCGAAGAACAGCGCGCTCTTCTGGCAGACCAAGAAGGAGTTCGCCGCGCGCCACGGCGTCGAGTTCACCGGCGTCGACCAGCCGGCGCCCGAGGACGGCAAGGCGTTCCGCGAGCAGACCTGGGCCAACATCAACGCCGCGCTCGACGCGATCCGCGTGAAGCGGCCCGACGTGATCGAGTTCCTCGCCAATCGGCTGGTCGAGGTCGGCGACAGCGTCCCGGCCGACCACCCGCGCTGCAACGTGCGCGCCGACGTCGATCCGGGCCGTGACCCGCGCGTCATCGACGTCGCGAAGCTGCCCGACGACCTCTTCGCCGCGCCCGGCGCGAAGCAGCCCAACCGCGCCGGCTTCTCGAAGTACGGCGGCTACGTGAACGCGATCGCGCAGGAAGTGGCCGGCCGGCCGCTCGTGATCGCCTGCAGTGCCGACCTCGCCGAGTCGACCAACATCGCCGGCTTCGCGCATGGCTATCGCGACTTCAAGGGCCACGGCTGGTACCGCCGCGACAGCAACCCGGGCGGCGCGCTGCTGCCGCAGGAGATCACCGAGTTCACCAACGCCGGCGTTGTCGCCGGCATCGCCGTGACCAACCTCTCGCCGCGTCCGTTCGAGGAGTTCCGCGGCTACTGGGGCGCCTGCTCCACCTACGGCTCGTTCAGCTACCTCAAGTACGGGCTGATGCGCCTCTTCTCGCAGGTGGCGCAGGACTCGCAGATCAAGGTCGGGCGCGTGCTCTGGGTCGCCGGCCACTCCGGCCCCGAGACGGCGGAGGACTCGCGCACCCACTTCGGCATCTTCGAGCCGGGCGTGACGCAGATGTTCCCGCGCGGCCACGTGATCAACCTCCATCCGTGGGAGCACAACGACGTCGCGCCCTGCCTGGCGGCGGCGTTCGCGACCGACGTGCCGGTGATCGCGCTCCACCTCACCCGCCCCGCCGTCACGATTCCCGACCGCGCGAAGCTCGGGATGGACGACTTCCGGATGGCCGCAAAGGGGCTCTACGTCGCCAAGGAGTGGACGCCAGGCCAGCCGAAGCAGGGCACGCTCCTGGTGCAGGGCACCAGCGTCGTCGACTCGATGATGAAGCTGCTGCCGAAGCTGAAGGAGAGCGGCCCCAACGTCCGCGTGCTGGTGATCTCGAGCCACGAGCTGTTCCGGCTGCAGCCGCGCGACTACCAGGAGAAGCTGCTCGGCTGGGCCGACTGGCAGGACTCGACGGTGTTCAGCTCGGCCAGCCGCAAGAACATGGCGGAGTGGCTGCCGAACAAGGTGGCCGAGGAGTACGCGATCACCCCCGACTGGGACGACCGCTGGCGCACCGGCGGCTCCGTCGACGAGATCGTCAAGGAGTCGCACCTCGACCCGGCGTCGCTCGAAGCCGGCATCGCCCGCTTCGTCGCGGACCGGGAGAAGCGCCTCGCGCGGATCCGGGCGGTCTGACCCGGTCGCTCCCGCCGTT
This sequence comes from Planctomycetota bacterium, assembly GCA_016872815.1. Taxonomy (GTDB): domain Bacteria; phylum Planctomycetota; class B15-G4; order B15-G4; family SIAN01; genus SIAN01. The sequence goes on from VGYY01000165.1 coordinate 8,091, forward strand.
TCGATCCGGGCGGACCGGAACGGCGCTCAGGACCGCTCTCGGACGGCGGCCGGCGAGACCCCCCGCTCGCTGCGCCGGGTCACCGCGTCGCGCTGCGTGATCGTGGCCAACGCCCCCATCGCGCAGCGGCGGGTCGCCGCGTCGCCGTCGCGCAGCGCGCGCAACAGCGCCGCGATCGCTTCCGCGTCGGCCGGCGTGGCGACGGAACCGAGCGCGATGGCGTACGCCCGGCGCAGCGGGTGGCCTTCGCGGCGATCCTGGAAGCGCTCGATCAGCGCCGCCAGCAGCGCGGTGCGGATCGCGGTGCGGTCGGCACCGCCGGCGCCACTCCGCGGCGGCAGGTCCGGCCCCATCGGGCCGCGATAGCCGGTGCAACCGTGGCCGGCGGCCACGCGGGTCGGCAGCAGGAGCCCGACCAGCATCGCAGCGGGAAGCGCGATTCGGCGCATGCGGACGAACTCCGGAGGGAGGGGACGCGACTCTCCACGCCTGCAACGGGCGCGCCACGATTCGTGCCGCGCTGCCCCGGTGTGGCCGCCCGCGCCGACCGGCGCCGTGGCCGCCCGGTGACGGGTGGACCGTGGCGGTGGACCGGTCAGCGGCCGGCGGCGAGCAACCAGGCGAGCCGGTCGCGCGTCGCCGCGTCGTCGAGGAGTTCGCCGAAGTTGCCCGGCATCAGCCACAGCCGGCTCGGCCGTTCACGCGCCACCTGCGCCAGCGCGACGGTGCGCTCGGCGCCGGTCTCGTCGACCACCACCAGCGCGCCCGGCTCGCGACGGTGCACCAGCACCGACCAGAGATCGCCGTTGGTCAGCGTCAGCGTCGTGCGCGCGAAGCTCGGATCGACGTTGCGGCCCGGATCGAGGAGATCTTCGAGCAACCGTTCGACGCCGCGCTGCCCCACCCCGTCGAGCTGCGGGCCGACCGTCGTCCCCGTTCCGCCGAGCTGATGGCACGCCGCGCAATGCCGCGCGTACAGCGTCGCGGTCAGCTCGGCCACCGGCGGCCTCTGCGGCGAGCGCCAGCGCCAACCCGGCCGGCTCGCGCGCCGCGACCTGCGAGAGCGCGGTGGCGGTCGCGGCCGCGGAAGTCGCGCTCGGCACCGACCGGATGCGGGTACTCGATCGTGCTGGTGCACCAGAGCCGGCCGCGCGCGTCGAACGCGAGGTTGAGCGGCTTGGCGAGGGCCGGTTCTG
>VGYY01000166.1 GCA_016872815.1 Planctomycetota bacterium
CGCCGCCGCCGCCACGCGCACCGCCGGCAGCGCGTCCTCGATCAGCGCCGTCATCAGCGCGAAGCGCGTCGCCGCCCGCTCGTCGTCGCCGCTGCCGCGCACCTCGGGCGGCAAGCCCGGCCACGCCAGCGCCAGCGCGCGCGCGGCCGTGATGCGCCCGCCCGGGTCGCTCTCCTGCGCCAGCGCCGCCCGCCACTCGGCCGGCGCCTGCTTCGCCGTCACGATCCCGGGCAGCGTCGCGCCGACGTTCCAATGGACGTAGCGCGGCCGTTCGTCGCAATCGAGCACCACCTCGTTGCGCCGCGCGTCGAGCTGCAGCGTCGCCGTCCGGCGCCCGGCGCCGGTGGCGAACGCGACGGCGAGCGGTGCATGGAAGATCTCGGGCACGCCTTCGCCCTGTTGCTTCTGGTGCACCATCAGGCGCAGCCGCCGCGCCGCCGCATCGTGCTGCCATTCGCATTCGAGCTCGGGTTGCCCGGCGGAGTGGAGCCACTCGACGCAGAAGGTGGAGAGGTCGCGGCCGGCCAGTTCAGCCGCCAACGCTTCCACCTCCGCGGTCGACAGCGACCGGTTCTGCGCGCGCTGCACCAGCCCCTTCACCACGGTCGCGAACGCCTCCGCTCCGAGCGTCGCCTCGAGCTGGCGGAGGACGGCGGCCCCGCCTTCGTAGGCATGCGGCGTGAACAGGTCGTCGAGCTCGACGCAGTGCGCCGAGACGATCGGTCGCGGCTCGGCGCGCCGCGCCGCGGCCAGCCGCTCCTGCAGCGCGAACCAGCCGGCGAGCGCCGCCGCCTCGCCCGACTGCTGGCGGACCCAATCCAGTTCGGCCAGCGTCGCGAAGCCCTCGGCCAGCCAGAGGTCGGCGAATCCCGCTGGCGTCAGCAGGTTCCCGAACCACTGATGCGCCAGCTCGTGCATCACCAGCGCATCGGAATCGCCCCAAGTGTCGGCCGGGTCGTCGGCGCGCCGCAAATCGTCCTGGTCGAGGGTGCTGGCGGCGATGTTCTCCATGCCGCCCCACGGGAAGCCGGCCACCGCGACCTGGCGGTAGACCGGAAAGGGGAACGGGAGACCGGACCACTGCTCGAGTCGCTCGAGCATCGCGCCGGTGGGCTGCAGCGCGGCGGCGACGTGGTCGACGCGGTCGGCCGGTGCATAGCCGTAGAGCGGGAGATCGCGCACGCGGCCGAGGTCGATCTCGGCGAAGGGGCCGGCGCAGAGGCTCATCAGGTAGGCGGGGTGGGGGAAGTCCATCCGCCAATGGTCGCACCGTCGCCCTTCGCCGGCCGCGCCTGACTCGATCAGCACGCCGTTGCTGATGGTGCGCCAGCCGTCGGGGAGCGTGACGAAGAGCTCGCTCGACGCGCGGTCGTCGGGGTAGTCGCGGCACGGAAACCAGGCGCTGGCCATGCGGCACTGGTTCTGCGACCAGATCTGGGTGCACTGACCGGCGGCGTCGCGGATGAAGAAGAGGCCGCGCACCGGCGCGGCGCTCCACGTCAGTTCGAGCCGCAGCGTCTCCTCGGGCGCGACTTCGCGGCCGAGGTCGATGTCGAGGCTGCTGCCGGCCTGGCCGAAGGTCAGTGCCACGCCGCCCTGCTGCACCGACGTCACCTGCAGCAAGTCGGCGTCGAGCGCGATCGAGCGGCGCGCCATCGCGGCCGGACGCAGTTCGATCTCGGCGCGGCCGGTGAGCTTCCCGGCGGCCGGGTCGAGGTCGAGGTGCACGGCGTAGTGGAGGACGTCGACGGTGCGCGGCGGCGGAAGCTGCTCCGAGGGGGCGCTGGCGGCGATGGCGCGGGCGCGTGCGACGACGGCGGGGTCGATCGCGGCGAAGCGATCGGCGGCCGGCGCGGCGGCCGGCGACTGCAGCGCGAGCGCGAGCGTGGCAAGGCGGAGCAAGGCGGCGGTTCCTCGGGGGAGGGGCGAGTATGCCGCGCCGGCCGCAGAGCAGATACGATGCCACGCCGCATGACCCGTCGCCGCCGCCAGCTCCTGCCGCGTTCGTGCTCGCCGCGTGCGGCGGCCTGGGTCCTGCTGTTCGCGTGGTTGGCCGGCTTCGCCGCCCCCTGGTTCCACCGCCACGAGGACCACGCGGCGGTCGATCCGCTGCTGGTTGCGGCGCTCGATCGCTCGGCCCACGGTGTCGCGGGCGCCGACCCGGCCTGCGCCGATCACGGCCACGGTCATGCGCACGTCCGGCCGGCCTGTTCCGGCGCGGCGCGCGAACTCCCCGACCGACCGGCCGTCGCCGCCGAATGCCCCGACGGCAACGGCTGCCGTGATCCGTTCCACCATCACCACTCGCACGAGCCGGTCGGTGACGTCGTCGGCTGCGTGAAATGTGCCACGTGGGCGCTGCGTGCGGTGCTGCCGCAGGTCGGCGTCGCGCTGCCGCCGCTGCCGGAATCGAGGTACCTCGCGCCTGGCCCGCGGCCGCCACCGCCCGGCGAGCGCAGCGTCTTCGCCTGGGCGCGCGGGCCACCCGCCCGCGCCGCGTCCTCGCATCTGCGTGATCGCACTCCGCTGACGGCCTTCCTGCGGGCCTGATCCGGCTCCTGCCCGCCCGTCCGGGCGATCACGCTTCCCTCGCGTGCGTCCGGAGCCGGTCCAGGATCCAATCTTGCTTTCCAACCTTCTGTTCGCGTTGTTGCCGACCCAGTCGTCCGAGTTCGATCGCGCGCTCAACCAGGCGCTGTCCACGCAGCAGCCGGCCGGCGTCACGCCGCTGCCGAACTTCCGCCTGCTCGACCTCTCCTTGAACGCGCTGGTGAACGCCGGCACGTCGACCGAACGCAACGAGGAGATCGAGTCGCTGCAGGGCGGCGGCCATGACCCGAAGCAGCGCGGCTTCACGCTCTCCCAGCTCGAGCTCTCCGCGCTCGGAGCGGTCGACCCGTACTTCCAGTTCGAGTCGCACCTGATCTACCTGCTCTCGCCCGAGGGCGAGTCGGAGTTCGAGCTCGAGGAGGTGTTCGCGCGCAGCAGTTCGTTGCCGCACGGGCTGCAGCTCAAGGTGGGGCAGTACTTCACCGAGTTCGGCCGCGTCAACGCGCAGCACCCGCATGCGTGGGACTTCATCGACCAGCCGGTCATCAACACCCGCCTCTTCGGCGCCGACGGCATGCGTGGCACCGGGGCGCGGCTGGCGTGGCTCGCACCGATGCCGTGGTTCTCGGAACTGCAGGTCGGAGTCCAGAACTCGAACGGCGAGACGATGACGAGCTTCCGCGCCAGCGACGAGGAGTCGCTGCCGGGTGGTCACGCCGCCGAGGATCGCGCCGTCCGCAGCCTCGCCGACATGACCTGGAGCGCGCGCTGGCTGCAGTCGTTCGATCTGTCGCCAGAGACGGTGAGCCTGCTCGGATTCTCGGGTGCCTGGGGACCGAGCGGCGCCGGCGCGTCGACCCGCGCGGCGGTCCTCGGCGCCGACCTGAAGCTCAAGTGGACGCCCAAGCAGAACGACGCCGGCTGGCCGTTCGTCTCGTTCCAGACCGAGGTGATGCGGCGCGTCTACGGCACGTCGCTGCAGGCGCTCGATCCCGACGGCGTGCCGGCGTCTGGGGATGAGGCGACCGTCCCGGGCGACACCCTGCGCGATCGCGGCGGCTACGCCTACCTGCTGTGGGGCTTCCGCCGCGATTGGGTGGCGGGACTGCGGTACGAGCTGGCGCGGTCGAGCGGCGCGGGTCTCGATCCGCGCGAAGACGACCCGCTCCGCGACGACCGCCAGCGGTTCTCGCCGACGCTGGCGTGGCACCCGTCGCATTTCTCGCGCGTCCGGTTGCAGTACAACCTCGACGTCGCCGACCATCTCCGCCACGACCGGGCGCACTCGGTCTGGCTCGGGCTCGAGTTCATGGTCGGCAACCACCCGGCGCACACGTACTGAGCGCCTGCATGATCACCCATCCGCGCAACCCGTCCAGCCCGCCGGCGCGATCGGTCGCGTCGCCGGGCGTGCATCGCGTCCTGCGCTGCGCCTTCGCGGTCGCCGCCCTCGCCCTCGTGGCGCGGGCGGCGCCGTCGGCGCCGCAATCGCCGGCGCAATCGCCGGCGCAATCGCCGGCGCAATCGCCGGCGCCGTTGCAGGTCTGCTGCACGGTGCCGTCGCTGGCGTCGATCGTCATGGCGGTCGGCGGCGATCAGGTCGCCGTGACCGCCTTCGTCAAGGGGACCGAGAACCCCCATTACCTCGAGGCGCGGCCGAGCCACGTCAAGGCGCTGGCCGCCGCCGACCTGTTCGTGCTGCAGGGGATGGAACTCGAGATCGGCTGGGCGCCGGTGTTGCAGCAGCAATGCCGCAATGCCGCCGTGCAGTGCGGTCGGGACGGTTTCCTCGACGCCAGCGAGGGGATCACGCCGCTCGAGGTGCCGACCGGACCGGTCGATCGCTCGCACGGCGATGTCCATCCGCACGGCAATCCGCACTACCTCACCGATCCGCTCCACGGCCTCGCCGTGGCGCGGCGTGTCCGCGATCGCCTGGCCCAGCTCCGGCCCGACGCGGCCGCCGCCTTCGCCGAGCGCTGCGCCGCGTTCGAGCGACGCCTGGCGACGGCGCTGGTGGGCGCGGCGCTGGCGACCGAGTTCCCGGTGGCGACGGTGGAGAAGCTGGCGCTGTTGTTCGAGGCGGGGCAGCTCGATGCGTTCCTCGCCGCGCAGGGCCGGGCCGGGCAGCTCGGCGGCTGGCTGGCCGCGATGGCGCCGTACCACGGCGCGGCGGCGCTGGCCGATCATGCCCAATGGAGCTACTTCGCCTGCCGGTTCGGCCTGCGCTTCGTCGGTTACCTCGAACCGAAGCCCGGTCTCGCGCCGTCGACGGCCCACCTCGCAGCGCTGATCGCGGCGGCGCCGGCGCAGCAGGTCCGCCTCGTCGCGACCGCCCCCGGATTCGACCCGCGCTCGGCGCGGTTCGTCGCCGAGAAGCTCCGCGTGCCGCTGGTGCTGCTGGCGCACGAGGTCGGCGCGGTGCCGGGTGCGGACGACTACGTTGCGATGATCGACCACGACGTGCGGACGCTCGCCGCGGCGCTGCAGGGTGCCGGCGGCAGCTCTTGAGCGACGGCGCACCGCTGCTCGCCTGCCGTGATCTCGCCGTCGGTTACGGCGGGCGGGCGGTGCTGCGCGAAGTCAGCCTCGCGGTGCGGCCGGGCGAGTCGTGGTTCCTGCTCGGGACCAATGCGACCGGGAAGTCGACGCTGCTGCACACGCTGCTCGGCGTGCTGCCGCCGCTGGCGGGGCGAGTGGAACGGGGAGCGGGGTTCGCGCCCGACCGGCTCGGCTTCGTGCCGCAACGGGTCGACTTCGCCGATCTGCCGACCACACCCGACGAACTGCTCCGGCTCGGTCTCGTCGGGCAGCGACTCCCGTTGGCCGTGCGCGAGTCCCGGATCGTCGCGGCGCTGGCCGACGTCGGTCTCGCCGCGCAGCGCCATGTCGATCACGGTTCGCTCTCGGGCGGGCAGCGGCAGCGGCTGCTGGTGGCGCGGGCGCTGGTCCGCGCGCCGCAGTTGCTCTGCATCGACGAGCCGCTGGCGCACCTCGACCTCGTGACCGAGCGTGCCCTGCTCGAGCTGCTGGCGCGCCGGCAGCGCGATCCGGCGGCGGCGCTGCTCTGCGTGACCCACCAGGTGGCGGTGGCGGCGCATCTCGCCACGCACATCGCGCTGGTCCATCACGGGCGCGTCGACGCCGGTCCGCGCGACACCCTGCTGACGCCGGCGCGGCTGGCCGAGGCCTACGGTGCGCCGGTGCCGGTGGCCGCGCATCCGGGGCTCGCCGGCGTGCGGCCGCTGCCGCCCGGACTGCTCGGCGCGGTGGAGCGGGCGCCGTGATCCGCGGTTTCCTCGACGCCTGGCCGCTGTTCGGCGACAGCTGGCTGTCGCTCTGGCTGATCGCGCTGCAGCTTGCGGCGGTCGGCGTGTTCCTCGTCGTGCGCGACCGGATCTTCGTCGGTGCCGCCGTCGCGCAGTCGGCCACGTTCGGCATCGCCGTGGCGCTGTGCCTCGGATCGGAATGGAGCGCGGACGGCAGCTTCTGGCGCGGCGATCGCTTCCTGGCGCTGGTGGCGGGTGCGTTCGCGGTGGGAGCGTCGCTCCTGATCGCGCGCGGCGGCGGACGGACGGCCGGGAGGCGCGGTGCCGGCAGCGAGGCAGTCGCCGGGTTCGTCTTCCTCGCCGGCTCGAGCGGTGCGCTGCTGGTGATCGCCCACAGCCCGCACGGTGTCGACGACGTGGAGCGGCTGTTCGCTGCCAGCGGACTCGGAGCCGCGGCGACCGACGTCGCCCTCTTCGGCGCGCTGGCGGTGCTGACGCTCGGTCTGGTCGTGTGGCGGCGCCGCCAGCTGCTGCTGCTGGCGCTCGATCCGGTGACCGCGGCCGCGCTCGGCGTCGACCGGCGACTCGAACTCCTGCTGGCGGCGTGGCTCGGCCTGCTGCTCGGGCAGTCGATGCGGCTGTCGGGGCTGCTCTATGCCTTCGGCTGCCTCGTGCTCCCGGGGTTGATCGCACGCGCTGCGTGCCCGGCCTTGCTGCCGATGGTGATCGTCGCGCCGCTGGTGGGGGTCGCGGCTTCCGTGGGGGGAGCGCTGGTCGGCCAGGCGGGCGACTTCAACCAGGCGCCGGCGACGGTCGGCTTGCTCTGCGTCGTGCTGGCGGCCACCTGGGGGGTGCGCGCCCTGCGTCGGCGGTGAGCCGGCAGGACGCGGGAGCTTGTCCGGAATCGTCTTCCCGTCGCGGCGCGCCCGGCCGTTTCGCTCGCGCGCCGCGGCGTCGTCGCCGCCGAAGACCGGCCGCAGGACCGGGCAGGGACGGCGACGCTGGAGGGACGGGGCGATGGGCGGGACGCCACCGGATGCGCGATTCGACGAGGTGCTGGAGCGGTTGCGCGAGATCGGGCTGATGGACGAGCCCGCGCTGCTCGCGGAGACCGCCGAGCTGTTCCTCACCGATGCCGACGCGATGGTCAACCAGATGAAGAACGCCTTCTCCGGTGGCGACGCGCACGCGCTGCGTCAAGCGTCGCATCGGCTGAAGGGCGCCGCGCTCAACCTCGGCTTCACCACGCTGGCCGAGCCGGCCAGGGCGATCGAGGAGCGCGCGCTGCGCGGCGAGTTCGCCGGCACCCCGGAGTCGCTCACGCAACTCGAGAGCGAGCTGATCCGGGTGGGCGAGTGGCTGCGCCGGGTCGCGTCGGCGCCGCTGCCGCCGAGCTGAACTTCACGGCGCGCCGAGGCGCCGTCGGCACGCGGCGAACAGCTCGCGCGTCACCTGCTCGAGCGGCGCGGCCGCGTCGATCCGCTCGAACTCCGGATGGGCGGCGGCCAGTTCGCCGTACACCTTCGCGACGGCGCGCAGGTCCCCGAGCTTCTCGAAGCTCGAGGTGCCGGCCCGGTTGGCCGCGATCCGCTCCAGCGCCGCCTCGGGCGACAACTGCAGCAGCACCGTGAGGTCGGGCATCGGCGCGATGGCGGCGCTGCGCGCGAGGATCGCCGCGACGTCGATGCCGCGCGCGCCCTGGTAGGCGGCGGTCGACCAGAAGGTCCGGTCCTGCACCACCCAGTCGCCGCGCGCCAGCGCCGGCGCCACCACCGCCGCGACGTGCGCGGCGCGATCGGCGTGGAAGAGTTCGAGTTCCTGCGTGCCGGTGGTGGTGCGTTCCTTCGCCGCCAGCACCCGGCGCAACTCCTGGCCGGCGGGCGAGGTCCACGGCTCGCGCGTCTCGACCACGCGGCGACCGGCGTCCCGCAGTGCGGCGGCGAGACGCGCCGACAGCGTCGTCTTGCCGGTGCCGTCGATCCCTTCCAGCACGATCAATCGGCCGCGCGTTGCGGTGGCGGGCGTCTCCATGGGCGCGGCAGGGTAGCTCGCGCGCTACTTTCTGCCGCCCTTGGAACCGCGTTCCGTCGCGCATGACCGCCTGGTGCTGACCGGCACCGCGCTGCAGCTGCTCAGCCGCGTGCTGACGGCGGTCTGTTCGGCGTCGGCGGTGGTGGTGATCGGTCGCCACCTCGGCGATGAGCGGTTCGGCCGGTTCAACTACTACTTCAACTGCTTCCTGATCGTCGGCGCGCTGGTCGACTTCGGCTCGATGGCGATCGCCGTGCGCGAGATCACCCGCGAACCGACGCGCGAGGCGGAGATCGTGCGGGCGGCGTTCCGGATCCGGCTCGGCACGGTGGTGGCCGGGATCGTGGCGCTGGTCGCGGTGGCGTGGCGCAAGGAGGGCGGGCTGGCGGCGGCGGTGCTGCCGCTCGCCGCCGCTCTCCACCTGCTGCCGGTGGCGCCCAACATCACGGCGGCGTCGCTGCAGGCGCGCGTCCGCTACGCCGCCATCGGCGCCGCGCCGCTGCTCGGCTTCCTGCTGTACTTCCTGGTCGCGCGCACGCTGGCGGCGAACGGCGTGCAGGACCCCGGCTGGTTCGTCGTGGCGTTCGCGCTGGCGCTGCTGACGCAGGCGGCGCTGCCGTGGCTGCTGCTCCGCCGTCGCGTCGCGCTGTGGGGGCCGGTCGCGCCGGTGCGAGTCGGCGCGCTGCTCCGCGCGATGGTGCCGCTCGGCCTGTCGGCCGCGCTCTCCACGCTCTACTTCCGGCTCGACGCGCTGCTGCTCAACGAGTTCCACGGCGACGTCGCCAACGGCCGCTGGGCCAAGACCTTCCCGCTCCTCTCGTTCGGCATCGCGCTGCCGAGCTACCTCGGCGCGGCGCTGTTCCCGGCGCTGACGCGCGCCGCCGCGCGCGGGCCGGCGCCGCTGCTCGCGCTGGTACGCCGCGGCACGGCGGTGCTGGCGGCGTTCGCGCTGCCGGTGGTGGCGTTCGCCTTCCTGTTCGGCGGGCAACTGCTCTGGCTGTTCTGGGCGCGTCGCGGCGGCGTCGAGCCGCTCCCCGAGTTCGTCGCGGCGCACGCTGATCTGCTGCGCTGCATGCCGCTGCTGGCGCTCTCCGCGCTGGCGATCTTCCTCACCATCCCGCAGATGCACGCGCTGACCGCGTGCGGCCGGCAGCGGTCGCTGCTGCTCGTAACCGCGGCGGCGCTGGCGGTGAAGTGGTTCGCCGGCGGCGAGTTGATCCGCGCGCATGGCGTGGTCGGCGCGGCGTGGGGCACGCTGCTGACCGAGGGCTTCGTCCTGCTCGCCGTCTCGTTCGAGCTGCGGCGCGCCACCGGCGGGACGATCGTCGCGCGCGGCCTGCTGCGGCCGCTGCTGGCGGCCGCGGGGGTCGCCGCGGTGGCGTGGCCGCTGCGAG
>VGYY01000167.1 GCA_016872815.1 Planctomycetota bacterium
CGTGCCACGCGGCGCGCGCTGCCGAATCCGCGGCGATCGGCGGCGCGAAGCCCTCGGCGGCGGTGCCGATCGCGTCATCGGCGGGCGGTGGCGGCAGGAAGCGCGCCTCCGCCACGACGAAGGCGAGCGGCGCGGCGCGGTCGTTCTCGAAGATGCGCCATTCGCCGTGCGCCGGCAGCCGTTCGCGCCAGCCGCCGGAGTCGCGCGTCCCGGTCGCATCGTCGGCGACCAGCTCGGCGACCACGTCGTGCCGCGACAGGAGGTGGCGCACCGAGCTGCCGGTCAGCAGCGGCGACCGCAACGCCGCCCGCTGGTGCAGCGGATAGGCGGCGACGGTCACCGCCGTGTCGCCCGGCGCCGCCTCCGGTTCGAGCGCGCGCAACCAGCGGGCGTAGCGGGTCGGCAACATGACGAGGTAGCCCTCGCCGTCGAGCAGTCCGAAGAGGCTGCCGAGGTTGGGCGGCAGCGGCAGTCGCTCGATCATGTCGTCGCCGGGGCGCCAGTCGGGCGCGTAGCGGCGCACGCGGCCACCGCTCTCGGCGGCGGCGAGCGGCGCGAGCGCCGGGAGCGGCGCGGCGAACCGGTCGGCCGGCAGGAAGCGGTTGACGCGGAAGTGGAGCGTCCCGAGGTCGGCCAGCGCGAACGCCGCGATCGCCGCCAGCGCGAGGTGCGGGCGGCCGCGGCGGACCAGCAGGGCGGCGAGCAGCAGCAGCAGCGTGGCGCCGGCGAACCAGGCGAGAGCGCACCAGGCGTGGCCGCTGACGAAGGCGTGGATCGCCGCATCGAGCTCGGGGGAACGGCCGGTCATCGCGGCGTTGGCCGCGACCACTTCGGCGCCGTAGCGCGACTCCTGCAGGCGGCGGAAGGCGTCGCCGAGACCGGTCGGACCGACCTGTCGGAGCCAACCCGTGAGCGCGAGAAGGGCGACCGTGATCGCCGCCGTCGTGCCGACCGCGAGCCGCCGTGCGTGGCCGCCGTCGGCGGCGACGAAGCGCGCGGCGCCGCAGGCGACGAGCAGCGCATGGAGCAGCGCGATCGTGGGCAGGATGCGACGCACGTCGCCGATGTCGAAGCGGGGCAGCTGCGCCACCGCCTGCACCACCCACGGCGCGCCGAGCAGGTAGGCGCCGGCGAGGAGCAGCGCCGCGAACAGCCCGAGCGCGGTGCCGAGTCCGGCGCGACGCCGCGCGGCCAACGCGGCGAGCGACAGGCCGACGGCGAGGGCGCCGAGGTAGCAGGTGACTTCGGTCGTGTACGGCCGGCTGCCGTGACCGACCGGTTCCGCCCCGACCGCGGGCGGCGGCAGCGGGCGCGTTCGCGCATAGAGCGCGTTCCACAGCGGATTGCGGCCGAAGTCGAGACTCCACGATTCCTGCCCGTCGATGAAGGTGCCGGGCGCCACCAGCCCGAGGAGCGCCGCCGGCGTCGCCGCCTCCGCCTGCTGTTGCGCCGGAGCGTGCGCCCGCTGCAGCGAGCGCGGCACGGCGGCGTCCACCGCCAGCACCTGCGGTGCCGCCAGCGCGAGTCCCAGCACGAACCCGCCGGCGAGCGCCCCGAGCGCGGGCAGCGCGGCGCGGCCACGCGCATGCAGCAGCCGCAGCGTGCCCCACGCCGCCGCCCCGGCGATGCCGTAGAGGCCCGTCTGCGGGAAGCCGCACAGCACGATCAGCGCGACCGGCGGCGGGATCACGGCGAGGCGCAGCGCACCCGGTCGTTGGGTGAACGCGTGGACGGCCGCGAGGAGCCATGGCACGTAGCACGCGGCCTGCACCGTCATCGGATAATGGAAGCGGACCGCCAGCGCTCCGGCCGTGGCGAACAGCGCGCCCGCCAGCAGCGCGGCGCCGTACGGCAGCGCGAGCCGGCGCGCCAACCAGGCAGCGCCGAGCGCGGCGACGGCGAGGTGCAGCGCCGCGTTCCAGGCCAGCGCCCGCTCCGGTGGCAGGAACCGCCACAACAGCTGGTTCGGCGGGTGGAGCGCCCCGTCGAGCGCCAGTCCGAGCAGCGGCACGCCGCCCGCCACCGCAGGGTTCCAGGTCGGCCATGCACCGGCCGCGACCGCGTCGGCGGCGGCGGCAGCGCCCGGCAGCAGGAGCCAGAGCTGGTCCGACAACTCGGCGTTGCCGGCGGCGCGCAGCCGCGCCAGTGCGGCCGGATCGGCATCGGCCCGCCAAGGCAGCAGCGGCTCGGTGTGGAGCGGCATGAACAGGCGGCCACCCGCCAGCGCCGGGGCGAACCAGGCGAAGGCGAGCAGGACGACGGCAGCCAATGCAGCGAGGCGCCGGGGCACGGTGGGCTCACATGTCCAGCGTGGAACGAACGGTGGTCAGCAACTCGGCGACGGTGAACGGCTTGGCGAGGAAGCCGACCTCGCCGTTGACGGTGGCATGGGCGCTTCCGCCCGAGTGACTCGACATCAGGATCGCGGGCAGCCCCGGCTGCCGTTCCCGCAGCCGGGAGATGAGCTCGGAGCCGCTGATCCGCAGCATCCGCTCGTCGGTCAGCACGAGGTCGAGCGGCGGCCCGGCGGCGGCCCGGTCGAGCGCCTCGAGGCCGCCGCGCGCGGCGGTGAGGAGATAGCCGTGCGCCTCGAGCGTGCGCTCCGCCAGCGTCCGCACCGCGTCGTCGTCCTCGACCAGCAGCACGCGCTCGCCGCGTCCGATGGGCGGCGGCGCCGTGGCCACCTCGATCCGGTCGAGTTCGACGCCGATCGCGGCCGGAAAGCGCAGCGTGAAAGTGCTGCCCCGGCCGGAATCGCTGTCGACGGCGATGGTGCCGCCGCGTTCGCGGACGATGGCGTCGACGATGGCGAGGCCGAGCCCGGTGCCGTGGCCGTCCGCCTTGGTGGAGAAGAACGGCTCGAAGATGCGCGAGCGCACCTCCTCGTCCATGCCGATCCCGGTGTCGCTCACGGTCAGGACCACCGCGGACTCGGTCGACGGCGCACCCGGTCGGGCGGCGGTGGCGCTGTCATGCGCGACGGCGATGCGGAGACGCCCGCCCCGCGTCATCGCGTCGCGCGCATTCACCGCGAGGTTGAGCACGATCTGCTCGACCTGGGTGCGGTGGGCGAGGATCGGCGGGATCGCCGGCGCGAGATCGAGCTCGACGACGATCGCCTCTCCGCATTGCCGCTCCAGCACCGGCGCCAGCGCGCGGACGGCGGACGCGAGGTCGATCGCCTCGGCCTCGATCCGGGTCGGGCGGCTGAACGCCAGCAACTGGCGCGTGAGCCAGGTCGCCCGTTCGGCGGTCCGGGCGATCTCCTCGACCTCGAAGCGGTGGGGCGCGGTGGCCGGCAGCTGCTGCAACACCGAGCCGGAATAGCCGAGGACCACGGTCAGGAAATTGTTGAAGTCGTGGGCGACGAAGTCGGCGAGCCGACCGATCGCCTCCATCTTCTCGAGGTGGCGCACCCGCTCCCGCGAATGCGCGAGCTGCGCCTGCATCCGCGTGGTCGCGGTGGTCTCGACCGCCGCTCCGAGCACGCCGGTGATCTCCGCGCCCTCCCGCCACGGTTCCACGTGGACGATGAAGTTGCGCTCCTGCCAGCGGACGGCGTAGCTCTGCGGTTCGCCGGCGAGGGCGCGGCGGTGATGGGTGAGCGGGGGGCAGGCGGGATCGTCGGTCCCGAAATACTCCGCCAGAGTGCGCCCCATCATCGACGTGGCGGCGTCATGGGCGCCGGCGGGGATCGCCGCACCGCGCAGGAAGGTGAAGCGCAGCTCGCGGTCGAGCGACCAGATGATGATCGGCGCGCGCTCGAGGACCACCGCGAGATGCCGGTCGGCGGCATGGCGCTGCCGATCGGTCTCCAGCAGGCGCAGGAGGTCGTGCTGCCGGAACCAGAGCAGCGCGACCAGCAGGACCGCGAACCCGCACGAGACCAGCAGCAGCCCTTTCGCCAGCTGGTTCGAGTCGTGCATCTCGAGCGACATCTCGGTGAGTTCGTGGCGGATCGCCGCGACCGCGACCTCGGCCTGTCGGCGCGCGGCGACGACCGCCGCATGGATCTCGCGCCCGGCCGCCGCGCGTTCGCTCGCCGGGGCGGCCGCCAGGGGGCCGGACAGGACGACGACACCGCCGGCGAGGCGGCGCGCCGCATCCGCGAGTTGCTCCGCCGGCTTCGCCGCGCCGAGCGGGGCGAGTGCCGGATGGACGGCGAGCTCCTGCGCCTCCTGCGTCAGCGTGTCGAGCTGCGCGAGCAGCTCCTCGACCGGCAGCAGCTCGGCAGCGATCGCGAGGTCGGTGACCGGCTCGCAAGCGTGCTTGAAGTCGTCGAGCAGGCGGATCGCGCTGGCGCCGCGCTCCACCCCGTCCTGCCAGTGGGTGATCCGCAGGTGGAGCCAGAGGTTGGCGGTCACGAAGCCCGCCGTCAGCAGCATGGCGACGACGACGGCGGCTCGCGTGATCGGCTGGTCTCGCAGTTTCCGGTTCACGCCGGCGATGGTAGCGCCGGCCTGCGGGCGAGGACGATGAGCGAGTGGCCGAGCGGCAGGCTGGCGTGGCGCAGGACGTGCCGCTCGCTGGCGAAGATCGCGGCGAGCAGCGCGTTGAGCCAGCGCGGCGGCAGCCAGCTCAGGTTGGTCTCGGGCGGCTGGTCCCGCCGCTTGAGCCAGCGCTGTTTCAGCTTGAGCAGCAGCACCGCCGGCACGATCAGCGGGAAGAGCCAGGTATTGACGTAGCTCGCCTGAACCACCTCGAAGCCGGCGGCCTCCACCCGTGCCACCAGCGGGCCGCGCCGGTAGCGGCGCTGGTGGTGGGCGACGTGGTCGTTCTCCGAGAAGAGGAACTGCCACGCCGGCACCGACAGGAGCAGGTGGCCGCCGGGGCGGAGCGCCGCATGGAACGAGCGCAGCGCCGCCAGGTCGTCGGGCAGGTGCTCGAGGCAGTCGAACGCGGTGACGAGGTCGAGCGAGGCGGGCGGCACCGGCAGCGCAGCGGCCGAGCCGACCAGGAGACGCCGGAAGCCGCGCGCGCGCGCGCGCTGCAGCAGCTCGGTCGAGATGTCGAGCCCGATCGGGTCGGCGAACTCGGCGAGACCGCCCAGCATGCCGCCGGCGCCGCAGCCGACGTCGAGCGCGCGGAGCCGCCGGGCGGCGGTCGGCGCCGGCGCCAGGGCGCGGCGCAGCACGTCGAAGAACAGCGCCCGGCGCCCGGCGAACCACCAATGGCGGTGCTCGAGCTCGATGAACTGGCGCGTCGCGAGGTCGTCCATCGCCCGCTCAGGATCCCTTCGGCCGCGCCACCACCAGCATCTCGTCGAAGACGTTGAGGTAGAGCGAGCGGCGCGCGAGCGGCTTCAGCGGAGCGAGCAACCGCGACAGCAGCGGGTGGATGCGTCCGGCGCGTTCGATCAGGAATCCGACCGAGACGTGCTTGCCGCCGCGCCGCGGCGACCAGTGGACCAGCTCGAGCCCGGCCTGGTCGAGCAGGCGGCGCATCGTCGTCGGATCGAAGTGCCAGAGGTGCTCCTGGAACTTGAAGTGCTGCCAGGAGAGCCCCATCAGGCGCGCGAACGGCGAGGCGACGTTCTGCGTCTCGAACACCAGGATCCCGCCGGGCGTCAGCAGCTCCCGCGCGGTCGCCAGCAGCGCCACCGGGTCCTCGACGTGCTCGACCACGTCGAACAGCGTGATCACGTCGAAACGGCCGCCCAGCAGGCCCCGCTCCACCACCTCCTCGAGGGTGCCGCAGTGGACGCGCGTCGCATCGCCGATGCGGCGGCCGGCCAGCGCCGCCATCTCCGCCGACAGTTCGACGCCGTGCACGGAGTAGCCGCGCTCCGCCAGCGCGGTCAGCGCGAAGCCGGCGGCGCAGCCGACGTCGAGCAGGCGGCCGGGCGGAGGGCGGTGCCGGGCGACCAGTTCGCCGCGCAGGCGGAAGGTGCGGACGTAGAGCTCCGCGTCGGCGACATAGTCGGTGTAGCCGAAGTCCTTGGCGGCGTCGCTCTTCCAGTAGTCGACCTGGTACATCGCGCGCAGCGCCTCGGGCGCGAGCCGCGGCACGGTGTAGACCAGCCGGCAGCCGGCGCAGCGGACGATGCGGAACGGCGCCTTCTCGTGCATGACTGCATGGTCGGTGCGACCACACAGCGCGCAGGCGATGTCCCACCGCGCCTTCGCCGGATCGAGCGTCGGGGCGCTGGCCATGGCGTGCCCCTTCGTCAGTCGAACGACTCGTCCTCGGTCGCGACCTCGCCGTGGTCGGGGCCCTGTCCGGTGGACAGCGTCCGCGCGACCCGCGCGCCCATCGCGATCGAGTGGTCCATGTTGCCGTAGCGGAACAGCCCCTGCCGGCCGGTCGAGATCAGGTTGCCGATGGCGCGGAGGTGCGCCAGCAGCGTCGTCAGGTTGCGGCGGTAGTCGAGGTCGTAGAGCGGATAGGAGTAGGGGACGCGCCGGACGGCGGAGCTGCCGACCTCCTCGGCGCGGAACAGCCCGATCGAGACGAGGTCGCGGGTCGCCACCGCGGCGAGCTCGGCATCGCTCGCGCGCCAGCGCGCGTCGCCCTCGTTGCAGGTGATCTCGGCGCACAGCAGCGTCTTGCCGGCCGGGCACATGCTCTCGGCGAAGTTCTTCATCTCGCTGATCCGGTGCACCGTGAGGTGCTTCTCCGGCAGGTAGACCCAGTGGTCGGGGGTCACCTGCGGCCGGTCGAGCATCAGGAAGACGAAGACGATCGCCTTGTGCTTCAGCTCGGACGCCGCCTGCAGCACCGCGGCGGGGGCCTTCGGCTCGAGCATCTCGACCAGCCGGTTGATCGGCAGCGTGCTGACCACGCGGTCGTCGGGGCCGATCGGCTGCACCTGCTCGCGGCCGTCCGCCAGATAGACGAAGCGAGCGACGCGGCCGCCCTCGAGCTCGAGCCGCTGCACCTGCGCGCCGGTCCGGATGGTCGCGCCGCCGCGCTCGGCGATGCGCTGGTAGCCCTTGGCGATCTGGCCGACGCCGCCCTGCCTGGGGTAGATGAACTTCGACACGTAGGTGCGCGGGACGTTCTTCGGCCGCGTCAGCGTCTTCTTCACCACGTCCCAGAGGTTGAGCAGCGTGATGCGCTGCGACGCCCAGTCGGGGCTGATCCGGGTGGCCGGGATCTGCCACGCCTTCTCCGTGTAGGTGCTGAAGAAGACGCGGGCCAGCGTGTTGCCGAAGCGCTTGCGCACGTAGGCGTCGAAGCTCGAGTCGGGCGTCGGCTTCAGCTTCTGGCGGAACCACATCAGCCAGTAGTCGATGAACGAGCGCAGCAGGATCCACGGCGGCAGGTTGCGGATGACGTTGCCGGCGCGCAGCGGGTAGTGGAAGAAGCGCCGGAACAGGTAGATCCGGCTCATCCGGATCCGGTCGTGGACGTTGCCGTCGAGCGCCGACTTCGCGTGTTCGTGGACCGCGGCGGCGTTGGTGTGGAAACGGTGCGGCCCGAGGTCAGTCTCGAAGTCGCCGATGCGGAGCGTCTGGGCCAGGCCACCGACCTGCGCCTGCGCCTCGAGCACCGTGACCCGGATTCCAGCCTTCGCGAGGTCGGCCGCGCACGACATTCCGGCGAGGCCGCCACCGAGGATGTGGACATGCGACGGCATGCGCGCGGATGTTCTCCCAGACTGCGATCGGCGGGACCGGGCGGGCGAAAGTAGCACGCACGGGAAAGGGTGCAAAACCGGACGGGAAACCCGTTCCCAGGTCGCGGCTGCCGCGGCAGCGCCGGCGGTCAGTCGTAGCGGCCGGCGCGTGCGTGGCGGCGGATCTCGAGCAGCTCGGCGAAGCTCTTCACCACCGCGCTGCCGACCCGGACGCGGCTGTCGGGCCGGTCGGACCAGCGCACCGGCAGTTCGGCGACGACGAGGCCGAGGCGCTCCGCCAGGAACAGCAGCTCGGCGTCGAACGACCAGCGGTCGAGCCGCTGCCGCCGGAAGATCGCCGTGACGGCGGCGCGGCTGAACGCCTTGAAGCCGCAGGTGAAGTCGGAGACGTGCAGCCCGAGGACGGCATTGGCGAGGTGGGTGTAGCTCTTCCCGAGCGCCACGCGGTACCACGGCTGGGACTGGCCGATCTGCGCCTCACGATGCTTGCGCGTGCCGATCGCGACCGCGGCGCCGGCCTGCAGCGCGGCCCGGAAGCGGGCGATCTCGGTCAAGGGCGTCGAGAGGTCGGCGTCGAAGAAGAAGCACTCGTCGCCGCGCGCTGCGAGCATCCCGGCGCGGACGGCGGCGCCCTTGCCGCGGTTGGTCGCGGCGCGGAGCACGATCACCGGCAGCCGCTGCGCCGCGGCCTCGGCGATGGCGACGCTGCGGTCGCCGCTGCCGTCATCGCTGACCACGATCTCGTGCGCGCCGGGTGCCAGTCGGGACAGCTCGGCGCCGACGGCATCGAGGGTCGCGGTGAGCCCCTTCTCCTCGTTGAAGACCGGGATGACGACGCTCAGCACGGCGGCAGGAGATTCCGCGAAGGGGGCGGCGAGGGGCGGCGTCCGGCCGCGGTGGCAGCGGCGACCCGCTTCGGCGATAGCGTAGCTCGCCGCTCGCGCTGCGCGCCCGGGGCGTGGGGCGATCGGCGGCGAAGCGGAAGGAAGTTCGGCCCAAGACCCCGGCGGAGTTCGGCCTCGCGATGAGCGGCGACGGGACAGGAACGCTCGACCGCCGCGGCCTCCTGCCGTTCCTCGCGCTGCTGGCGGCCCTGGTGGCGACGTGGCTCGGGCCGGCACTCGCGGGCGAGCTGTTCGTCTCCACCGAACTGGTCTGGAACAGCGTGCAGCCATGGAGCGGGGTCGGACCGGCCGCGCCGCTGCACAACCCGAATCTCGCCGATCCGGCGACGATCTGGTGGCCGTTCAACCGCTTCAGCGCGGAGCTGCTGCGCGATTGGCTCGCCGGCGGGCCACCGCCCCTGTGGACGCACGAGTGTTACGCCGGCGCACCGTGGTTCGGCAATCCGCAGTCCGCGCTGCTGTCGCCGTTCACCTGGATGTTCCTCCTGCTGCCGGAGGTGGCGGCGTTCGCCGCAGTGGCGGCCGCGAAGTGGCTGCTGGCGGGCCTCGGCGCCTGGTTCCTCGCGCGCCGCCTCGGCGCGTCGCCGCTGGCGCGCGGAGTGGCCGGCGTCGCCTTCGCCTTGTGCGGCTACCAGGTGGTGTGGGTCAACTCGCCGCTGTCGAACGTGAGCGTGCTGGCCCCGTGGCTGCTGCTGGCGCTGATCCGGCTGGTGGAGCGGCCCGACGGCGTGCGCACGGCGGCGGCGGCACTGATGAGC
>VGYY01000168.1 GCA_016872815.1 Planctomycetota bacterium
CGCCGACACGCCGCTGCCGCAGCGCGCCTTCGGGTCCACCGGCCGCACGCTGCCCCGCGTCGGGCTCGGCTGCTATCCGCTCGGCAACCTCGCCGACGAGGCGGTCGCCATCGCCGTCATCGAGCGCGCGCACGAACTCGGCGTGCGCTGCTTCGACACGGCGCCGTCCTACGCGAACGGCACCTCCGAGCGCCGCGTCGGCCGCGCGCTGCGCGGCGTGCTCGCTGGCGAGAACCGCGCCGGACTCTGGCTCGCCACCAAGACGATCGAGCGCGGCGGCGCCGCCGCGAGGCGCGAGCTCGAGCAGTCGCTGGCGCGGCTCGGCGTCGACTACCTCGATGCGGTGCAGGTGCACGAGGTGCACTCCGACTGGGAAAGGCTCTTCGCGAAGGATGCAGTCGTCGCGGCGCTGCAGCAGGCGCGGGAGGAGGGACTGGTGCGCGCGATCGGCCTCACCTGCCATCGCCACCCGAAGTACGCGAAAGCCGCGATCGAGCGCTTCCCGTTCGCCACGGCGCTGGTGCCGGTGAACCCGATCGACGTGCAGCTCCATTCGTTCACCCGCGATTTCCTGCCGTTCGCGGCGGAGCGGCAGGTGGCGGTGGTGGCGATGAAGCTCTTCGCCGGCGGGCAACTGGTCGACGCGGGACGGCTCACCGCGCGCGACTGCCTCCGCTACGCGTTGGCGCAGCCGCAGGTCGACCTGATCGTGCCGGGCTGCGAGACGGTGGCGGAGATCGAGGAGGCGGTCGCCGTGGCGAAAGAGGCGACGCCGCCCTCGGCGGCGGAGCTGCGCGCCATCGAGCAACGCGCCGGCGCGCACGAAGGCAAGGCCAGCGAGTGGTGGAAGGACGACGCCGACCCGTCCGAGCGCTGACACGCCCGCCCGGGATCGGCGCCTCCGCCGCGGTCCGAGCGTCGTTCCCGACCGCGCCGCCGCAATCCCGGACGGTGCGACGCGCGCCGCGGCTGCCGCTCACATCGCCGGCTTGATCCCCAGCGCGGCGAACTTCTTGTCCTCGAAGTTCTTGCGGAACATGTCGCGCAGCTTCGTCGCCGCGGCGTCGTAGGCCGCCTTGTCCTTCCAGGTGTTCTTCGGGTTCAGGACTTCGGCCGGCACTCCCGGGCAGCTCTTCGGGATCTTCATGTTGAAGACCGCGTGCGTCTCGCACTCGACGCCGTCGAGCTTCCCTTCCAGCGCCGCGTTCAGCAGCGCGCGCGTGTGGCCGATCGACATGCGCTTGCCGACGCCGTACGGGCCGCCGCTCCAGCCGGTATTGAGCAGGATGCAGCGCGCCTTGTTCTTCTTCATCTTCTCGGCGAGCAGCTTGGCGTAGACCGGCGGCTTGTGCGCCATGAACGGCGCGCCGAAACAGGCGCTGAACGCGGCCTTCGGCTCGGTCACGCCGACCTCGGTGCCGGCAAGCTTCGCGGTGAAGCCCGACACGAAGTGGTACATCGCCTGCTCGGCGTCGAGGATCGCGATCGGCGGCAGCACCCCGAACGCATCCGCGGTGAGCATCACGATCGTCTCGGGATGCGGTCCCTGCGCGTTCGGCATCACGTTCGGGTTGGCGCTGAGCGGATAGCTGAAGCGCGTGTTCTCGGTGATCGACTTGTCGGTGAGGTCGAGCTCCTGCGGATCGCACTCCGCCATCCGCTTGCCCTTCAAGGGCGGCACGTTCTCGATGATGGTGCCCGGCTTGGAGAGCGCGGCGGCGATGACCGGCTCGGCTTCCTTGTTGAGGTCGATCAACTTGGCGTAGCAGCCGTCCTCGAGGTTGCAGAGGCCGTTGTCGCTCCAGATGGTCTCGTCGTCGCCGATCAGGCGGCGGTTGCGATCGGCCGACAGCGTGGTCTTGCCGGTGCCCGACAGCCCGAACAGGATCGCGCCGTCGCCCTTCATGCCGACGTTCGCGCTGCAGTGCATCGACAGCCGTCCCTGCTTCGGCAGCAGGTAGTTGCCGACGGTGAAGATCGTCTTCTTGACCACGCCGCAGTAGTCGGCGCGCCCGGCCACCAGGCAGATCCGGTTCTTGACGTCGATGATGATCGCCGCCTCGGCGCGGCTGCCGTCGCGCGCCGGCTCACAGACGAACGACGGCGCGTTCAGCATGGTCCAGCGCCTGCCGGCGACGTCCTGCACGCCCTGCAGGTCCTTCGGGAACATGTTGTGGGCGAACATCGCGTGAGTCGCGAATTCGCCGACGAAGCGGTACGGCAGGGCGAAGCTCGCGTCGGCACCGACGAAGACGTCCTTGACGAAGAGGGTCGCCCGCTTCGCGTTCAGGTGGGCCACCACCCGCTGCAGCAGCCCCTGGTACTTCACCGGGTCGTAGGGCTGGAGGTCGTCCTTCCACCAGATCTCGTCGGCCACCTCGGGCCACTTCACCGCGAAGGTGTCCTTGACCCGTCGCCCGGTGCAATCGGGGTCGGTGTAGTAGACCAGCGGCCCCTGCTTGCCGAGCTTCGTGGCGTACGCCTTCTGCGCGTTGCTCGGGCCGTCCTTGCTGACGCGGCCGCGGTCGTTCGCGATCGCCGCGTCGAACAGTTGCTCCTTGCTGAGTCCGTACTGGTAGGTGACCGTGTCGAGCCCGAGCAACTGCTTCAGTTCGGCCTTGAAGTCAGGGGCGGTCGGCGTCGTCGGGGTCATGGTCCTGGATCGTCGGTGGTGCCCGCCGCCCCCACGGCACTGCCGTGCGCCGGGGCGGCGGAAGCGGGGGAGGATAGCGGCGTCGCGGGGGCGCTGCCGAGGGGGCGCCGGGCGTGGCGGGCGAACCGGGCCGGATCGCGCCGGTCGCCCTCCCCGCTCGCGCCGCCCGGTTGCCCCGGTAGCCGAAAGGCCGCCGCAACGTCTCCGCGGAAGCGGTCACCGGACGACCCGCCACTCCCGACCGCGCGGTCAGCCGCGAATCAGGTGGGCGGGACGATCACCACCAGCGGCGCCCCGCCGTCGACCGGGCTGCCGGCGACCGCTTTGACTTCGCGCACCACGCCGGCGTGCTCGGCGCGCAGATCGTTCTCCATCTTCATCGCCTCGAGGATCACCAGCGGCTGGCCGGCCTTCACCGCGTCGCCCGGCTTCACCTGCACGGCGCGGACGATGCCGGGCATCGGGGCGCGCACCGTGACCGGCCCCTTCGGCGCGCTCGCCACCGCCAGATGCGCGGCGCGCTCGCGCTCGTCCTCGACCGAGCACTCGTGGCGCTCGCCGTCGACCGTCACGTGCATGCCGCGCACCCCCGTGCCGAGCAGCACGTCGCGCGCCTTGCCGTCGATCGCCACGGTGCAGTGGTCGATCCCGGCGATCGGCCGCAGCTCGAGCACGTGGTCGCTGGTGGCGACGACCGCCCCCTTCGCGTCGCGGCGCAGGATCCGCGCCGCGGTGGTGCCCTCCTTCGCGCAGCCGAGCTCGACCTCGAGCGTCTCGCCGTGCAGCGTCACGAAGTAGCGCATCAGCGATTCCTCTCGAGCTGGCGCCGCCGCCCGTCCAGCAGCCAGGAACTGGCCGCCTCGCCGCCGTTCGCGTGGAGCGCCCGCTCCGCCGCGCCGCGCTGCAGCGCCTCGCGGTGGAGCAGCGCCGCGACCAGCGCCGCCTCCTCGAGATGCGGTCGTTCCGGCTTGCCGAGGAACGCCTCGAGGCGCGCCTCGATCGACTTGGTGTGGTAGTCGCCGCCGCGGAACTCGGGCGAGTCGGCCAGCCGCGCCAGGAACGCCGCGTTGTGGGCGACGCCGGCGATGCGCACCTCCCTCAACGCGCGCAGCAGCCGGCCGATC
This sequence comes from Planctomycetota bacterium, assembly GCA_016872815.1. Classification (GTDB taxonomy): domain Bacteria; phylum Planctomycetota; class B15-G4; order B15-G4; family SIAN01; genus SIAN01. The sequence goes on from VGYY01000168.1 coordinate 3,778, forward strand.
GCCTGGGCGCGGGTCGGCGCATGGACGACCAGCTTGGCCAGCATCGAGTCGTAATGGACCGTGACCTCGAGCCCGTCGTGCAGCGCCGAGTCGAGCCGCACGCCCGGCCCGCCCGGCAGTTCGAGGCTCTTGATCGTGCCGGTGGCCGGCACGAACCCCTTCTCCGGCTCCTCGGCGCACAGCCGCGCCTCGATCGCGTGGCCGCGCCAGGTGACCTGTTCCTGCGTGAAGGGCAGCCTCTCGCCGGCGGCGATCGCGAGCTGCAGGTGGACCAGGTCGAGGCCGGTGACCATCTCGGTCACGGGATGCTCGACCTGCAGGCGGGTGTTCATCTCGAGGAAGTAGAAAGGGCGCGTCGCGCCGCTGGTGCCGGCCGGCGCGTCGGGCACCAGGCACTCGATCGTGCCGGCGTTCCGGTAGCCGACCGCGCGCGCCGCCTCGCACGCCGCGGCACCCATCCGCGCGCGCAGCTCGGGCGTCATCAGCGGTGAGGGCGACTCCTCGATCACTTTCTGGTGGCGCCGCTGCATCGAGCACTCGCGCTCGCCGAGGTGGACGACGTTCCCGTGCGCGTCGGCCAGCACCTGGATCTCGATGTGGTGGCTCTTGGCGAGGAACTTCTCGAGGTAGACGGCGCTCGACTTGAAGGCGTTCTCCGCCTCGCTGCGCGCCCGCTCGAAGGAGGAGACGAGCTCGCTCTCCTCGTGGACGATGCGGATCCCCTTGCCGCCGCCGCCGCCCGCCGCCTTGAGCATCACCGGGTAGCCGATCTCGCGCGCGATGCGGAGCAGCTCGCCGGTGTCCTCGATCGGGTCGACGACGCCCGGCACCACCGGCACGCCGGCCGCCTGCATCCGCTTGCGGGCCGCCGTCTTCTCCCCCATCGCGCGGATCGCCGACGCGGGCGGGCCGATCCAGACGAGTCCGGCCGCCGCGACCGCCTCGGCGAAGGCGGCGTTCTCCGACAGGAAGCCGTAGCCGGGGTGGATCGCGTCGGCGCCGCTCGCCTTCGCGGCCGCCAGCACCTTCGCGCCGTCGAGGTAGCTCTCGCGCGGCGGCGGCGGGCCGAGCCGCACCGCGCGATCGGCCATCCGCACGTGGAGCGCGGTGGCGTCGGCGTCGGAGTGGACCGCCACCGTCGCGAGCCCGCGCTCGCGGCATGCCCGCATCACGCGCAGCGCGATCTCGCCGCGATTCGCGACGAGCACCCGTTCGAACGGTCGCGCGCTCACAGCGGGAGGTTCCCGTGCTTCTTCGGCGGGTTCTCGTCGCGTTTCGTGCGCAGCAGCGCCAGCGCGCGCGCGAGGTGACGCCGGGTGGCGCGTGGCTCGATCACGTCGTCGATGAAGCCCTTGCGCGCCGCCTCGTAGGGATTGGCGAAGCGCTCGAGGTACTCGGCCGTGAGCTTGTCCTTCTCCGCCTTCGGATCGGCCGCCGCCTGGATCTGCCGGTTGAAGATGATCTCGACCGCGCCGGCCGCCCCCATCACCGCGCATTCGGCCGTCGGCCAGGCGAGGTTGAGGTCGCCGCGCACGTGCTTGCTGTTCATCACGTCGTAGGCGCCGCCGTACGCCTTGCGGGTGATCACGGTGATCTTCGGCACGGTCGCCTCGCAGAAGGCGTAGAGCAGCTTGGCGCCGTGCTTGATGATCCCGCCGTGCTCCTGCGCGACGCCCGGCAGGAAGCCCGGCACGTCCTCGAAGACGACCAGCGGGAGGTTGAAGCAGTCGCAGAAGCGGACGAAGCGCGCTCCCTTGAGCGACGCATCGATGTCGAGCACGCCGGCGAGGTGGGCCGGCTGGTTGGCGACGATCCCGACCGGGCGGCCGTCGATGCGCGCGAACCCGACCACCAGGTTCCGCGCGTACTTGTCGTGCACCTCGAGGAAGTCGCCCTCGTCGACGACGGCGCGGATCACCTGGTGGATGTCGTACGGCTTGTTCGGGTTCTCCGGGACCAGCAGGTCGAGCTCGGGCGCCTCGCGCGCCGGGTCGTCGCCGTTCTTCCGGCGCGGCGGGTCCTCGCGGTTGTTGAGCGGCAGGTAGCTGAACAGCCGGCGCAGCAGCGCCAGCACGTCGGCGTCCGACGGCGCCGTGAAGTGGGCGACGCCCGACTTGCTGGCGTGGACGGTCGCGCCGCCGAGGTCCTCGCTGGTCACCTGCTCGTGGGTGACCGTCTTCACCACGTTCGGGCCGGTCACGAACATGTAGCTCGTGCCCTCGACCATCGCGATGAAGTCGGTGATCGCCGGCGAGTAGACCGCGCCGCCCGCGCACGGCCCCATCACCGCCGAGAGCTGCGGCACCACGCCGCTCGCCAGCGTGTTGCGCAGGAAGATGTCGGCGTAGCCGCCGAGCGCGGCGACCCCCTCCTGGATGCGCGCGCCGCCCGAGTCGCTCAACCCGATGACCGGCACGCCGACCTTGAGCGCCTGGTCCATCACCTTGCAGATCTTCTGCGCGTGCGCGGCGCCGAGCGACCCGCCCCACACGGTGAAGTCCTGGCTGAAGACGAAGGTCGGCCGTCCCTCGATCGTTCCATGGCCGGTCACGACGCCGTCGCCGGGGATCTTCTTCGACCCCATGCCGAACTTGTCGCACTGGTGCTCGACGTAACGGTCGAACTCGACGAACGATCCCTCGTCGAGCAGCAGGCCGAGCCGCTCGCGCGCGGTGAGCTTCCCCTGCTTGTGCTGGGCCGCGACGCGCTCGGGCCCGCCGCCTGCGAGCGCCTGCTCGCGCAACTGCTTCATCCGATCGAGTTTCGAAGTCATGGAGTCCTTCTTCGGCCGCTCGCCCGTCCCGGCCGTGCCGCGCGGCGGAGGTTCGCAGGGAGGGGCGACGATTCTGCGCGGAAGCGGCCCGGAGACCAAGCGGACGCAGCGCTCCGCGTCGCCCGACCGCGGCTCAACCCCGTTCGAGCGCGCTCTTCAGGTCGGCGAGGTCCTTGCTGCACATCTTCGCCATCGACTTAATCATCGGCTTCATCATGGAGCTCATCACCTTGGCGAACGTGCTCAGGGGCTCGGCTCCGATACACCATCACGAGCCGTGAGCCCGCCCCGTCCGGTTCGACGCGGATCTCGCTGCGATAGCGGCAGCCATGGCTCTCCGCCGTGAGCACGTAGCGGCGCGGCGGCTCGAACTCGGCGACCGTCATCACCTCGCTCGCCTCCTTGCCGAACATCTTGCGCGTCTCGCGGAACCTCGTCCCGACGCCCACCGGGCCTTCGGTCAGCATCTCGACGCGGAGGATCCCCGAGATTCGACTCGCGGCATGGGCGAAGTCCGAGGCGGCCGCGAACACTTGCGCCGGCGGACGAGCGACCGACTCAGAGACCTCGATCTGCATGGGCATGGCTCCCGCTGAGCCGGCGGATGACCGGCGGTCGGCGCGAGAGTGCCGCCTCCGGCGAGCGGTTCAAGTCGATCGCGCTGCGACCGGGCGGCGCTTCAGGGCTGCTCGATCCGGGCCGCGGGCGCAACGGCCGTTGCGCCATGGCGGCGCCCGCGGCGCGGCCCAACGTCGGCGCGCGCACGTCGTATCGTCCGCCGTGGCCGCAGCGCCGAGAGTGCGTCGGCCGGCAACCCGCGCACCGGAGGGGCACGATGACCCGCTCGTGCGTCGCCGTCGCCGCGCTCGGCATCGCCGCTGAGCCACTCGCGGCACAGCCGGCCGCTGCGCAAGTCGACCTGCCGCGCCATCGGCTGACGGCGCGCGCCGGCGGGCTCGAACTCGTCGCTCGATGGGAGCGGCTCACCGACACCGTCTACCACTTCGAGCGCGAATACCCCCTGATCCGCGACCTGGCACCGGCCGTTCCGACGGCACGGTACGAGGCCGCGAGCTTCCAGGCGCTGCTGCCGCCGCAACCGGTTGCGGTCGGCGAGCTGTGGCGGGTCGATGTCGATGCCGCCCTGCCGTTCCTGCGCCAGCTCCACCCGGGCGCGACCCGGGAACTGCACCACGATCGTGGCGCCGGCGTCGCCGCGCCCGGCGGCTTCGCCTGCCTGCGCGCGATCGATGCGACCCACGCCGAGGTGGCGCTGCGGCTCCACGCCGACTTCCGGATCGCCGGCACGGGGACGGGCAACGATTCGTCCTGGTTCACGCCGGCGCAATTCCGCGGCCGCCTGGTGCTGGACCATGTGCGCGGCGAGGTGGTCGCGTTCGAACTCGCCGTCCCGTCCGCCAGCGCCAACGTCGATGTCAACGTCGCCACCAAGGGCAGCGTCTTCGCCGACATCGGCCGGGTGCCGCGGATGGAGGTCGCGGGCGGCCAGTTCCCCGAGTTCGCCGCCGAGGCGACGCGGATCGCGACAGCGACCGCCGACGACCGCCTGGCGCGCGCGGTGACGTCGGCGACATGAACGCCTTCCTCGCGACGCTGACGATCCGCGGGTGACCGGACGGTCGCGCGGGAAGCCGACGACACCGGGACGGGCGCGGCGTTACGCTCGCGCAGACCCGGTCCGGGGCCGTTGCCCGGATGCAGCGGCGTTCTTCCGAGGAGCCCCGCACCGTGCCGATCCCCGCGCCGACTCTGCGACTCGCATCGCTCCTTGCGCTGGCACCAGTCACGGTCGGCCGCCCCGGCCATCCGGGCGCGGCGACCGACGGCTGGCGCGCACTCTTCGACGGCGCGACGCTCGCCGGCTGGTCGCGCCACTCGGGGACGGCGAACTACGTGGTCGAGGGGGCCGGCACGCAGGACGCGGCGATCGTCGGCACGACCGTGCTCGGCAGCCCCAACACCTTCCTCTGCACGGACGAGACCTTCGGCGACTTCGAGCTGCGGCTCGAATTCCGCGTCGACCCGGCGCTGAACTCCGGCGTGCAGCTGCGCAGCGAGATCAACGCCGCCGATCGCGTCGTCGGCTACCAGTCGGAGATCGACATGGACCCGGCGCGCGACCGCTGGTGGAGCGCCGGGCTCTACGACGAGGCGCGGCGCGGCTGGCTCGATCCGGCCGGCGAGGAGAAGGGAGCGCGCGGCGCCGCCTTCACCGCGGACGGGCGCGCCGCCAGCCGCCCCGACGGCTGGAACGAGCTGCGCGTACTCGCGCACGGCCCCGAGCTCACCACGTGGCTCAACGGCGAGCTGCGCGCGCAGCTCCACGACGCGATGACGCCGCGCGGCGTGATCGCGCTGCAGGTGCATGGCATCGGCAACGACGCGGCGAAGGTCGGCAAGCAGGTCCGCTTCCGCCAGATCCGCCTGCGCGAGCTGGCCGCGCCGCCAGCGCCGAACACGCTCACCGACGCGGAGCGCGCCGCCGGCTGGCGCCGCCTCTTCGACGGCGCGAGC
>VGYY01000169.1 GCA_016872815.1 Planctomycetota bacterium
CGGGCCGCCAGGTGGCGGGCCGCCAGGTGGCGGTCCGGGCGAAGGCGCCGGCTTCCTCTACTACTACCTCTATGCCATGGAGCGCGTCGGGGCGCTGACCCACCGCAAGTGGATCGGCCGCCACGACTGGTATCGCCTGGGCGCCGAGGAACTGATCCGCCGGCAGCTGCCGGACGGGTCGTTCCCGTCCGCCGGCTTCGGCGACGATCCGCACTGCAACACCTGCTTTGCGCTCCTGTTCCTGAAGCGTGCCACCCTCAAGAGCTCGGTGACGGCAGGAGCGCAGTGAGCCTGAACGATCCCCCGAGTCCGCGCATCGCCGCCGAATCACCGACCACCGCCCCCGAGACCGGGAGCCGCGGTCCGACTCCGGCCGGACCGCAACTCACCCTGGTGATGCCGGCGCTGGACGAGGAGGCGGCGATCGGCGCCACCGTCCGCGGTCTGCTCGACGCCTTCGCCGCCGCCGCGATCGAGCTCGAGCTGATCGTCGTCGACAACGGCTCGAATGACCGCACCGGCGCGATCGTCGCCGCACTGGCGGCGGATGATCCGCGCCTGCGGCTGCTGCGCCGGGAGTCGGGCCACGGCTATGGCGGTGGAATCCTCGCCGGGCTCGCGCTGGCGAACGGCGCATGGGTCGGCTGGATCAACGCCGACGGCCAGATCGCGCCGGCCGACGTCGTCCGCCTCGCCGCGGTGGCGCTGCGCGAGCCGCGCAAGGCGCTGCTCAAGGTGCGACGAGTGTCGCGGGCGGACGGCTTCGAGCGCGTGGTCGTCACCCTCGGCTGGAACCTGCTCTGCAACCTGCTCTTCCCGTCGCTCCGTTCGACCGACGTGAACGGCAGCCCGAAGCTGGTCCCGCGCGACTGGCTGACCGCGCATCCGCTCCGCTCGCAGGACTGGTTCATCGACCCCGAGCTGCTGCTCGCCGCGCGCCGGACCGGCCTGCCCGTGGTCGAGCTCGCCGTGGCCGGGCTCGCCCGCGGCGGCGGGCGCTCCCACGTCCGGCTCGCGACGCTGGCCGAGTTCTTCCGCAACCTGGTGCGCGAGCGGCTGCGACTGCGCTGACGCCGGCGATAACGTCGCCCCTCACGCGCCGCCGTACGCGGTCGACCGCCGCCGATCCCGCCCCGCTCCGAGGAAGTCGATGACGCCGCGCGCCGCCTTTGCCGAGCTCCTGCGCCGCCATGCCGAGGTGCGCGACCTGTCGAGCGCCACGGCCCTGCTCGCGTGGGACCAGGAGACGATGATGCCGCGCAAGGCGGCGGCGGCGCGGGCGTCCCAACTCGCCACGCTGGCCGGCCTGCGCCACGAGCGCTTCACCGACCCGCGGCTCGGCGACTGGATCGCCGCCTGCGAGGCGGCATCCGGCGAGTTCGACGACGAGGAACGCGCGGGGATCCGCGAGCTGGCGCGCGACTGGCGGCGGGCGACGCAGCTGCCGCGCGACCTGGTCGAGGAGCAGGCCGCCGCGGAGAGCGCCGCGCTGGAGGCGTGGCGGGAGGCGCGCGCGCGCTCCGACTGGCCGGCGTTCGCGCCCCACCTCGAGCGGCTGCTCGATCTGGCGCGCCGCCGTGCCGCCGTGCTCGGTTTCGCCGACCGGCCCTACGACGGCCTGCTCGATGATTACGAGCGCGGTGCGACGGAGGCGGGGCTGGCGCAGCTCTTCGACCAGCTCGTGCCGCGCCTCGCGCCGATGGTGGCGATCATCGTCGAGCACGCCGGGCGGGTCGATTCGCGCTGCTTCCGCCAGCCGTTCGACGAGCGCGCGCAGGAGGCGTTCGCGACACGCGTGGTCGCTGCGATGGGGTTCGACACCGACGCCGGGCGCATCGATCGCTCGTCGCACCCGTTCTGCACCGGCATCGCGCGCGGCGACGTTCGCCTGACCCGGCGCTTCGCCGCCGACGACCTGCGCCCGGCGCTGTTCGGGATCGTGCATGAGGCCGGCCACGGCCTCTACGAGCAGGGACTCCACGCGGCGGGCGCCGCTGAGCGGCCCGGCGCCGCGCTGCTGGCCGAGGCGTGCTCGCTCGGGGTCCACGAATCGCAAAGCCGTCTGTGGGAGAACATCGTCGCCCGCAGCCTGCCGTTCTGGCAGGCGTTCGCGCCGGTGGCCGCCGAGTACTTCCCGGCGCAGCTCGCCGCCGTCGGCGCCGAGGAGTGCTGGCGCGCCGTGAACGAGGTGCAGCGCTCGCTGATCCGGGTCGAGGCCGACGAACTGACCTACAACCTCCATGTCGCAGTGCGGTTCGACGTCGAGCGCGCGCTGGTGGCCGGGCGCCTCGCCGTGGCCGACGTGCCGGCGGCGTGGAACGCGGCGATGCAGCGGCTGATCGGCCTGGCGCCGGGCAACGACGGCGAGGGCTGCCTGCAGGACATCCACTGGGCGATGGGCGGGCTCGGCTACTTCCCGACCTACACGCTCGGCAACCTCTACGCCGCCCAACTGTGGGAAACGGCGCAACGCGAGCTGCCGAGGCTCGACGAGGCGATCGCGCAAGGCGAACTGGTGGTGCTGCGCGACTGGCTGCGGGCCAGCGTCCACTGCCACGGACGACGCTTCACCGCGAGCGAGCTGATCGAGCGCGCCACCGGTGCGCCGCCCTCCAGCGAGCCGTTCGTGCGCCACCTCCGCGCCCGCTTCGGCGCGGTCTACGGCGTGACGCTCCCCGGCTGATCGCGGCGTCGCCGCGATGGCAGGCCGCAGTCAAGCTGCGGTGCGCTTGCTGCCGATCCACTCCGGCAAGGATCACAGGAGGGAGACCATGCCGCAGTCGACGCGTTCCTGCAGGGATTCCTGGGTGGGGAACGCCGTCCGGAGGCTCGCGCCGCGACGGTCGCTGCTGCTCGCTCCGCTGCTCCTGGCGGCGCTCTCGGGATCGGCGGCGGCGCAGTTCACGCCCGGCCACCTCTTCGTCGCCGGGTGGAAGAAGCTGATCTACCAGGTCGACCCGGCGACCTGGACGGTCACGACGTTCGCCGACCAGGCCGACGGGATCGACGGCGTGAGCGGGCTGGCGTGGACGCCGAGCGACGAGTTGCTGGCGACCAGCTACAACAACGACAAAGTCTTCAGCTTCGATTCGGCCGGCACCGCCACCACGAAATGGACGGCCGCCGACGGATTGAACGGGCCGTTCGGGCAGAACGCGCTGGCGGTGAGCACCGGCGGCATCGTCTGGCTCGGCAACTGGGACGCGCGACAGGTACTCGAGTTCCAGCCGGGCGCAGCCGCGACGGTGTTCTGCGACTTCGCCGACGGCGTGGCCCACGCCGATGCCCTGATCCAGAGCCCGTTCCGGATGACCTACATCGCCAACCGCGACGGCAGGAACGTGCTGCGCGTGCAGCCCGACGGGACGGCGGTCGTGTTCGACACTCTGCCCGACCAGCCGATGTCGGTGGCGATGCATCCCGACGGCACGATCTACGTCGCCTGCCTCTACGGCGACATCTACCGCTACCTCAACCGTTCGGCGAGCCAGCGCACGTTGTGGATCTCGAACGGGCGCCGGCTGGCGACGCCGGTGCTGCGGTTCAACCTCGACTACAGCGAGCTCTACTTCACCTCGTCCGGCAAGGGCAACCTCATCGTCATCGACCCGGCGACGGCAGCGCAGACCGAGGTGCTGCCGGTCGGGACGTTCGCGACGCCGCTCGGCATCGAGGTCGTCGGCGGGCACGACGACATCGGCATCCATGACTACGGCTACGAGGAACGGATCCCGGGGACCGGCGACGTGCTGCCGAGCATCAACTGCAGCGGCCATCCGGTCTCGAATTTCGACCTGACGCTCGAACTGCGCGACTTCGTCGGTGGCGGGCTGGTCCACCTGATCACGGCCGAACGCGAGGTGGAGACGTCGTATCAGGGCGGCACCCTCTACGCCGACATCACCGGCTATCACACGATCACGGTGATCGACGTCGGTGGCGCTCCGGGCGTCGCGGGCGACGGCGACCTCGACTACACCGAGACCATCAACATCGATCCGACGATCGACGGAAAGCTGTGGGCGCTGCAGGCCTACTGCCCCGATCCGACCGCCAACAACTCCGGCCTCTCGCTCAGCAATGCCGTGCGGATCGTGACCCGCACCCAGTGACCGTCGCTTGCCGCCGGTCACCGCGCCCGGCAGCGCGTCGCCGCGCCTGAGAGCGCCTGGCACGATGTCCGCGGCGTTCGACCGGCTGTGGCCGCCTACGACTTCGTCGACCTCGAGCTGCGACGCTGGATCCGCCCGCGGGCCAGCGATGCCTGGAGGTCAGGCGCGGGCGCGGGCCTGGATGAAGGAATAGAAGAAGACCGAGTTGGCGTCGCGCGCGACGCGGTCGAGCTCCTCCTTCATGCCGTCGACGACATCGGGCTTCACCTTGCCCGCCGAAAGCAGCGCCGGCGCGCCCGAGAGCAGGAGTTCGGTCCAGAAGGCGAGGAAGTCGGCGCGTTCGCCCGGCGACCGATTGTCGAGGTGGAACGTCTTCACCACCGTCTGCACGTCATGGAAGCCGACCTGCTGCAGCAGGTTGCCGAGCTTGGCGCCCACGAACGGGTCGCCCCCCAGCTCGAGCTGGTGGTCGTTGAACGCCATCCAGTACTGCAGCGTGCGCGGGCTGTAGGGATCGATGAAGAACGTCGCGTTCAGCACCTCGGTCACCACCACCGGCGCGCCGGCCAGCAGGACGCGCCGCAGCTCGGAGAGGATTCGCGCCGGGTCGGCCACGTGCTCGAGGATCCAGCAGAGGAATCCCGAGTCGAACGACTCGCGCTCGAACGGCAGCGACGTCGCGTCGGCCTCGCACAATGCGTAGCGCCCGCGCGCCCACGGCACCGTGCGCAGGAACTTGCGCGCCTCGGCCAGCTGCACCTTGCTGCGCTCGACGCAGGTGACCTGCAGGCCGGGGAAGTGACGGAGCAGGATCTCGGTCTGCGCGCCGACCCCCGAGCCGATCTCGACGCAGCGCCGCCGCCGATGGAAGGGCAGGTGATCGTGCACCATCGGCTCGAGCACCAGCGCCTGCTTGCGCAGCCGCGCCCGCTCGGTGGCGCTGTAACCGTGGAGGTAGCCCTTCTCGCGCCGCCTGTCGCCGCTCGCCATGGTCAGCCTCCTGCCGTTCCTGCAGCCGCCGCCGCATCTGCCTGCCCGCCGTTCGCGCGAGCGCCGCCCGCGACCGCCGTCATTTCACGCCGAGCAACCGGTCGGCCACCAGCTTCGGCGCCGACAGGAACGGGCAGTGTCCGGTGGCGAGCTCCTCCACCGCGACTCCCGCCCGTTCGGCCAGGGCGCGCAGCCCGGCCGGCGGCAGCACGCGATCCTGCGTGGCCAGCAGCAGCGAACGCGGGATCTTGCGCAACGCCTCCGCCGTGCCGCCGATCTTCGCGGACCGGAACGGTTCGATCGGCTGCGGACGAACCCGCGCCTGCGCCGCCGCCGCGATGCCGGGGGCCATGTCGTGCCAGAGGAACGACGCCGCCTTCGCGTCGAGTTCGAGCGCCGTCCCGGCCGCGTTCCGGCGCTGGCAGGCGCGGAATCCCGGCTCGACCGGCGCCACCGCCGTGACCGCCGCCCAGTCATCGCCGACCTGCGCGACGAAGCCGGCGATGATCACCAGCGCGCGCACTCGCCCCGACGCCCGGAGCGCCGCTTCGGTCGCGGCGAACGCGCCGAAGCTGTGCGCCACCAGCGTCCAGTTGCGTCGCGTCCCGAGTCGTTCGAGCAGCCGCTCGACGCCGAGCTCGAAGGTCGCCTCGGCCGGGTCGGTCGGTTCGTCGCCGAGCCCCGGCAGGTCGATCGCCTCGCAGCCGACCGCGCGGCGCTCGAGTTCGAGCCGCAGCAAGTCGAAGCTCCATGCGCCGTGCCATGCACCGTGGACGAGGAGGAATCGCGATGCCGCCATGGAAGTCGCGGGACGATAGCGCGGCTATCCTCCGCGGCCATGCGCACGCTGCTTCTCCACGGCTTCGCCGCACTGCTGCAGGACGCCTCGACTCCCGAGGAACGGACGATCACGGTGAGCGACGGCGGCCTCGCCACCATCCGCGAGGTGCGCAGCGCGCAGCTCTCCGCCGGACGCTCCGCGCTGCGCGTGTTCGACGTCGCGCCGCTCCTGCTGCCCGAGACGGTCGCCATGCGCGCCCTGCAGTCGCCCGAACTCGTCCGCCTCGACGAGCAGTCGGCGTGGTTCGAGGTGCTGAGCGTCGAGAAGGCGCTCGAGAGCCTCGCCGGCCGGCCGGTGAAGCTCAAGCGCTTCCACGAATCGACGGTGGAGTCGCTGACCGGGCGACTGCTCTTCCCGCCGGTGGTCGGCAGCCCCGCCGGCGAGTTGCGCCTGCCGCTCTATCTCGAGGACGCCGAGGGCGACATCCGCCTGCTCGATGACGCCGAGATCGTGCTCGACTCGCTTCCCGCCGGCGACTGGAACCGGATGCGGCTCGACTGGAAGCTCGACTGCCAGCGCGCCGACCGCTACCGCATCGAGCTGCTCTACGCCACGCGGGGGCTCGAGTGGCACGCCGACTGGCAGCTGCGCGTCGGCAGTGACGGCCAGCACGGCGACCTCGCCGTGACCGTGACCATCGTCAACGGCTGCGGCATGGCGCTGCCCGGCGCGCGCTTCGCCGTCCAGGACGCGGAGACGCTCCACCCGGTCAGCGATGGCGCGACCCTGGAGCGCGAAGGGAAGCTGCAGGCGGTCATCGCGCAGGTGCGCGACGTCAGGCTGACGGCGACGCCGACGTTCCCGGTGGCGCGCGCGCTGCCCGGGCGACCGGCACCGCCGCACGATCACGGCGAGCGACCGCTGCTGCGCCGTTTCGACCTCGACCCGGCGGCGGCGGCGAAGATCGGTCGCGCGCTGCCGGGCGGCGATGCGCGCACCGTCGTGCTCGATGCTCGCAACCGGCCGTTCGCGACCTCCTCGTTCCGGGTGGCGCCGACGCGCGGCGACGGCCTGCCGCCGTTCTTCGCCGAGCCGCTGGCCGGCCTGCGCGCCACCGCGGTCCACGCTCCGGGCGACGGCGACGAGAGCTGGCTCGTCGTCGTGAGCAGCACGCGCGCCGAGCCGAGCGACGTCGACATCGCCGTGCCGCTGGCCGAACACGAGCGGCTCGTTCCGGCGGAACCGGCGCCGCACTCCCGCGTGATCGGGTGGGGACTTGCGCGCCTGCACGTCCCGGCGCGCGCCACCGCCGCCCTCAAGCTCCTGGTGAAGTCGCCGTGAGCACCCCCGCCCGCGCGGCCGGCGCGGCGAGGCCCCGCGCTCGCGGCGTTGCCCTCCTCCCCGCCGCCGCCGCGCTGATCAGCGTCGCCGCGTGCAGCGACGACGCGTCCCCGCCGGCCACAGTGCCGCCTGCAGCGCCAGCCGCAGCGCCGGCGACCGCGCCGCAGGAGCCCTCCGCTCCCGACATCGCCATCGCCGGCGCCGACGGCATCCTCACCCCACGCGATCCGCCGCCTTTTCCGGGCGAACGGTTCACCTGGCTGCGCGACGCGCTCGCCAGCTGGCGCCACCGGAGTTCGCCGAGCGGGCGCTATCGACTGCCGGAGATCGTCTGCGGCGGCGTGGCGCTGGTGGACGTCGACGGCGACTGCGACCTCGACCTCTTCCTGGTGAATGGCGGGACCTGGCCCGACCTCTCCCCCGGCGCCCCGTTCCCCGGCCACGCCCTCTTCCGCAACGACGGCGGCCTGCGCTTCACCGACGTGACCGACGCCGCCGGCGTGCGCGGCTTCGACGGCGACTACTGCATGGGCGTCGCCGCCGCCGACCTCGAGGGTGACGGCGATCAGGACCTCTTCGTCACCGGCGTCCGGCGCAACCGCCTCTGGGTGAACGACGGCAGCGGTCGCTTCACCGAGCGCGCCGAGCCGGCCGGAGTGGCCGGCGGGAAATGGAGCGTGAGCGCCTGCTTCCTCGATGCCGACCGCGACGGCGCGCTCGACCTCTACGTGGCGAACTACGTCGAGTTCTCGATCGAGAACAGCGATGCGCATCCGTGCGGCGTCGACGTGACCGGCGTCCGCGACTACTGCGCGCCGAAGGAGTACCTCGGCGTGCAGCACTCCTTCTTCCGCGGACGCGGCGACGGGACGTTCGAGGAGTGCGCCGTGGCGCGCGGACTCGGCGCCAGCGGCCCGCTCACCGACCACAGCAAGGGGCTCGGCGTCGTCGCCTGCGACGTGGACGACGACGGCGACAGCGACCTCTACGTCGCCAACGACGGCACGCCGAACTTCCTGTTCCTGAACGACGGCAGCGGCCGCTTCGAGGAGCAGGGGATCGTCCGCGGCGCCGCCTACGGCGAGGACGGCCGCAGCCTGGCCGGCATGGGCGTCGATGCCGGCGACTTCGACGGCGACGGCGACTTCGACCTGCTCTGCGTGAACCTCTCGAGCGAGATGAACAGCCTCTACGTGAACGACGGCCGCGGCTGGTTCTCCGACGAGCACCGCCGCGCCGGCCTCGCGCTGTGCGACCGCGGCGAGGTCGGCTTCGGCATCGACTTCCTCGACCACGACCACGACGGCGACCTCGACCTGCTGATCGCCAACGGCCACGTCCTGGTCAACGTCCACCGCTCGCGCGGCGCCGGCTGGTACATGCAGGCCGACCAGCTGCTGGAGAACGACGGCACCGGCCGCTTCAGCCTGATCCCGCCCGAACGGGCCGGCGCCTACTTCACCGTGCGCAATGCGGCGCGCGGCCTCGCCACCGGCGATCTCGACGGCGACGGCGACCTCGACGCGGTGATCGTGGCACGCGACGAGGGCGCGGTGCTGCTGCGCAACAACCACGTCGCCGCCGGCGCACGCGCGGACGCGTTCCTCATCGCGCTCGAGGGCCGGGGCGGCAACCGGGACGCGATCGGCGCCAAGCTGACGCTGACGATCGCCGGCCGCGACCGGATCGAGGAAGTGCGCGCCGGATCGTCCTACGGCTCGCGCAACGACCTGCGCGTGCACTTCGGCGCGGCCGGCGCCGAGGCCGCGACGCGGCTGCGCGTGCGCTGGCCCGACGGCAGCGTGCAGGATCACGGCCCGCTGGCGGCCGGCAGCGAGTGGCGCTGGCGCCAGGGCGA
>VGYY01000170.1 GCA_016872815.1 Planctomycetota bacterium
AGAAGCCGGAGCGGCTCCGGCTGCTGCTGCTCGAGGTGCTGGGCGGGATCGACAACGGGCGGGTGGCGGAGCACCTGATCGGGCTGCTCGACGATCCGATGGTCGAGGTGCGGCTCGCGGTGGCGGCGGCGCTGCTGAAGCAGCAGCCGGAGTTCGTTCCGTCGGCGGCGCTGGCGCCGCTGCTGCGCGGACCGGAGTGGCAGGAGCGGTCGCTGGCCATCGACGCGCTGTGCCGGATCGGGGACAAGACGGCGCTCGAGCTGCTCGTCCATCAGACGGCCAAGGAGACCGGCAAGAACCTGGCCGACCTGTGCGGGCGGCTCGAGCAGGTGACCGGGCAGAAGTTCGGCAAGGTGCCGGCGGCGTGGGTCGACTGGTGGCAGAAGTCGAAGGATGGGTTCCAGTCGCGCGGGATCGACATCAGCCAGCCGGCCCAGGTCAGCAAGCAGGACGGCAAGTACGCGTCCTTCTTCAAGATTCGCTTCGACTCGCTGAAGGTCGTCTACATCATCGACATCTCGGGCTCGATGCTGGCTGCGGTGGACGACTACGAGAACACCGCGCCCGAGCCGGGGAAGTCGCGGTTCGAGCTGATGCGGCGCGAGGTGAAGGCGTCGATCAGCGCGCTCCCGCCCGAGGCGAGCTTCAACGTGATCGCCTACAGCGACGTGGTGATCCCGTGGGGCGACAAGAACGTGATGGCGACGGCGGACAACAAGAAGAAGGTCGCGGAGTGGCTGGACGGGCTCGGCGCGGCCGGTCAGACCAACATCTTCGATGCGCTCGAAGCGGGCTTCCAGCTGGCGCCGAAGTCGCCGAAGGACAAGTACTACGCCACCACCGGCGACACGATCCTGTTCCTGTCGGACGGCGGCCCCACCTGCGGCCGGACCACCGACTGCGCCGAGATCCTGGCCGAGGTGAAGAAGTGGAACGAGACCCGGCGGATCACCATTCACACCGTCGGCATCGGTGCCCAGGTCGTCGAGAACTTCCTGAAGGACCTCGCCAAGCAGAACGGCGGCACGGCCAACTTCATCAAGCAGTGAACGCGACGCCGCCCCCTCGCCGACCGGTCCCGCTCCCGTAGAAACGTCGCAGCGACGGTTCTGCCGTGTGTTTTCCGCACGGCGGACCGCGAACTCGGAGTGGCGTGGGCGGCGCGATGACGTCGAAGTGACGGTCGGCGTGCCCTGTTCGGATCGCTCGTCCGCCTCCGTTCCGCTAAACCACTCGGCCATCCAGGACCGTCCGGGGGGACTGGGTGGCGTTCGAGGCCGATGCGGCTCGACCGCCGGGAGCCGCGAGACTCGGAACCGGAAGGGAGACGAAGCGATGTCGTTCGCGAGAGCGTCCGGCTTCGCGGCAGCGGCGACCCTGCTCATGGCAGGCCTCGCGCCCGCGCAGTCGATGGCGAAGGTGGGCTCCAAGATGAGCTACACCTTCCAGCAACCGCTGCAGAACAGCCAGGGCGTGAAGAGCCTGGCCGATCTGCAAGGCAAGCCGGTCGTGGTGGAGTTCTGGGGCACCCGCTGACCCCCTTGCGTCGGCTCTGCCGTGCCGCAGGCCATGGAGATGCAGGAGAAGTACGGCGACCAGGTGCAGTTCCTGTTCGTCGAGGCGCAGGGAACCGCCCCGAGCGACACCGAGAAGTTCGTCCTCCAGAAGAGCTGGATCAGCGACCACGCGATCTGGACCAACGAGCAGCCGTTCGAGACCGGCGCACGCGGCATCCCGCACTGCGTCGTGCTCGGCATCGACGGCGAGGTGCTGATCAACGACAACCCGATGTCGGCTCACGGCGCCATCGAGGCGGCGATCGAAGCGCAGCTGAAGCTCGTCAAGAAGGGGCCGAAGGAGCTGTCGGCGCCGCTGGCGAAGGCGTGGCAGGACTTCGAGAAGGGGATGTACGCGACGGCGCTGAAGTCGCTGGACGCGATCCCGGAGGGTCCCGACAAGGACGCCGCCGACAAGCTCTCGAACACGCTGACTCTGCGCGCCAAGGCCAAGCTCAATCGGCTGACGTGGCTGATCGAGGCCGCCGAGTTCGATCATGCCGACAAGCTGGCGGCGCAGCTGGCCAAGGGCATGGTCGGCCACGAGCTCGAGGAGAAGGTGAAGGAACTCTCGACGCAGCTGACAGCCAAGGAGATGGCGCCGGAGCGTGAGGCGGCCAAGGCGCTCGACAAGGTCGAGAAGCGCATGGCGAAGGACGGCATCGACGGCGGTGTGCTGAAGGGGCTGAAGGCGGTGAGCGAGAAGTTCGCGCAGACGCGCGCGGGCAAGCGCGCCACGCACCTGGCGGAGCTGCTCGGCGCCTGAGACACCGAGGGATCGTTCCGCCGAACGCGCGGCGCGCCGCTGCGGCGGAGCCCCGCGAGAAAGCCGGAAGGAAACGGACACGGCCGGGGGCGGCAGCCTCCGGCCGCGTCGTTTTCAGGGGGAGCCGCCGGCGGCGGCGAGCCACTCCTCGTGGCTCAGCCGTGGTTGGCCGAGGAGCGCCTGCGCGTGGCGGAACTGCTCGAGGTAGGCCTCCGTGCCGACGCCCGACTTCGGCAGTTCGCGCTCGTCGACCAGGATCCACTCCGAACGCTCGCGGCTGTCGTCGGACGTGCGCGGGTCGAGCAGGAAGTTGCCGGGCGAGATCTGGAAGAAGTCGACCCGCTTCAGCCCCTCGTAGAAGAGATCGATGTGGTCGAAGCAGGAGATGCCGGGATAGAGCGGGCAGGAGCCGCTCGCGTCCTCGCGGTGGGGATCGTCGCCGCCGTCATGCGGGACATGACCGACCACCAGCACCACCTCGCTGTTGCAGGCGCGCACGAAGTCGGGGTCGCGGAACAGGCCGACCTTGGTCCGGTCGCACTGCCCGCAGGTGTCGTACTGCAGCGACAGCAGGATCGGCACGTTGCGCTCACGCGCCTCGCGCAGCGCATCGCCCCACTTCGCGGCGAAGCGCAGCGGTCCCGCCGGCGGCAGCGGCAGACCGGCGCCGGTCCGCACCACGCAGCGGAAGCCGACGGTCCGGTCGCCGACGTCCATCGGCTGCATGCAGAGATCGAACGTGCGCAGGTTGAGCGGATGGGGCGAGGCCCAGCTCCCGCCGCGGATCATCGCGGCTGAACGCCCGCCGCCCCGCGCCGACCAGACCCGCTCGTAGACGTTGCCGGCCATGTCGAGGCAGCCGAACGGTCCGGCGCCGCCCGGATAGCTCCCCACCGGCATCGGCGCGTCGGGTCCGCAACGCCGGTAGTTCGCGTGCACGGCGGTCGGCGCCTCGCTCCCCCACGGGAAGATCCGTCCCTCGACGCCTCCCGCCGCTTTCTGCCATTCGGGCAGCAGCGGCAGGTCGCCGCCGACCCAGCGCGCGTAGGCCACCGCGCCCCATCCCGTGACGCCCAGCGCCGGCAGTTCCTCGCACCCCGCCGCACTGCGCCAGGCGCCATCGACGAAGCGGAGCCCGTCCGCCA
The DNA here is from genome assembly GCA_016872815.1 of Planctomycetota bacterium. Taxonomy (GTDB): domain Bacteria; phylum Planctomycetota; class B15-G4; order B15-G4; family SIAN01; genus SIAN01. Next base: position 3,468 of record VGYY01000170.1, read on the forward strand.
CCTCGTGCAGCAGCGGCCGCCCGTCGGCATCGACGTGGATCCCGGTCGCGTCGAGGAACTGCGCGAACTGCCGGTTGGTCACCTCGGTCTCGTCGATCGCGAAGGCGTCGACGAAGACCTCCTCGAACTCCGGGTCCTCGACCGGCCGCGGGAAGTAGCCGTTCATGCGGAACGAACCGGCCGGGATCCAGACCATCCGCGCGCCGTCGCGCGGCCGCCGGTAGAGAGCCGCGCCCTGCGCGTTCACGCCGAGCGGCGTGAAGGCCTCCGGAGACGCGAGCGCTGGCACCGGCGCGGCCGCCTCCACCGTCCGCTCCGCCGCGCAACCGCTCCCGACCGCGCCAAGCGCGAGCGCAACCACACCGCCCGCCTCGCGCCGCCGCGCCGCCGCCTGCCGCATGACCTGCTCCCGCCCGCGAGTGTCGCGGTCGCCGCGACGAACGCCGCGCCGCCGGCCGGAAAAACACGGCGATGCTACCATCGCGCTTCACTTCCCGGGGACCGCTGGAACACCGCGCGAGCGCAACTTGACGGCCGATCTGGACATCCACACTGCGTACCTCGGGATCGTCGTGCAGACGACCAGCGCGCTGTTGCTCGCCGCGACGTTTATCGCGCTGCGGCGCTTCGCATCCGGCCGCGCCGACGTTCGCGACTGGTCGCACGCCTTCCTCGCGCTCTCGATCGCGCTCGGCGCCATCTACCTGACCTACGAGCTCACCGAGCGCCGTTCGAGCGCGGTGTGGGCGGATTCGCAACTCGTCCGCACCGTGCTGGCCACGCTGTACCAGGCCGGCAAGTTCGCGTTCTTCGCGCTGCTGCTGATCGGCGCGCGACGTTTCGCCGGCCGCGAACCGCCGATCCGCCCGGCGCTGGCGGTCGCCGGGCTCGCGGGCGTCGCCGTGGTCTCGACCGTGTTCCTCACCGAACTCAACACCGTGGTCACGGCACAGGCGCCCTTCGCCATCGCGTGCTGCGTCGCCGCCGCGCGCGAGATGAGGGCGACGCCGACCGAGCGCAGGAGCTTCGGCTCGCGCGCCACCGGCGTCGTCTTCCTGCTGCTGGCGGTGCTGTGGCTCTTCTACCTGGTGAGCTTCGCGATGCTCATGTGGCGCGGCACGGGCCATTACCCGGCGCTGGTCACCGCGATCGGCCGGTACAACTCGTACATCGACGTGCTGCTGCAGAGCGCGCTCGGCTTCGCGCTGGTGATCACGCTGTTCCAGGACCTCGAGCGCGATGCCGAGGCTGCCCGCACGGAGCGCGCCGAACTGCAGGCGCGACTCGCCGTGGCGCAGAAGCTCGAGGCGCTCGGTGTCCTCGTCTCCGGCGTCGCCCACGAGCTCAACAACCCGCTCACCTCGATCCTCGGCTTCAGCGACGTCGTCGGCGGCGACCCGCGCCTCCCCGCCGACCTGCGCGAGCCGCTGCACACCATCTCCGAGCAGGCGCATCGCTGTCGCACGATCGTGCGCGGGCTGCTCGACGCCGCGCGCCAACGCCGTGCCCCGCGCACGTTGACCAGCCTCGCCGGTGTCGTCGGCCGCGTCGTGCGCGGGATGACCCCGCAGCTGTCCAAGGCGCGCGTCGTCGTGGTGAACGAGCTCATCGCGCGCGACGTCGACGTGCCGGCCGACCCGACCGGACTCGAGCAGGTCTTCTCCAACCTGCTGTCGAACGCGCTCGACGCCCTCCCGGACGGCGGCTGCGTCCGCATCAGCGCACGCCAGGCGCCGGACGAGCGCGTCGTCGTGCGCATGGAAGACGATGGCCCCGGCATCCCGGCCGAGCTGCGCCAGCGCATCTTCGAGCCGTTCTTCACCACCAAGGGCGGTCGCAGCAGCACCGGCCTCGGGCTGGCCATCTCCCAGCGCATCCTGCAGGCGCACGGCGGCACCCTGGCGCTGGTCGAGCGCGACGACGACCAACGCGGCGCCGCGTTCGACCTCTCGCTGCCGCGCTATGGCACGCACCACGGCGACCCAGGCACGTTCCCGATCCCACCCGATCCCGCCGCCTCGACGCCGCTGCCTGCGGGTGACGCCGACGACCCGCCGACCGACATCGTCGGCAAGCCGCGTGTCCTCGTCGTCGACGACGAGAAGCCGGTCCGCGAACTGCTGCTGCGCTGGTTGCGTCAGCGCGGCTGGTCGGTGCAGCTCGCCGGCGATGGCCGCGAGGCGCTGGCGCTGCTGCGTTCCAACCTGCGCATCGACATGGTCGTGACCGATCTGCGCATGCCGGGGATGACCGGAATGGAGCTATTCGACCAGATCGCCGCCAACTACCCGCAGCTGGCGGCGCGCACCATCGCGATCACCGGCGACGCGCTCTCTCCCGACGTCGCCAACTTCGTGCGCCGGCGCGCCTGCCTCGTGCTGGAGAAGCCGCTCGACTTCGCCCGTCTTGCCGACGAGCTGGCGCGATGCGTCGGCACCGTCCCTACGACCCCTTCTCCGGCGGGTCGCTCGCCCGCCGCGTCAGGGTGACGTCCGACGCTGGCGCGACCAGCGTCCCAACGAACGGGTCGCCTTCGTCCGTGTCCAACACCGTCGCCGACCAGGTTCCCGGCTCGAGCGCGCGGCACTCGAAACGCCCCTCCGCATCGGTGAACGTCGCGCGTTCGAAATCGCCGAACCACTGCGAACGATCCTCCTGCCACCAGAAGTCGATCCGCCGCCGGCTGAGCGGTCGGCCGGCGGCGTCGACCAGCCGGCCGGCAACACCGGCCGCCGCCTGCAACCGCAGGTCGACTCGCTGCGCGCTGCCCTCGGCCGGAGCCGGCAGCTCCTGCAACGCGCTGCATTCGCCACTGCGCCAGGCGCACAGGCGAAGGCCGCCGGACCGCGCGACGGCAGCCAGCAGCGACGGATCGCCCGCCGCGGGCCCCTCGAGGGCGACCGCGAAGCGGCCGAGCGCGTCGCACAGCTTCACGTACACCTCGTCGCCGTCGTCGGCGCGACCCACGTATCCGAAGCTCACGCCGCTGCCGCCCGCCGAACCGCCGTCCGCGCGCACCACCCGCGCGCCGCCCGGCTGGTCGAGCACCACCGCGAGATCGAAACCGAGCGCGAGGAGCTCGCGCGGCAGCGCCAGTTCACCGCGCACCCGCGCCGCCCCGCCCCAGTCGATCCGGCCGCAGTCGAGGTCGCGCGGCTCCCACGGCAGGTCGTAGCGCTGACGCCACGGCACGCCGCCGTGCAACGCCAGCGCCAGTTCAAGTGTCGACGTCGCCGGGAACGTCAGCGTGAAGGCCCCGTCCGCCGCGATCGGGGCGACGAGCACGGCACCGGCGTTGGCGACCGCACCGACCTCGGCATCGCGCAGCTCGATCCGCGCGGCGGCGTCACCCTCCCCGGCCCCTCCCTCCGGCGGCCACGGCGAGAACCAACCGCGCGCCGTGAGCAGCGGCTGCAGCTCGAACTCGATGCCGTCGCGGCCACGCGCGGCGTCGATATCGAACTCGAACCAGTCGCTCGACGCGAAACCGTCGCCGCGAGCCCGCAGCGCGACTCGCCCGCCCTGGACCGCGGTGAAGCGGAAGGCGCCTCCAGCGTCGGCGCGGCACTCGAGCGGCAGCAGCGAGGCCACGGCACCGAGGCGAGAGACCAGCGGCACCTGCAACTCGACCATTGCCGTCGCCACTGGCGGTCCGCCGCCGCGCGCGACGACCCGTCCGGCCACCGCCACTCCCGGTTGCAGCACCAGGTCGTGGCGCCCGCTGTGGCGGCCGCACCACGACTGCGTGACGCCGACACCCGCCTTGCGCGCCACCAGCCAGGGCTCGACCCCGCCGGTCTGCACGCGGGCGCTGTCCCATGGGCACTGCTCGACCTCGATGCGGAACGTGCCGTCGGCGGCGCTGGTCGCGACCTCGCGCGCGCCGTGCCAAAGGGTGGCCCCGGCGCACGGCTGCCGCGCCGGATCGAACACCGTGCCCCAGAGCAGCACGCGGCCGTCGGCTTCGGCAGCGGCGATCTCATCGGGGTCTGGCGCGCCGGCGACTCCGCCGCCAAGCGGCACCGACTCGCGGACCGGCCCGCGGCTGCCGTCGTTCCCGCCGCTCGCCATCGCATCCGCCGCCGCGCCAGTGCTCCGTCGCTCCGGCGCAGCGCTTGTCGGCGAACGGCGCAGCCGCGGCTCCGCATCGTCGCCGCGCCACCACCGCGCAACCCCGCCGACCGCCAGCGCGCCACCCGCGACCACCACCGCGACGATCACTCGCACACCGCGCGCATGCGCCGGCCGACTGGAACCGCCACCCGGACGTCGACGATCGTCCTGCATCGTCGGCGAGCGTAGCTCCGTATCGCGTCGGCGCGCGACCACGGCAGAATCGCAGCCCCATGGTGGTCGAGGCCCTGCGCGGTCGGCTGCGATTCGGCACTTCGGGGTGGGACTACCTCGACTGGGTCGGCCCGTTCTACGCCCCCGCCACTCCGAAGAAGGAATTCCTCGGCCGCTACGCGCGCCGCTTCGCCACCGTCGAGGTCGACAGCACCTTCTATCGGATGCCGACGGTGAAGACGGTCGAGGGTTGGGTGAAGCGCAGCCCGCCCGGCTTCCTGTTCAGTCCGAAAGTGCCGCAAGAGATCACGCACGAGAAGCTGCTCGAAGACTGCGACGACGCGGTGGCGCGACTGGTGGAGGCGCTGCAGGCGTTCGGCGACCGGCTCGGCGTCGTCGTCGTGCAGCTGCGCTACTTCCGCAAGGCCGAGGAGTTCACCGCCGAGAAACTCGCCGCGCGGCTCGAGCCGTTCCTCGCCCGCTTCCCGGCGTCGATGCGCGTCGCGCTCGAGGTGCGCAACAAGGCGCTCCACGCCGCGCCGGTGCTGGACGTGCTGCGCCGCGGCGGCCGCGGCCTGGTCTGGATCGATCATCCGTGGATGGACGGCCCCGAGCAGATCGGCGCGCGCCCGGAGCTGGTCACCGCGCCGTTCCACTACGTCCGCCTGCTCGGCGACCGCGAGGCGATCGAGCGGCGCACGACCTGCTGGAGCGAGGTGGTGGTCGACCAGTCGGCGCGGCTCGGGCAGTGGAGCGAGCTCCTGACCGCGGCGCTCGAGGCGGGGCGCGACGTCTGGTGCTACGCCAACAACCATTACGCCGGCCACGGCCCGGCCACCATCCGCGACCTCGCCGCCCGCATCGCGCAGAGGCTCGGGATCGCGCTGCCGCCGGATCCGGTCGCCGAGGGCGAGCAGACGCCCTGAGCCGGGCCGGGAGGCTCCGCTCGCGGAATCCAGTCGCCCGGACGCTCCTGCCGATCCCGTTTCGGGATCGCAGGGGACAGCGCCCGTGGCAGGCATCGACGTCGAGGCTTCGAAGACGGCTGCACGCATCGTCGGCAGCTCGGTGAATCCGGCGCCGCAGTCGAGCTCGCTGCTGCTGCGCTGCCCGCGCCACCCCGCCGCCGCCGCCCACGCCCGCTGCGACAAGTGCCAGATGGCGTGGTGCGAACGCTGCCTGAAGCAGGTGAACGAGCGCGGACAGACCTTCTGGATCTGCAGCTGCGGCGGACGCGCCGAACCGCTGCCGCAGCAAGCACTGCAGGAAAGACGCGATTACGAGCGCTGG
>VGYY01000171.1 GCA_016872815.1 Planctomycetota bacterium
CTCCTCGCCCGCGACCCGCGCGCCGGCCAGCAGGCCCGCTCGTATCCCCAACGCCCGCGCCACTGCCCCAGCGCGCGACGAACGCCTCGCCAAACCGCCACACAGGCCCAATCTGGGCTCTGGTGGACCGCTTGACGGATCGCCCAGCCGCGGCGAACCTCCCTATCGCGGTCGACGACGACCACCTCCGGCGGAAGTCATCCGCTTGGAGTTCCTATCCGCGAGGGCGCGACTAGGCGGGACGCCGAACGACGAAGGCGGCGTGGCCTCCGCCGCCGGAGGTTGCTTTGTTCCTACTCCCTTGAGACACGGCTGAAACCCGTTTCACTGCTGTCATGCGTACCAAAATCCTGACTGCGGTCCTCGTTTCGGTTTCCTTCTTCTCGTTCCCGGCGCACGCGGCGCGTGCTAGCGAACCCTGCATTCCGCTCGGCGGAACCAGCGACGTCGAGTTCGATCGTCCGGACATCGACGCCGACAACATGCCCGCCGACGCCGAATGGAAGGACGGAGACGGCAACCCCCAGGCGTTCGACGCGGACACTTGGTCCCCGGACGATCCGATGGGCAAAGGCACGTCGAGCGACGGAGGCGAGACGGTGGAAGTGCCCGTCACCAACAACGGCGGACATCTCTTCGGCCCGGCCAACCACTCTCCGATCGAGGGCGGTTTGGAAGGCGACTGCATCGAGGTCTACGTGCGGTGGTCCTTCCGCTTCAAGGTCCAAGTCAGCGTGACCACCGGCGTCAAGTACGAAGTCGATGGCGTCGGCGGCAGCGGCAGCGTGACCCAAACGGTCACGATCTGGCAGACCGGCCACGTCTACGACGGACCGAAGGAGGTGTGCCCGTGCTGAGGCGCGGCATCCTCACTGTAGCAGCGCTTCTCGCGCTCGTCGTGATTGGGAGCATGGCTCTCCGCACGACGGACGAAGTGTGCACGTCCGAGCCCGCTCAGGCTCCGGCTCGCACCGAGACTCGCTCTCTGCAGGCGGCGGCGGACGAGACTCTTCGTTCGCCGGTGTCCTCCGCAGAACCTGCGACCGAACTTCCGAGTTCGGCCGCGTCGGCAGAGTCCGTGGAACCGCTCCCGAACGGGACGGTGCACGGGCTGCTTGCCGACTACAACGGAGATTCCATCCCGAAAGCGGGCATGCTCTTCGTGCGTTCCGATGCAGATCTCGGCAACGGCACCAAAGTGCATGCACGTGCTGACGAGACCGGGTACTACGAGACGACAATCCCGCCTGGTGACTGGAACGCCTACTTCGCCGGAACCCTTTCCGGTGAGCAGACGAACCTACTCCTCGTGGGCACCGTGAAGATCGTCAGCGGAGCATGGACCCGGCTCGACTATTTCCTGAAGTCGGATCGTTTGCTGACGGGACGTTTCACGGCGTCTCCGGCCGATCTTCAGCAGCTCGGCGTCCTCAAAGGCAATGCGCTCGAGATCGAGATCGAGATTCGCAAGCGGGGCAATGACCGGCTGGTGGCGCATAGCACCATCATCTGGGCCAACATTCCCGCGCGCGATTGGGATCCGACGAAGCAGGATGCTCTCGTAGTGAATCCCGATGCGTTCCAGATCGCAGGCTTGCAGCCCGACGAGTACGACCTCCGAATCGTGCTCCCAGGCGAAGTCGACGATCCCCGCACCGGCAAGCCGAAGCGCCTTGCACTGACGCGAACGGCTGACCTCACGCTTGCGAGCGCCGAACTCCCCACCGAGGAGCTTCGTCTCTCGCAGTTCATCACGGCGACGCTGGCGCAGTGATGTTGCGGACACACCCCCCGAGCAAGCGGATTCCGCAAGCCGCCCGCCGCGCCCGCCGCCGCTGCCCGGCTCGCTGTGCGCCGACCACGGCGGCTTCTCCTTGCACGCCAAAGTGCTCGTACTCGCCGGCGAGCTCGAGCGACTCGAGCATCTGTGCCGCTATGTGACCCGACTGCCGATCGCGACGCAGCGCCTCGTGCTCTCCCCCGACGGCCGAGTCGTCTACGGGCTCAAACGCCACTGGCGTGACGGCACATCCGCCGTCTCCTTCGATCCGCTGACTTTCATCGAGCGGCTGGCGGCACTCGTTCCTTCTCCACGCGCCCATCAGCTCACCTACCACCGCGTGCTCGCGCCGGCCTCCGTCTGGCGCGACCAGAGTCGTGCCCAAGCGCACCACCGCCCCCCGCCGCCCGCGGCTTCCTGTGCCCCGGCGACTACCGAGTCGTGCGCACAGTCGGCTCGACGCGCCTCAAACGCTGGCTGCGCGCCGCGGCGGGAGTCGTGGCCGAGCTCGAATGAGGGGGCGGAAGCCCGCCCTCGCGGTCGACAACGACCGCCTCCGGCGGAAGTCATCCGCTTGGAGTTCTTATCCGCATTCCTATCCGCCGAGCAAGCATGTGCGGAGAGCAGCTTTGCGGTGGGAATGTCACCATGCGGGGCCCATCCGCCACGAGTGCGAGGCAGCCGATCCTGCTCGTGCCCAACACCCGGACGCGCGCCGTCGCGTGCCTGCACAACCGACTGCATGGGCGCCGCGAGCTTCGGCTCCGGTCGTGGTCAGCGCAGCGGCACATGCTTGCACTCGCCGGGCAGCGTCGCGATCAGTTCGGGCAGATCGGCGAACCGCAGCAGCTCCGGGCACAGTGGCAGCCGGTTGCCGTCCTGCGCGTAGTTGGCGCCGAGCTGGTCGGTGGTGACGCGGGTGATGCGCGGACCCAGATGCGCGGCGAGCAGTGCGACCACACCGGCTTCGCCGAGACCGACGACATGCACCGGCGCTTCCCCTGGCAGGCTCGCGCACACGAGCGCCGTGTCGAGCGCGGCCTGATAGCCCTCGCCGCGCCCGAGCAGGAGGCCGTTGCGCTGCCACGCTGCGCGGAACGGCGACCAGCCGCCGTACGGTCGGGGCTCGACGAGCACCGCGCGTTCGAGCGGCTGCAGCAGCGTGGCGCACTCCGCCACGGCGTGGGCCATGCCGGCGGGATCGACGACGACCGTGATGGGGCTGGTCGGGTCCACGGTGCCAGCCCGCATACGGAACGCGATCGGCACGCCCTCGCTGCGCACGAGGCCGCGGCGCCACGGCGTGCCCTCGTCGTCGAGCCACTCGATCGGCTGGGCGCTCACGCGCAGGTCGAGTCCGGGCGCCAGTTCGGCGAGAGCGCCGACCTTCGCCCGCCGCGCCAGATGCTCGTTCGCCATCGCCTTCGCATCCAGTCGCGCCGGCGCACACGCCGCGAGCAGTGGGGCGAACTCGTCGCGGCGGAATGGCTGGAACGCAGGTTCGGCGACCCGTGCGCGCGGCGCCGCGCTGGCGGCGGCGCCGAGCAGCACGTCGTGCAGGAACGCGTAGACGGCCTCGCGCATGGGCCGGTCGTAGTTGTGGCCCTCCTCGGCGAAGCGCGAGCGTGGCTCCGGTCCGAGCAACTGCGCCCAGTGGGCTCGCAGTTCGGGCAGGCCCTGTTGCGGGAAGTGGCGCGTCCAGTCGCCGCTGACGCTGCCGAACATCACCGGCCGCGGTGCGAACACTGCGCACAACTCCGGCACGTCCGTGCGCGCGGCGAGCCGCGGCACATGGTTGCAGCCGCAGTGCGCTTCCCGATCGGTGATGATCTCGTGGAAGTAGCAGGCCATCACCATCGGGGCCGCGGCAGCGAGGCGATCCTCGAGCGCCATCAGATAGTAGGTCTGCTGACCGCCGCCACTGGCTCCGGTCACGCCGATGCGCGTGGCATCGACGTCGTCGCGCGCGAGCAGCAGGTCGAGTGCGCGCTGGTTGTGCCAGGTCATCGCTCCGACCGAGTTGACGCCGCTGGCGATGTGCTCGACGTGCACCGAGTCGACGGCGAGCGCGGTCCAGCCGAACTGCGCGAAGGCGGCGCACCGCGCCTGAACGACGGGTTCGCGCGCACCGTCCTGCCAGTGGCCATGCGGATTCAGCACCGCTGGGCGGCGTCCGGCGGCAGGTTGCGCCGGCAACCACAGCCAGCCGGTAGCGCGGCGGCCGGGGAAGCCGATCCAGCTGATGCGCTGCAGGCGCACGCCGTCGCGCACGAGTTCGCCGTGCACCTGCACATCGAGCGGGCCCGCCGCGGGTGGCGGCAACAGGCCCAGAGCATCGGCCGCGTGCCGGCGGACTTCGAGCCGGCGTTGCGGCCAGTCCGCAGCGGCGGTGGCAGCGAGGCTCTGCGTGCGGGTCGGCAGAACGCGTTCGCGCAGCTGCTGCAGCGCTTGCTCGCGCACGGCGACCGGCAGCGCCGGGGCATGGCTGCGCACGATGTCGATGTGCGTCGCGAGCGGCAGCAGTTCGACCTCGTCGAGATCCCCCGCGAACGGTTGGTCGGCGCCGATGTTGTTGCCCAGGCGCAGCCGCGCGCTCGGCGAGCCACCAGGTCCGAGTTCGGCGGCGCCCTGGGCGATGCCGTCGACGAACAGCACGGCCGTGTTGCAGGCTGGGTCGTAGCTGACCTCGATCGTGTGCCACGCGCCGTCGTCGACGCGCACGGTGGACTGCACGCGTGTCTGCTGCCACGACCACGCCTCGAAGGACACCGTGCCAGGCTGCCGACCGAGCACGAGCGACAGTCCAACCGCCTCGCCGTCGCGGGCCATCAGTGGGGTGCAGAACCCGCCGCGGTTCGTGCGCAGACTGCAGCGCAATGTGAACGGTTCGGTCGAGCGGACCGGGCTTTGGCCGACATCGATGCGCGCCGTGCGCCCGTCGAAGCGTGCCGCACCACCGCGCCGGCCGTCGGCGATCGCCTCGGCGCCGTGCCAACTCGCATCGGCGCGGTCGAGCGGGAGGCGCAGCCCGGCGGTCGCCGTGGGCTCGGGCTGCTGGGCGACCGCGACCGCGGCCAGCGACAGGCCTGTGCACAACCAGTGGGTGGGCATGGCCAGAACCATAGCCGGCGGTGCGCTTGCCCGGACTGCGCACTATCGTCGCTGGCCCACTTCGAGCAGTTCGATTCAGCGACGAGGCATCCATGGCCTACCTCACGCGACGCGGCTTTCTCCAGGGCACCGGCTCGTCCCTTCTGGCTTTGACTTCGGCCAGCTCATTCGCGGCTGGCCCATGGCGACCGTGCGATGAGGTGCGAATCGCCTGCGTCGGCATCCGCAGCCGCGGCGCGGATCACATCGAGGGCCTGCGCCGTCAGCCGGGCGTGCGCATCGTGGCGCTCGTCGATGTCGATGCCGAAGTGCTCGGGCAGGCGGCGAAGAAGTTCACCGATCGCGGCGAGAAGGTCGACACCTACGCGGACCTGCGCCAGGTGCTCGACCGCAAGGATGTCGATGCGATCTCGATCGCGACGCCGAACCACTGGCATGCTCTGCAGGCGATCTGGGCCTGTCAGGCCGGCAAGGACGTCTATGTCGAGAAGCCGGTATCGCACAACATCTGGGAAGGCGGCCAACTGGTCGCCGCCGCCGCCAAGTACGGCCGCATCGTGCAGGCGGGCACGCAGTCGCGGTCGAGCCACGGCATCGCTGCCGGCATCGCGTGGCTGCAGGCGGGCAACCTCGGCAAGGTGCATCTCGCGCGCGGGCTCTGCTACAAGCCGCGCCAGAGCATCGGCAAGGTGCGCGGGCCGCAGACCGTGCCCCAGCACATCGACTACGAGCTCTGGACCGGACCGGCGCCGAAGCGCCCGCTCGCGCGCAAGAGCCTGCACTACGACTGGCACTGGGTCACCGACACGGGCAACGGCGATGTCGGCAACCAGGGCATCCACCAGATGGACATCGCGCGTTGGGCGCTCGGCGAACTCGGTCTACCGCGGCGCACGCTGAGCGTCGGCGGCCGACTCGGCTACGACGACGATGGCAACACGCCGAACGCGCAGGTCGTCTGGCACGAATACGACTCCGCGCCGCTGTTGTTCGAAGTGCGCGGTCTGCCGCGCGACAAGGCGGCGCAGGCCGAGTGGGGCAAGGGCATGGACACATTCCTCGGTACGCGCATCGGCGTGGTGATGCACTGCGAGGGAGGCACGCTGCGCATCCCCGACTACACGCGCGCGATCGCGTTCGATGCGGCCGGCAAGGAGATCCAGCGCTTCGAGGGCGCGACCGACCACTACGCGAACTTCGTCGACGCAGTGCGCAGCCGCAAGGCCGCGGACCTGCGCGGCAGCATCCGGGAAGGGCATGTCTCGAGTGCGCTCTGCCACATGGGCAATGTCTCGCACGAGCTCGGCAGCCTGCAGGGCAAGGCGGAGATCGCCGCCGCGGTGGCGAAGCTGCCGGAAGCGAGCGCTGCCTGTGAGCGACTGTTCGCGCATCTCGAAGCGAACGGGGTCGATCTCGAAAAATCGCCGCTGCGGCTGGGCAAGTGGCTGGCGATGGATCCGGCGACGGAGCGGTTCCGCGACGATCCGGCCGCCGAGCGACTGGCGACCCGCGAGTATCGGGCCGGCTTCGTCGTGCCCAGCGAGGTCTGACGTCCCGCGGCGTTCGCTCGGCCCCCGCCCGAGCGGACCAAGAGGCCGGTTGCGGCGATCTCCGGCCTGGTCCGCGATCCATTCAGCGGGCCGCAGTCCACGCGCCGTAGGCGGCGTCGAGACGCGAGCGGTCCCAGCCGGCGCCGTGCAGCAGCACGCGGTAGCGCAGGCGCAATTGCCCGTTGGCGGGCAGCGACAGCGTTCCCGTGCCCTGCGGCTTCTTCTCGAAGTCGTGCACGCCGAACGGATTCGCGGCCAGCAGGCCGTAGGTCCGCGCATGCCACCAGGTCGGGTGGGCGTGGTTGTCGGGGTGGTCGAACATCGCGATGCCGACCGCACGATGGTCGACGATGCCGCTGGCGTCGATCCACCGCGCGCGTTTGCCCCACACGGCCGCACCGGTCATCCCTTCGCTGTTGGTCAGCACGCCGGTGGCGCCGTGGCCTTCGACGCACAGGGGCTGCGCGACCCGGATCGCGAACATTCCCTCCTTGGTGTCGCCGAGCACGAGTGCGTGGCCCGCCGGGCGCAGTGTCACCGCGATGTCGATCGTGCGTGCGTCGTCGTTGCCGTCGAACGTCAGTTCGCGCAACTCGGAGCAAACCAGCGTGCCGTCGTCGACGAGCCAGTCGTAGCGACAGCGCACGACGGCGCCGGCGGCCGTGGTCTCGACCTCGACGGCGCCACGCTGCTGCTGGCGCGGTCGGCGCTCTTTGCCTTGCCAGAAGTCGATGCCGTCGACGCTGCCGTGCGCGAACCACAGCGAGCAGTGGTGCGGATGGTCCTTGGCTTCGCCTTGGACCTCGGCCATCGGGAAGCTGCGGGTCATCAGCACGCCACCGGGGCCATGGATCGGGAACACATACGGGCGTGGGGTGACGGCGTGATGAACGCTCGCGAACGGTTCGCCGGCGAGGGTCACGCGCACCACTTCGCCTTCGATCGTGGTGGCGACCCGCGGCGTGGTGCACCCGAGCGCGAACGACAGGGCGATGGGGACGGCCACAATTCGCATCGTGGCATCGTCGCTCCGATCGGTTGCGATGGCGAGCGGCCGGTCGAAACGGGCGGCGTCCCCTCGCCGTCGGGTGTATCGTCGGGCCATGTCCGCCATTCCACATTGCCTCGTGGTCGCCGCTCTCCTGCTGGTGTCCGCGTGCACGCGGCCGGCTGCCGCCGATCGGCAGTCGTTGCGGTTTGGCATCGCGGCGTTCGGCGACATCGAGCCGCTGCGACAAGCCGAAGCGATCGCCGCGATGGGCTTCGACTACCTCGAGCCGGGCCTCGCCAGCGCGGTCGCGATGAGCGAGCCGGATCGCGCCGCGATCCGCGACCGACTGGCCCGCCTCGGCATCCGTATCGAGGTCATGAACTGGTTCCTGCCGCCCGATCTGAAGGTCACTGGCCCGGCTGTCGATCGCGCGCGCATCCGCGCCTACCTCGAACAAGCACTGGCCGTCGCCGAGTCGTTCGGTGCCGAGGTCATCGTGTTCGGCAGTCCGGCCGCGCGCAGCCATCCGGCCGATTTCCCGCGCGAGCAGGCCTGGCAGCAGCTGCGCGAGTTCCTGCGGTTGTGCGGCGACCTCATCGACGAGCGCCGGCTCGGTATGGTGATCGCCATCGAGGCGCTGCGGCGACCCGAGAGCAACATCGTCAACACCGCCGCCGAAGCGCTGCAGCTGGCGCGCGAGGTTGGCCACGACAAGGTTCGCGTCGTCGTCGACTTCTACCACCTGATGTTCGAGAACGAGGATCCGGCGGTGGTGCTGCAGGCGCGGGAACTGCTGGTGCACGTGCAGATCGCGGAGCCACGGGAGCGTGGCTTCCCCGTCGCAGGCGAACCGGACCCGCGGTTCGAGACGCTCTGCACCAACCTGCGGCGCATCGGCTACCGCGGACGCGTGAGTCTCGAGGGCAAACCGGCGGCGTTCCCGACCGATGCGCCGGCCAGCCTCGCCTGGTTGCGCTCGATGACGGTGCCCCGCTGACGGCGAGGCGTGCCGGCGGCTGCACGCCGGCCGCACCCCCTAGCACGCAGAGGGCTTCCCAAGGAATCGGGAAAGGTCAGGTACTCTGTCGCCTCGCCGTCGGCTTGTCAGCGTGATCTCCCTGAGTCCACCCATGCCACGAGTTCCGCCGGTCGAGCCGCGAGGCAAGCCTGACGCCGAGTCGCTCATCCGGGAGCATCAGGTCGAGATCTGGCGATACCTGCGTCTGCTCGGCGCCTCGGCCGCCGACGCCGACGATCTGCTGTAGGAGATGTTCCTGCGATTCCTTCGGCGAACGGTCGATCCGCGCGACCCTGCGGACTGGAGCATCGCGCGCTCGAGGCCAGCGCAGCGGACCTGACCGCGCGCTCCGGCGCCGTGGTCTTCGCACAGAGGTTCGGGAGCGCGCTCAATCTCAACTTGCACTTCCACGCGCTGCTGCTCGACGGCGCCTTCGTCTCGCCGAGCGCGCGCCTCGCGCCGAGCTTCCAGCCCGCCGCGCCGCTCACCGATGCCGATGTCGCCGAGCTGGTCGAGCAGCTCGCCCTGCGCATCACGCGCTACCTCGAGCGCCAGGGCCGCCTGCCGCATGCGCAC
>VGYY01000172.1 GCA_016872815.1 Planctomycetota bacterium
TCGGGTCGGACCACGGTTCAGGCGGGCGGCGGGAAGCTCGAGCTGCGCCTGCCGGTGGCGGCGCCGCGGCGCGTGCGGGTGGTGGCGGCGCGCGACGGCGCGCCGATCGCCGGTGCGCAGGTGCTGGCCATCGCGAGGACGCCGCGCGAACTCGGCGATCCGCTCGGTTTCGCCCGCACCGCCGCCGACGGTCGCGCGACGCTGGAGACGCTGCGCCACGACCATGCGCTGGTGCTGCGGATCAGCCACCCGGGCTACTGCTCGGTGGTCCATGCCGACCCGATCACGACCGTCGGTGAGGAGCTGCGGATCGAGCTGGCGCGCGGCGGCACCCTGAGCGGTCGGCTGCCCGCGGAGTTCGCGAACTCGCCGGACGACTGGACCGTGACCGCCACCTGGACCGGACCGGAGGGGCCGCTCGAGGACCGGCTGCCGCGCTTCGCCGTCGCCGGGCCGGACGGCCGCTTCCACATCCCGGTGCTGCGGCCCGGTCCATGGCAGCTCGCCGTCCATCCGCGCCTGAGCCGGCTCGCGCCGGCGCAACTCTTGGCGCACTGGCGACGGCCCCCCCCGCCAGTCGCCCGGGGCAGCGGCCAGGTCATCGACGAGTCCACCCGCGAAGCGCTGTTCGCGGCCGGGGGGTGAGCGCCGGCGCGCGCTTCGCTTGCGCAACTTGATCCCCGGGCTGGCGATCGGCCTACTCGGCGGAGTCGATGGTGCACTGTTGGCACCCTGCTCGCTGGCCGCCTCTCCGCTCGGAGGTCGTTTGCATGGACTTGCGTCGCGTGGGTACCGCGCGCACCCCGCTGGTCGCCCTGTGTGCCGTGTTGGCGCTGGCAGGGGTGGCCGGCTGGTGGATCTTCACCAAGGACGCGAACGACGCCCCGAAACTGGTGGCGCCGAAGTCCGGCAACGCCGACTCGGCCACGCTTCCCGCTCCGGTGGCGGCCGGCCGCAACGATGCCGTCCGCGAGGAAGTCGCGACCCCCGCGCCGGTGGCACCGGTGGCCGGCCTCGACCTCGACTCGCGCCCACCGCCGCAGTCGTTCCTGCAGGAGTTGTCGGGCCTGAAGGGCCGCCTCGTCGAGGAAGACGGCACGCCGGTGCCGGCATTGCGAGTCGACCTGCTGCAGCTCGAGATCGACCTGCTGATGGCGACCATCGAGGGCGGCTTCGGCCAGCCACCGCCGCGCTTCAGGGACCCGATCATCGGCACGACGCAGGCGGACGCCGACGGCCGCTTCACGCTGACCAACGTCGAGAGCGGCAACCTGAATCTGCTGGTGGTCGATCTCGGTGGTGGGCGCGCCACCGTGCGGTTGATCGAGCAGGGGCTCGCGCGCGGCCAGACCACCGAACTCGGCGACATCGTCCTGCCGCCGCACGTCGTGCTGGTGGGCAAGGTCGAGGATGAGGACGGCGCGCCGGTCGCCGATGCGAGGCTGCGCGTCCTGCCGGAGCTGCCGGGCCAGGCGCAGGTGCCGCCGCAGATCCTGCAGATGGGCGTGACCGACATCCGCAGCGACGTGACGGCGATCGTCGCCTTCGATGAGTTCCGCGGCCAGTTCCCGGTGCCCGCGCCGTTTCGCTTCCTGCTCGACCATCTGCCGATCCCGACGGCGCGCACGCAGGCCGACGGCACCTTCCGCATTCCCGGCGTTCCCGCCGGCGTGGTCACGGTGATGGCCGATCGCGCCGGGCTGCTCGGCACTGCCCGCGCACACCCGACCGGCAAGCGCCCCGAGTCGAGCGTCCCGACGCTGCGCATGGGGCACGGACTGAGCGTCAGCGGGACCCTGACGGCCGGCGCGATGCCGATCGAGGGGGCGAAGATCATCGTCGGCTCGCGACTGCCGCTCGGCCAGTTGCTCGGCATGTTCACCCCCCTCGGCGGCGACAACGACCAGACGACGGCGGCCGACGCCGTCGCGATCGGGCATCCGGCCGGCGCCACCGACGCGGCCGGCGCATTCGCGCTGCGGGGCCTGCCCGATCTGGGCGAGGTGCTGGTTTCGGTGCAGCGCCAGGCGGGCGACCCCTGGACCGTGCTCGGCCCGTTCCCCGGCGACCAGCCGGTGCGGGTCGAGCTGCCGCCCGAGACGTCGCTGCAAGTGGCGGTCAGCGACATGGCCGGCCGGCCGGTGAGCGGTGTCGACTTCCGCTTCCGTGAGGCGCAGACGGGCGACTTCGCCGACTTCCTGTTCGAGCCGCACGAGCTGCGCGGCCGCGTGACCGAGGTGGAGGCCGGCAAGTACGTCGCACGCCAGCTGCCGGTCGGCCGCTGGCAAGTGCTCGCGCGAGCCCCTGCCTACGGCATCGGCGCGGCCGAAGTCGAGCTGACCCAGGAGGGCGCCGAGCCGGTGCTGATCCAGCTACCCGGCGCGCAGACGCTCGTGGTCAACGTGCGCGACGCCGCCGCCGCACCGATCGACTACGCGCTGGTCACCGCGCTGGCCGAGTTCGAGTACGTGCACGTCATGCCGTTCACCGCGGCGCGCGCCGACGCCGAGGGGCGCGCCACGCTGCAGGGACTGCCGCTCGGCCGCAAGGTCGCCTTGCGCGGACGCCACCCGGGCTTCGCGCGCGGATATGTCGTCATCTCGCCGGAGCAGCTCGCCGGCGGGCAGCCGGTCGATCTGGTGCTGCACAAGGGCGGCGACTTCGTCGGCCGCATCACCACCCAGGGCGAGCCGCCGGCGAAGCCGCTGATGCTGACGATCTCGGGGCGGGATCGGGACGACGACATCGCGGAGAGCGAGATGCCGCGCTTCGGCCTCACCGCGAGCGACGGCACCTTCGCCGTGCGCCACCTGCCGGCGGGCAAGTATCGCTACTCGGTCTTCGGCCGTTTCCTCGCCGAATCGCCGACCGCGCTGATCAAGCGCATCGCCACCGATGCCGAGCCCGACACGCTGGCCGAAGGCGAGTTCGTCATCGAGGAGGGACAGGAGACGCGCGTCGAGATCGAGGCGCTGCCCGACGTGCCGATGGAGCCGGCGACGCTGAGCGGCGTCGTCCGCGTCGCCGGCACGCGGGTGAGCGGCGGCCGCGTGCAGCTGTCCGGCCGGCGCTGGAATCAAGAGAAGCTCGACGAACGCGGCGAGTTCACCTTCGGCGAGCTGCGGCCCGGCCGCTACCGGGTCGAGATCCTCGGCGACCGCGAAATGGGCGGCACCGTCCTCTTCAACGAGGAGCTCACGCTCGGCTTGGGCGAGGTGCGCCAGCTCGACATCGACGCGCGCCTCACCGAGCAGCTCGTCCGGGTGACGCTGCCGGACGGCAGTCCGGCGCCGCACGTGATGGTGCACGCCGTCGCGCAGCGGAGCGAGGATCCCGCGGCCACCCGGTCGATGTTCGGAGGGAGCAGCGGCAGCGCGCGCGGCACCAACGACAAGGGCGAGGTGACGCTGCAACTGTTGCTCGGGTCCTACTCCCTGATCGGCTCGAGCGACGAGCACGGTCGCGGCAAGGCGACCTGCGAAGTGCGCGCGGCGGCGGGCGAACCGGTCACGATCGTCATGGAGCCGGGAATCCCGTGCGCCGGCCGGGTCGTGGCGGAGGGTGTCGACCTCGCCGCCCGACGCGGCGAGGACGAGTGGGAGTGGCACCTCTACCTGTCGCCGCTCGAGAATGAAGACGACGTGGTCGGGTTCAATGGCTGGGCGCAGTTGCGGCCGCCCGACTTCACCTTCGCCGTGAAGAACGCCGCCCCCGGCCGCTACCAAGCGATGCTCTGGGGACCGGGAAACGACATGCAGCAGATCGAGTTCGAGCTGCCGCCCGGCGGGGCGAGCGAACTCGTGCTGCGCTTCAAGCCGCGCGACTGAGCGCGATGCGCCGTTACGACTTCGCGTTGCTCGGCTTCGGCAACGTCGGCCGAGCGCTGGCGCTCCACTGGCAGGAGCGGCGCGCGGCCGTCGCCGCCGAACTGGGGATCGAGCTGGCGCTGACCGCGATCGTCGACCGCGGCGCGGCCCTGCACGACGCCACGAACCTTCCGGTGGCCGCGCTCGCGAAGTTCAAGCAGGACTACGGCGCGCTGGCGGCGTGGCCGGGCATCGGCCCGGCACTGCGCCCCGACGAACTGCGCGCGCGCGGCGTCGAAGGTGTGGTGATCTCGCTGCCGACCGATCTCGCGACCGGCCAGCCGGGCCTCGGATGGGCGCGTGCGGCGCTCGATTGCGGGCTCGACGTCATCCTGGCGGACAAGGGGCCGGCGCTCCATGCGTTGCCGGAACTCGAGGAGTCGGCAGCGCTTGCCGGCGCGTCGATCGGCACCAGCGCGACCACCGGCAGCGCGCTGCCGTCGCTCGACGTGCTCCGCACCTGGTTCGGTGCCGCCCGGGTGACCGCGATCCGCGCCGTGCTGAACGGCACCTCGAACCTGATCCTCACGCGCCTGCGCCAACCCGGCGCGAACTACGCGAGCGCGCTCGCCGAGGCGCAACGCGCCGGGATCGCCGAGCCCGACCCGCGCCTCGACGTCGAAGGCTACGACACGGCCATCAAGCTGCTGATCCTCACCCGCGGACTGATCGACCCCACGTTGACCTGGGACGCCGTCGAGCGCCGCGGCATCACCGACCTGCCGCCGGGCGCGGTGGCGGCGGCACAAGGCGGCCCCGAGCGCCTGCGCCTGATCGGCCGCGCCTGGCGCGACGGCGGACGGACCCGGATCGTGGTGACGCCTGAGCTGGTGGCGCCGGGCGATCCGTTCCATGCCCTGGACGGCGCCGAGAAGGCGGTCACTTTCCGGAGCGACGACCTTGGCGAGTTGACAGTCTCCGGCGGCGCGAGCAGCCGCACCGGAACGGCGTCGGCACTGCTGCGCGACCTGATCGCCGCCGCGGCCGCAAGGACCTGACGTCGCGCTCGTCATCGGCGGCGCACCGTTGCGGCAGTTCGCGGCCGCCTTGCTCGGCCGTGGAGTCGAAACCCGCCACCGCAGCATCCAGCGGATCCTGCATCGCGTCTCGACTCAGCGCGGCCGCGGCCGGTCGAACGCAGCGGACACCCAACCAGGCACTCTCAGTCCTCGACCTTGCGCTCGAAGATCAGGTCGGCGTAGCCGGAGGCGCCATACGCGCTGACTCCCGGCGCAAATGCCTGCACGAAGCGCCATCCATCTCGCGCGTTGTCCATGATGTCCTTGCGATAGTCGTCTCTCGGTTTGCCGGAGAAGAACCCGCCGTGGAGTTCCACCGAGACGAACTTGATTCGTATTTCTCCTTCATGCGGTCAGTCCCCTGACCTGCCCCCCAAGAACTAGTCAAGCCGCATGATGGCAGGTGGCCGCATTCGAGGGAGGCAGAGATGGCACGAAAGGGCAAGTTCACCCCACGCAGCGAGAATCCCTGGCGATCTGTCTGCCTAACGTCGTCCTTAAGCTGCGGGCCGCCGGAACGCTAGCGACCGGGACACCTACCACCTTTCCCGGCGGACCGTCAGCTTCAAGGGCTTGTTAGGCAACCCGCGCAATGTTCCACGACTGTCGGTTCGGCCAACCCTGAAGCGTCCCAGAAGGGTCCCTCCTTCGCCGCCCGGCCGATCACGTTCACCCGCCACCAGCGCCGAAGCCCGAGCCGAACGCCTCCGCATGCGTGAGCACGCCACGAAGCTGAACTTCAAGCATCGTGCGTCGTCCTCGAGCGGCGGGGCTGTGCCGGAGACGGGGAAGTGAGGCCGAGCAGGACAGCGCGAGAGCCAAGGCCTCGTCCCCCATCCGACCGTGAGGCCTCGTGCGCACGGACCAAAGCCACCTGCGCGAGCGTCGCCGCGGCACTGCTGGCCGTCGGCGCCGGAGCCTGGTGGCTGCACGAGCCGAATGCGGCGACGGTTGGCTCAGAGGTGACGGTCGTCGCGGCGGCGGACGCGAGCGACGAGTCGCCCGCACCACCCCCTGCCTCGCGCAGCGTCGACGCAACGCCGGCGGACGCCGCCGACTCGGCGGCGCCCGGCGTCCGCTGGTTCAGCGCGGCGTCGACAGGGCGCGCTGCATCAGGAGGCGATCGGCGAGGACGAGGGCGACCATCGCTTCGAGGACCGGAATCACGCGCGGGACGACGCACGGGTCGTGGCGGCCGGCGGCGGCGGCGGCGCCGACGGTGCTGGCCGGCTTGATCGACGCCTCGAGACGAATCGTCGCGCCGGTCGAGATGCCGCCCAGCATCCCGCCGAAGTTGGCCGTCTCGGCGACGTACTCGCTGCCGCGCATCTCCGCCGTCCGGAACCCGGCGCCGTAACTGAAGCCGGTCACCGCCCCCACCGACAGCACCGCCTCGGCCAGCTTGCTCTTCAGCTTTGCGAAGGTCGGATCGCCGAGGTCTTTCGGCGGTGCTTCGACCCGGATCTCGACCACCCCGCCGGTCGAGTCGTGCTGCTCGCGCAGCTGCCGCACGTACGCCTCCATCGCGACGGCCGCCTCGGGGTCGGCGCAACGCAGCGGATTCGTTTCGATCGTCGCCGGCTCGAACCGGCGTGCCACGATCGGCCCGATGCGCGTCGCATGGCCGACGATCCGCGTCTCAGCGGGCAGCAGCTTGCGCGCCACCACGCCGGCGAGCACTCGCGCCACCGTCTCCCGCCCGCTGCTGCGCCCGCCGCCACGATGGTCGCGATGGCCGTACTTCGACTGGTATGCCGCGTCGGCGTGCCCCGCCCGCGGCGCGTCCTTCAGCGCCGCGTAGTCGCCGCTGCGCGCGTCCTCGTTGGCCACCGTCACGGCGATCGGGCTGCCGGTCGTCCGCCCCTCGAACACGCCCGCCAGCAGCGTCGGCGCATCGCTCTCCCGCCGCGCCGTCGTCACGCCGCTCTGCCCCGGCCGCCGCCGCGCCAGCTCCGGCAGGAAGTCCTCGACCGCAAGCGCGATCCCCGCCGGCACTCCGTCGATCACGACGCCGAGCGCCGCTCCATGCGACTCGCCGAACGTGGTGATGCGGAGCAGCTCGCCGAAACTGTTGCTGGCCATGGTGCGCCATTGTGGCGAAGGAGGGCGAGCGGCGACACGTGCACGCCGCCGCTCGTGCGGCCCCGCCGTCGCGACCTCACTCCTGCGGCCAGCGGACGAACCGCCGCAGCGCCGCCACCGCCTCCTCGACCCGCTCCGGCACGGTGCGACCCGGCGCCAGCGCCACCCGTGCGGCCTCGCGCCAATGCGGCTCGCGCCGCGCGAGCAATTCGGGCAACTCCGCGATCGGATCGCTGCCGGTCACGCCCGGTCGCCCCGCCGCCGCGAGCCGCGCCGCCAGCGTCGCAAGCGCCTCCTGCACCCAGACCACGATCGCGCGGCTGAGCAGCGCCTGCCGCACTGCCTCCGTCTCGATGGCGCCGCCGCCGAGCGCGACGACCCGCCCCGGACCGAGCAGGGCGTCCACGATGCGCGCCTCTTCCGTGCGGAACGCCGGCCAACCGCGCCGCTCGACGAACTTCGCGATTTCGCCGTGCCGCCGCTCGAACTCGGCGTCCGTGTCGTGCGCCGCGAGCCCGAGCCGCGCCGCCAGCAGCGGTGCGAGCGTCGATTTCCCCGCCCCGCGCATCCCGACCAGCGCGATGCAGCGTGCCGCCGCCGGCTCGCGCAGGCGGGCGAGCTCGGCGAAGAAACCGGGGTCACTTTTCGTCACGCACTCGCGTCCGACCACCTCGATCCCCGGATGGAGCGTGGCCAGCAGCGCGAAGGCGATCGCCATCCGGTGGTCGCCGCATGCGTCGAGCGTCGCCGCGCGCAACCGCGCCCGCCCGGTGACGACGATCCCGTCGGGCTCGACGGCGACGACGATCCCCGCGCGCCCGAGCTGCGCCGCCAGCACCGCCAGGCGATCGCTCTCCTTCAGGCGGAGGTTCGCGGCGCCGGTGAAGCGCGTCGTGCCTTGCCGCGCCGCCGCCACCACCGCGAGGTTCATCAGCTGGTCGGGCAGCGCGGCGACATCGACCGTGCATGGCCCTGACTCCGGCATCCCGGTCACGAGGTCGAGCAGTCCCGAATCGGGCTGCGGGATCGCGCCGCCCATCGGCATCGTGATGGCAGCGCCGGTCAGCATCGCGAGCAGCCACCACGCCCCCGCCGCGCTGGCGTCGGCATCGACGGGGAAGAAGGGCGGTGCGACGATCGGCTGCGGCGGCACGCGGAACGAGCGGATCGCTGCGGCGCCGCGCTCGCTGTGCCCGCCGCGCTCGACCTTCACCCCGAAGCGCGCCAGCACCGCGATCGTCATCTCGACGTACGGCTCCGATGCGAGCGGCCCCTCGAGCACGACCTCGATCCCGTCGCGCGTCGCCGCGCCCACCAGCAGCAGCGCGCTCAGGAACTGGCTCGAGCGTGAGGCATCGAGCCGCACGCTCCCGCCCACCAGCGTCCCGCCCACGAGTGTCGCCGGCAGCACCCGCACGTCACCCTCGATCCGGGCGCCGAGTTGCGCCAGCGCGGTGAGCAGCTCCGCCATCGGCCGCTCGCGCAGCCGCGCGCCGCCGGTGATCGTCCAGCGGCCCGGGACCACCGCCGCCAGCGCGAGCAGGAAGCGCGCGGTCGTGCCGCCGAGGCCGCAGTCGAGCGTGGCGGCGCGCGCGCCCGCGCGATCCGCGGCGATCCCGTGCACGATCGCCCGTTCCTCGCCGTAGCCGTCGCTGCTGCCGCCGCCCCCGCCCCCAGCCTCCGCGACCTTCGCCCCGAGCGACCGCAGTCCCGCCTTCATCGCCGCGACGTCGTCGCTCGGCGACAACCCCGCGAACTCGGTCTTTCCGCGCGCCAGCGCCGCCAGCACCAGCGCCCGATTGGCGATCGACTTCGAGCCGGGCAGGCGCGGCGCGAATTCGAACGGCAGCTCGAGCGGCAGCGGCGCAGGGTGCATCGCCGAGATCATGCCGGAACAACTGTTTCTGGATCAGTTGTTCGGAACAACTGTTCCTGGATCAGTTGTTCCGGTTCGGCTTTCACGCGGCGGCGCGGCCGGCGGCGGCGCGCTACGCTCGGGCGCCTGCTCCTCCGGGTCGCGCCTCCCGAT
>VGYY01000173.1 GCA_016872815.1 Planctomycetota bacterium
ACGCCGCCGAGGATCGGACCGCGCAGCCGGTCGCGGCGCGCCGCGACCGTCGGCAGCGGCAGGGCGGCGCGCACGAACCCGAGCCGCGCACGCGGTCCCGGGACCGCGATGCAGACGTACAGAGTCTGCTGCCCGGTGGTGGCGCTGGTTCGCTCGTCGATGCCGCGCCCATCGCGCGCCGCCTGCACGAACTCGGGGCGGGTGAGGTGGTTCTCCATCGTCGCGGCGCGCTCGGCCGAATCGGCCAGCACCCGCCCGTCGCCGGCAACCACGGTCAGCCGCGACCCGGTCGCAGCGCCGAGCTGCTCGACCCGCCGTTCGAGCGTGGCGTCGCCCCCGGATTCGAGCCCGGCACGCGCCGCGTCCGCCAGCAGCACGGCCTGTCCGGCGAGCGAATCCTCGATCTCGCGGCGCTGATCCTCCGCGGCGAATCGGCTGATCAGCAACTCGGCGACGACGGCGTTCACCGCCACCAGCAAGGCGTAGCTGCAGAACAGCTTGACGGCGAACCGGCGGCGCAAGGCGTGTCAGTCCTGGTCGTCGCGGAAGCGGTAGCCGACGCCGCGGACCGTCTCGAGCCGCTCGCGCTCGGCGCCGAGCTTCTTGCGGATCGAGCGGACGTGGACGTCGATGTTGCGGTCGAGCACGACGGCGTGCTCGCCGATGGCGCGGGAGAGCAGCTGGTCGCGCGTCAGGACGCGGCCCGGATGAGCGCCGAGGAAGTGGAGCAGGCGCAGCTCGGTCGGGGTGAAGGTGACCGGATCGCCGCGAACGAGCACCTCGTGGCGGGCGCGGTCGATCACCAGGCCGGCGAACTCGAGGCGATCGTCGCCGGTGCGCGCCGCCTGCGGCTGCGCCCGGCGCAGCACGGCGCGGACGCGCGCGACCAGCTCGCGCGGACTGAACGGCTTGGTCAGGTAGTCGTCGGCGCCGATGCCCAGCCCGACGACGATGTCGGCCTCTTCGCCCTTCGCGGTGACCATCACGATCGGCAGCGTCCGGGTCACGTCGTCGGCGCGCAGCCGACGGCAGATCTCGAGCCCGTCGATGCCGGGGAGCATCAGATCGAGCACGACGGCGTCGGGAAGCTCGGCCCGGGCGAGCCTCAACCCCGCGTCGCCGTCGCGGGCGGTGACCACGCGGAAGCCGTCGCGCGCGAGGTTGTATTCGATGACTTCGAGGATGTCGGGCTCGTCTTCGATCACCAGGATCTTCTGTCGCTTCACGGCAACTCCACGCGCGGGGGGCGCCCTCGACGTACCCGCATCACCGTAGGCAGGTCGATTCAAGAACCGGCAAGCCGCAGATCAAGGAAGCGTGAAGGTGACCCGGTCCGGGCGGCGGTGCGCCGTTTGCCGTTGCCGCTGCCAAGGACCCGCCGGCCGCGAGCGACCCCGGAGCGGTGGGAGGTGCCCCCCGCCAGGCGGCGGGCGGGCGAGGAGCCTCCCCCATGACGTTCCGCCGCATCCTCTTCGCGACCGATCTCTCCGAGCTCTCCTTCCAGGCCTGGCCGACCGCGCTCGAGATGGCACGCCGCTTCGGCGCCGAACTGCACGCCGTCTGCGTGATCGAGGAGCCGTACGCACTGGCGCCCTATGAGCAGTACGGGGCGCTGCTGCGGGCGATGCAGGAGATCCGTCCACAGGTCGAGCAGCGGCTGGCCGACCGGGTGAAGGACCGCCCGGCGGACCTCGCGATCACCACCGCGGTGATCGAGGCGGCGGCGCCCGCGTCGGCGCTGGTCGAATACGCGACGAAGCGCGGGATCGACCTGATCATCACCACGACGCACGGTCGCGGCGGGCTGTCGCACCTGCTGCTCGGCAGCGTCGCCGAACGACTCCTGCGGCTCGCGCCGGTGCCGGTGCTGGTGGTCCGGGCGCAATAGACGGCGGCGGTCGATGGCGCCTGGTCCGCAGCGGCGACGCGCGCGGATCAGGTCCCCTTCTTCGCGCTGCCCTGTTCCGCGACCGAGCGGGCGGCACGCGCGGCCGCCTCGGGATCGCCGAGGTAGCCGTGGCGCAGCGGACGCAGCTCTTCATCGAGCTCGTAGTGCAGCGGGATGCCGGTCGGGATGTTGAGCTCGAGGATCTGCTCGCGCGGGATCCGGCCGAGATACATCACCAGCGCCCGCAGGCTGTTGCCATGCGCGGCGACCAGCACCCGCTTCCCGGACTTGAGCGCGGGCGCGATCTGCTCGTGCCAGCACGGCAGGAAGCGGTGCACGGTGTCGGCCAGGCTCTCGCCGACCGGGAAGGCGTCGGCCGGCACCGCGGAGTAGCGGGGATCGGCGAGCTCGGCGTCGCGCCGCGGATCGCCGCTCTTCAGCGGCGGCGGCGGCGTGTCGTAGCTGCGCCGCCAGATCTTGACCTGCTCGGCGCCGAACTTCGCCGCCATCTCGGCCTTGTTGAGACCCTGCAGGTCGCCGTAGTGGCGCTCGTTCAGCCGCCAGGTCGTGTGCACCGGCAGCCACATCTGGTCGAGCTCCTCGAGCGCAAGCCAGAGGGTCTTGATCGCCCGCTTGAGCAGCGAGCAATACGCGACGTCGAAGCGGAAGCCGGCTTCGCGCAGGAGCCGTCCGGCCGCCTGCGCCTCCCGGACGCCGCGTTCGGAGAGCGCGACATCGGTCCATCCGGTGAACCGGTTCTCCTGATTCCAGACGCTCTCGCCGTGGCGCAGCAGCACCAAGGTCTTCATCCAGGACTCCGAGTGGGAAACTCCGCGCACTCAAGCGCGCCAGCGCGAGCGGCGCAAGCGGGCGACCCGGTCAGCGATCGCGCGGCTCAGCGATCGCGCGGCGGCGGGTCGTCGCGCTCTCCCGGGAGCGCCGGCGGTGGCGCACGCCTCGCTGCAGAACCAGAGCTGCTCGTCATCGACGCGCTGCCGCAGTGCCTCGGCCGAATCGAGCACTCGGCCGCAGTGGTCGCAGTGGATGCGCATGGTGGTTGCTCCCAGCGCCGCGGGGTCAGGGAAAGTTCACCGCTTCGTCTCGATGGCAACGGGAACCAGATCCCACTCCGGTCACCGTGGCGTCACGCCGCCTGCGTGGCGCCCGGGGGAACAGCAAGTGCGGGTCCGCCGAGGCGCGGCATCGCAGTTGTGCTCACTCCGCCCGGAATCTCCGGCGTGACGGAGATCGGAAGGAGCGGGAACGTCTTGCACCGCAGCAATCCAGCGCCGGTCCCGGTCGACAGCGCTCCTCCCCGCCGCGGCTTCCTTGCGCGTTGCACCGGCGTCGCGATGACCCTGTCGCTGCTGGCGAGTTATGGCACCTTCGCGGCCATGGCCGGCCGCTTCCTGTTGCCCACCGGGGGCCGGCCGCGCCGCTGGCTGCTGGTGAGCGACCTCGGTTCCTTCCGCGCCGGGGCGACGCGGACGTTCGTCGCACCGACCGGCGAGCGCATCGTCATCGCCCGCCGGGCCGCCGGCGACGCGAGCGGTGGCGACGACCGGGGCGCGCCGGCGCTCGACGAGTTCGTCGCCCTCTCCTCGACCTGCCCCCACCTCGGTTGCCAGGTGACGTGGCAACCGCAGGAGACCCGCTTCTTCTGCCCGTGCCACAACGGGACGTTCGCGCCCGATGGCAGCCCCACCGGCGGCCCGCCGCTCGAAGCGAACCAGTCGTTGCCGCGCTACCCGCTGCGGATCGACGCCGGCCTGCTCTACATCGAGGTTCCGCTCGCCGACGGAGCCGCCACGTGAACGGCCCGGCCGCGCGGCTGCGCAACTTCCTGCGCGAGCGCCTGCCGGTCGACGGCGAGCAGCTGCGCGCGCTCACCAACGAGCCGGTCCCCCACCACCTGAAGCACTGGTGGTTCTGCCTCGGCGGGACGCCGGCCTACCTGTTCGTCGTGATGATCGTGACCGGGATCCTCCTCGCCTTCTGGTACGAGGCCACGCCGACGCGCGCCTGGGAATCGGTGCGCGTCATCTCCGAAGACGTGGCCTACGGCTGGTTCCTCCGTTCGGTCCACCGCTGGGCGGCGACGCTGATGGTGGCCGCCGTCGTGCTGCACCAGATGCGCGTCTTCTTCACCGGCGCCTACCGCCGCCCGCGCGAACTCAACTGGCTGATCGGGATGGGTCTGCTGGTCTGCACGCTGATGGCCGGCTTCACCGGCTACAGCCTGGTCTACGAGCAGCTCTCCTACTGGGGAGCGACGGTCGCCGCCAACCTCGCCGACAACGTGCCGGTGATCGGCGGCCTGCTCAAGTCGTTCCTGCTCGGCGGGGACGACTACAACGCGCATACCCTGTCGCGCTTCTTCGTCCTGCACGGCGCGATCCTGCCGGTCACGATGATCGGCCTCATCGCGCTCCACGTGACGCTGATCCGGCTGCACGGCGTCGCCGAGATGAAGTTCCGCCGCGACGAGGCGACGGCGCCGCGCTTCTTCAACTTCTTCCCCGACCACCTGCTGACCGAGCTCACCATCGGGCTCGTGCTGATGATCCTGCTCTGCGTGCTGGCGTCGATCTTCCCGGTCCCGATCGGGCCGCGTGCCGATCCGCTGTCGACGCCCGAGGTGATCAAGCCGGAGTGGTTCTTCTACGTCGCGTTCCGCTGGCTCAAGCTCTGGAGCGAGCGGGCGGCGTTCCTGAGCCTCGGCGCGATCGTCGTCGTCATGGCGGCATGGCCGTTCATCGACGGCTGGATCCGTCGCAAGCGCCCGGGCAGCGAGGCGAGCGTGTTCGTCGGGATCGTCGCCGTACTGGCGATCCTCGGTCTGACCGTCTGGGAGGCGCTGGTCGCGCATTGAGCGCGGTGCGCGCGATGTCGGTGCATTGGGAGCGAACATGAGCCTCGAGTGGAAGAAGAGCGTGATCGCCGTGCTGGGGCTGCTGTTCCTCGGCTCGCTGGTGCTGATCCAGAAGCTCGAGGTCGACCGGCGCGCGGTCGAGGCGAAGCTGGTCGCGGAACCGATCGTCGTCCCGGCGGCGTCGCGCCAGTGCGTCGACTGCCACGCGCAATCGACGCCCGGCCTGGTCGACCACTGGAAGGACAGCACCCACGCCCACAAGGGGGTCGGCTGCGTCGAGTGCCATCAGGCCGAGAAGGGCGACGCCGATGGCTTCGACCACTACGGCGCACACGTCGCGGCGATCGTCACGCCGATGGACTGCGGGCGCTGCCACCCTGACGAGGCGAAGGAGTTCGGCGCGAGCCACCATGCCAAGGGCGGCAACATCCTGGCGTCGCTCGACAACCTGCTGGCCGAGGTGGTCGAGGGTTCGCGCAGCCCGATGAATCCGCACGCGCCGACGCCGGGCCGTCCCGACGTGACTTCGGTGAACGGGCTCGCGAGCGTCGAGGTCGGCTGCAAGCAGTGCCACGGCAGCAAGGTCGGACTGCTCGCCACCGACGGACGGTCGATCACCGTCGACGACCTGAAGCCCGACAAGCACGGCAAGCCGACCAACACGGCGATCCTGGCCGACGTGCAGCGGCGCGACGGCAAGCCGCTCCTGCACAGCGGCTCGTGGCCGAACACCGGCATCGGGCGGATCAACCTCGATGGCTCGCTCGGCAGCTGCTCGGCGTGCCACAGCCGGCACGACTTCTCGGCGCGGCGCGCACGCCAGCCGGAGAACTGCGGCAAGTGCCACCTCGGCCCCGACCACCCGCAGAAGGAGATCTACGAGGAGAGCAAGCACGGCGTCGCCTACCGCGACCTGAAGGACCACATGAACCTCGACGCCAAGGACTGGGTCCTCGGCGACGACTACTCGCAGGCGCCCACCTGCGCCACCTGCCACATGTCGGGCAACCTGCGCAACGGCGGCAAGGTGACCCATGATCCGGGCGAGCGGATCAGCTGGACCAATCGCCCGCCGGTCAGCCTGGGGATGGACACCGACAAGAACCATGCGGTGATCAAGGAGAGCGATCCGGCCAAGCGTGCCGCGGCGATCGCCGACGGCGGCGACAGCTGGCAGGCGAAGCGCCAGCGGATGACCGACGTCTGCATGCACTGCCACACGCAGGACTACGTGACCAGCTTCTACGAGCAGTACGACGACCTGGTCGTGCTCTACAACGAGAAGTTCGCCAAGCCGGGCCAGGCGATCGTCGCCGCGCTGCGCGCCCAGAAGCTGCTGACGCCGCAGGAGTTCGACGAGGAGATCGAGTGGACGTGGTACTACCTCTGGCACCATGAGGGCCGCAGAGCGCGCCACGGCGCGTCGATGATGGCGCCCGACTACACCCACTGGCACGGCATGTTCGAGGTGGCGGAGCGCTTCTACGTCGAGCTGATCCCGCAAGCGCGGGAGCTCGCCGCACACGCCGCTGCGTCCGGCAAGCAGGCCGAGGCCGACGCCGTGACGAAGGTGATCGACGAGATCCTCGCCCGCCCCGAGCACGTCTGGCAGGACAAGGGCCACTGATCGGGACTCCGCCCGCCGCGCGATCGCCGCCGTGCGCCCCGCCTCCCGGTTCCCGGTCCGGGGTCTTCGCGCGGCTGGCGGCGCCGCGGGCGGCGTTCAGAAGTCGCGGCGCGCGACCAGCAGGCAGGCGAGGCCAAGCAGCACGGCGGCGAAGCCGGCGGTCGAGCCGCCGGCGAACGCCCAGTCGACTTCCGGCACGACGCCGAGCAGGCGCGACGCCGACGCCGCGCCGAGATGGTCGCTGGCCAGCAGCCACTGGTTCAGCCGGGCGAGTTCGCCCGCCTTCGGCAGCACCGCATGCACGCCGTCGAGCAGCGGCTGCCAGCGCGCGCGCGCCTCGGCGTCGGCGAACTGGAGCACGCCGCGCGCGGTCTCGATCAGTCGCTCGAGCCCCCACGCCCCGACGCCCGCCAGCGTCGACAGCGTCACGTGGCGGGTCGCGATGCCGACCGCCATCGCCGCCGGATAGAGCGCCGCGAACAGCAGCGTGCAGGTCATCGCGCAGCCGACGAGGCGGAACTTCCAGTAGCCGGTGGCGAGCCCCATCGCGACGGCGCAGCCGGCGAACAGCAGCGTCCAGAGCAGGAGCACCAGCAGCACGGCGCCGAGGTACTTGAACAGCACGATGCGCACCCGCCCGATCGGTCGGGCGAGGACCAGGTCGAACCGCCCCTTCTGCAGCAGCTCCGGGAACGCGGCGGCGAAGACGCTGAGCAGGACGAGGATGCCGATGAACCCGGCGAACGAATCGGCCACCACCACCGACAGCGTGGCGAGGAACTCCGCCTGCGACGTCTCCGCGAGAGGCGTCGACCAGCTGCCGAAGCCGAACGCGACAGTGCAGGCGCCGCGCAGCGCGAGCGGCCGCTCGTTGCCGACGGCGACCAGGAACCGTCCCGGCTGCTCGGCGCTGCGCCGCACCAGCACCGGCCTGAACCCCGCATCGAGGAAACGCGACTCGAGCAGCTCGAGCTGCTCCGCGGCCGTCACCGGCGCGGCGAACTGCCGCTCCTCGTCGGAGCCGGGCGCGACCACGACGAACGGTCCGCGACCGCCGTCGCGCCGGAGCCGCGCCGCGAAATGGCGCCACGTGACGGCCAGTTCATCGAGCTGCTCCGGCCGCCGGAACCCGAGCTCCACCACCCGCAGCGAATCGATGCCGAGAGGCAGGTCGTCCTCCGGCTGCGGCGCGCGCGGCGCGGTGACCGCGACCTCGACCTCGGTGCGACTGGTGAAACCGCCGTCGAGCATGCCGCGGCTGAAACGGAACTCGCCGAGATTGCCGGCGACGCGCGTCAGGGCGGCATCGGCGTCGACCGCGGTGAAGGAGATACTGCCGCAGAGCACGACGAAGAGCAGGCCGAGCAGCAGCAGGAACCAGGTCACGCGCTTGTCGCGCGCTTCGAGGACGGTGTCGCGCAGGAGGGCAAGGAAGGCGATCACGCGGTGGCTCCCGCCGCGGCCCCCGGCGCCGCCCCACCCCCGGCAACGCTGTCGAGAAAAGCCGCCTCGAGGCTGGTGCGCTTGCGCGCCACGCCGCGGATCGAGAGCTCGCGGGCCCGCAGGAAGTCGATCACTGCATCGATCGCCTCGTCGCGCGCGAGGGAGAGTTCGACCGTCCGCGCCGCCTCCGGGTCGGGGATGCCGTCGCTGACGGCGCGTCGCGCGTCGCCGAACGCGCGGACGAGCTCCGCCAGCAGCGCCTCACCCGGCGGTTGCGACAGGGTGATCGCCCAGCAGATCGCGGACTGCGTCAGCTCGCGCACCGACCCGACCCGCTTCAGCTCGCCGCGCGCGAGGATGCCGACCCGATCGCACAGCTGCTCCACCTCGCTCAGCAGGTGCGAGTTGAGGAAGATCGTCCGGCCCGCGCGGCGCTGTTGCTCGAGCAGGCCGCGGATCTCGGCGCGGCCGACCGGATCGATGCCGTCGGTCGGTTCGTCGAGGAACAGCAGGTCGGGTTCCGCCACCAGCACCTGCGCGAGCCCGAGGCGCTGCTTCATCCCCTTCGAGAACCCGCGCACCTTGCGCCCGGCGGCGTCGGCAAGACCGACCTGCGCCAGCAGCGCGTCGATCCGCGGGCGTGCCACCGCTGGCGCGACACCGGAAAGGCCGGCGAAGAAGAGCAGCGCGCTCACCGGCGTGTGGTGCTCCGGGAAGCGGTGATCCTCGGGCAGGTAGCCGACCCGCCTGCGCGCGGCGACCTGCCGCGACGGGAGCGACAGCAGCGACGTCGTCCCCCGGGTCGGCCGCACCAGGTCGAGCAGGATCTTGACCAGCGTGGTCTTGCCGGCGCCGTTGGGACCGAGCAGGCCGAAGATCTCGCCGGGAGCGACCTCCAGCGTGACGTCACGCAGCGCGAATTCGCCGCGCCGGTAGCTCTTCGACACCGCGTCGATCGTGATCGCCGCCATCGCCATCCTCGCCGCCGCCGGTGCCGGCGGACGGGGCGGGATGGTAGCGGCAGCGCGCCGTCAGTGACCGCCGCAGCACGGCGGCACGAGCGCGATCCCGCGCCAGAGGGTGAGCAGGCCGACGACCAGCGTGAGCGCGACGCGGGCTCCCGCGAGTCGCGTCCGCAGTGCCACCGGCAGCCGTCGTCCCCAC
>VGYY01000174.1 GCA_016872815.1 Planctomycetota bacterium
CCCGACCGCGCTCTTCCCGGCGAGCGACAGCGCGCGCAGCGCGTCGCGCCGTCCGCTCGCGCCCTGCTCGATCAGGAGGCGCAACGCGGTCGCGCGCACCCAGCGATTGGGATGGTCGAGCGCCGCCACGAGCGCGGCGCCGTCCGCACCGGCGAGCTGCGGCAGCGCCGCCGGCCGCGCCTCCCGATGCTGGACGCGCCAGATGCGACCGTACTGGTGATCGCGGTCGGGCCGCTTCGCCGCGTTGGTCGGGCCGTGCGGCGGTCCGCGCGTGTCGTTGTGGACGACGGCCTGGTTGTAGAAGTCGAGCACGTAGGCCGCGCCATCGGGCCCCTGGCGCAGGTGGATCGGCCGGAACCAGACGTCGGCCGAGGCGAGGAACTCCGCGTCGCGCGCCTTGCTGCCGCGATAGGTCACGCCGCGCTCGCCGAGGACATCGTGGTGGACGAGGTTGACCGTCGGTTCGGTGACGAAGTGGGCATTGCGCCAGGCGTCGGGCCACGCGCCGCCGGTGTAGAGCAGGCAGCCGGCCGCGGCGGTGAAACCGCCGACGAAGTCGATCTGCACATAGGCCGGCACCGTCTCCCGCGAGAGCGGGAAGACGCGGTCGTGGTCAGGCACCTCGGCGAAGCTCTCGACGCCCCCCACGCGCCCGCCGCGCAGCACCGCCTCCGGCAGCACGACGTGACGCAGATGGGCGCCGTTGGCCATGGTGAAGAAAAGCTCGTCATCGTCGGTCCAGTCGAGACCCCAGGTGTTGCTGCCGTAGGCGCTCACCATCTCGATCGCGCTGCCGTCCGGCCGGAAGCGGAACAGGCCGTTGCCGATGTGGCCGTGGTCGGTGCCGTCGATGCCGAGGATGTTGCGCGAGGCGCCGCCGCTGTAGCCCTGCGTGCCGTAGATCCAGCCGTCGAGGCCGAAGCGCAGGTTGCTGATGGTGGCGTGCGTGTCGCCGAAGCCGAAGCCCTTGAAGAGGACGACCTTCTCGTCGCCGACGTCGTCGCCGTTGGTGTCGCGCAACCAGAGGATCTCGGGCGCCGCCGAGACGATGACGCCGTCCTTCCAGGGCACCACCGACGTGACCAGGTCGAGCCCCTTCCAGAAGGTCTGCGCCGACTCGGCGCGGCCGTCGCCGTCGGAGTCGACGAGGATCACGATCTCGTCGCGGGCGGCGATGCCGGAGAACTGCTCCTTCTCGGGATAGCCCGGCGTCAGCGCGACGAGCGCGCGACCGCGCGCATCCCAGTCGATCGAGATCGGATTGATGACGACCGGCTCGGCCGCCGCCAGCGAGAGGTCGAACTCTGGATGGAGCACGAGCTGCTCGTGCGCCTTGCCGGGGGCGGTCGGGCCGCCCGGCGGGTACGCGAGGCTCGCGCGCTCTTCCGCGACGGTCAGCGCGTCGACGTCGCGCCGCCCCGCCCACGCGATGCCGCGCAGCACGAAACCGCGCCACGCCGGGTGGGAGAAGCTGTCGTGGAAATGGCCTTGCAGCGAGACGAATGCACGGTGCGCCTTGCCCTCGAAGCTCCACGCTTGCGGCGCGATGTCGAAGACGGTGTGGAAGCTCGACGCCAGGACCTTCACGCCGTCGACGAAGTGGAGCTGGTGGTAGATCTCGTCCTTGAAGCGGAAGTTGCCGCAGCCGTCGCTGATCGGATGGGCGCGATCGGTGTAGTAGAGGTCGATCGTGTCGGTGTGCCACTTGGCATGGCCATGCTCCCACGCGCCACCGATGACCGTCTTCCACCAGTGCGGGTCGTCGCCGCAGACCGAGTCGTGGAGCGCCACGACGCCACCGCCCCGCGCGAGGAACGCTTCGAGCGCGGTGCGCTCCTCGCCGTGGATCGATCCGCCCTCGGCGGCGTACATCACCAGCACGTCGGTCTGCGCCAGCTCGGCAGCGGTCGGCAAGCGCAGCTCGGCGGTCACCTCCGCGCCGCGCGCCGTCAGGAGCTTCTTCCACTCGGCCGCCCAGCGCGGATGGTCGTGCTCGCCGGGGCCGTGCGTCTTCGGGCCGCCGCGCAGGAACAGGCGCAACGGCGGCGCGGCAGCGGCGGCGGCCGCTTCCCCGGCGACGGCGGGCGAGGCACTGGTGGCGACCACGAGCGAGGCGAAACAGACGGCCAGCCGACGATCCATGCGATTCCCCCCGAGCCGGGCGAATCGCGGAAGATAATCCGTCGCGCGGCGGAGGTGAAGCCACGCGAACCGGTCGTTCCGCCGAAGCTGCCCGGACGAGGCTGCGGTGGCGCGGCAAAGCCGGCTAGAACTTCCGCCCCTTCCGGGCTTCCCCCCCTCGTTCTCGAGTCGCTCCATGGGCCTCGCCTGCGGCATCGTCGGACTGCCCAACGTCGGCAAGTCGACCATCTTCAACGCGATCACGGCGGCCGGTGCCGAGAGCGCCAACTACCCCTTCTGCACCATCGAGCCGAACATCGGCGTGGTCGACGTCCCCGACGACCGCCTCGCCCGGATCGAGCGGCACATCAAGACCAACCGGCTGGTGCCGGCGACGCTCAAGGTCGTCGACATCGCCGGCCTGGTGAAGGGCGCCAGCACCGGCGAGGGGCTCGGCAACAAGTTCCTCGGCAACATCAAGGAGTGCGACGCGATCCTCCACGTCGTGCGCTGCTTCGCCGAGAGCGACGTGATCCACGTGACCGGCGCGGTCGCGCCGCAGAGCGACATCGAGGTGATCGACCTCGAGCTGGCGCTGGCCGACCTCGACACGGTGAAGCGCGCCGCCGACCGCAACGGCAAGAAGGCGCGCTCGGGCGACAAGGAGGCGGTCTTCGCGCAGGGCGTGCTCGAGCGCGCCGAGGCGCTGCTGGCCGCCGGCAAGGCGCTGCGCCTCACGCCTTGGACCGCGGAGGAGCGCACGGTCCTCGATCCGCTCTTCCTGATCACGATGAAGCCGGTGCTGTTCGTCGCCAACGTGAGCGACCAGGACCTGGACGGCAAGTCGCCGCTGGTGGAGCAGGTACGCCGGCACGCCGCCGCCACCGGCGCGCAGGTGGTGGCGCTGTCGGGGCGGATCGAGGGCGAGATCATGGCGCTCGATCCGGCCGACCGGGCGGCGTTCCTCGCCGACATGGGGCTCGCCGAGCCGGGGCTGCATCGCCTCATCCGGCAGGCCTATTCGCTGCTCGGGTTGCAGACCTTCTTCACCGCCGGCGAGATGGAGATCCGCGCGTGGACGATCCACCGCGGCGACACCGCGCCGAAGGCCGCCGGGGTCATCCACACCGACTTCGAGAAGAACTTCATCCGTGCCGAGGTGTACTCGGTCGACGATCTCGAACGCCACGGCAGCGAGACGGCGATCCGCGCGGCCGGCAAGCTGCGCAGCGAGGGCCGCGACTACGTCATGCGCGAAAGCGACGTCTGCCACTTCCTGATCGGGAAGTGAGCCGGCAGTCGGCAGGGAGCCATCGATGAAACCGGGACGCAACGACCCGTGCCGCTGCGGCTCGGGACGCAAGTACAAGAAGTGCTGCGCGGCTGCCGACGACGCCAAGGAGCCGGTGCCGGGCGCTGCGGCGACGACGGCGGCAGCGCCGACGGCGGCGGAGGACGCCGAGCCGGACGCGAAGGCGAAACAGAAGCCTCCGCTCGGCTCGTGGATGCACCAGACGCGCGGCGGGAAGCAGCAGACCCGCCGCAGTCAGGTCGGCAAGGACTCACTCGGCTGAGTCGTGCGCGGTCCGCTCCCGCGTCGTTCCCGGGTCGTTCTTCAGGGACGGTCGGCCCCGGAGCGCCGGCGCCGCGCCGGCCTACTTGCCGACCTTGATCTTGAGCTGCTTCTCGTTCGCCTTGAGCCACTCGTGGAACTTGTCGGCGAACTCGAAGTGGATGCCGGTGATGTCCTTCACCGCGCGCGTCACCGCCTCGATGGCGCCCTGGCGCCGTTCCGGACGCGCCTTCTGCTGCATCGAGCGGCCACGCGACTCCGCCGCGCGCTGGTCGCCGGAGCCGGCGGTGCCGGTGTCGACCCGCACGCTCACGCTCTGCGTCGAGATCTTGCCGAACTGGCTGAAGATCTGGTGCAGCCGCGGCAGCGACGGCACGTCCTTGATCTGCGCGAGGCAGACGATCATCGAGACGTAGACCTCGTCGCTCGGGTGCTTGAAGAAGCGGTGCATCTCCTCGCGATCGGGCACCAGCTGCAGCTCGCCGAGGCCGCGGGCGATGCCAATCAGGACCTCCGGGTGGTCCCAGTCCTTGTCGATGCGCCTGACCAGGAACTTCGCCGCCGCCTCGCGCGCGAACTTCATGTGGCCGAGCGCGAATGCCGCGGCAGCGCGGACATCGTCGTCGTACGGCCCGGACTGGAGCTTCTGCAGCGCCTCGAGCGTCTTCGGGTGCGGCAGTTCGGCCAGCTTCAGCACGGCGCGCTTGCGCCGCTCCGCGGCGAGCGCCGGGAACTCGCCCTCGACCGCGCCGGCGGCGCGCGCCTTGGCCAGCTCGATCGCGCCGACGACCTCCGTCTCGGGCTGGTCGGTGAGCTTCTCCTCCTCCGCGCGCTCCTCGGGCGTCTTCTCGGCCAGCGACTTCACGCCGGAACCGGTCACGTCCGGGGTGGCGACGGGCGGTGCCGGAGGGGCCGGGTCGGCGCCGGGATCCTGCGGCGGCGCGCCGGCGTCCGGTGGAGCGTCCTTGGGCGGCGGCGGTGCGACCGGCTTCGATTCCTGCGCTCGGGCGCCGGCGCTCAGCACGACCAGCGCCGCCACCACCCACCCGTGCTTCCGCGCGTTCATCGCTGCACTCCCACTTCCGGTTTGCCGCAGGTCACTGCACGTTGACATAGGTCCCGCCGTTCTCCTTGGCCAACTGCTCGAGGAACGGCCGGTCATGGAGATAGCCCACGCCGATGGTGTGGATCTTCACCTTGCCGAACTTGTTGATGCGCCGGATCTCGTCGAGGATCTTCGCCGGCTCCTGGATCCGCCCCTCGGTCGCCTTGCCGTCGGTCAGGAAAAAAATGGTGTCGACCTGCGAGGCGTAGTACTTGTCGGCGAGCCCGCGCCCCCCGAGCGACAACGCCAGCTCGAGCGCGTCGAAGATGTTGGTCGCGTCGGTCGCCTGGATGCCGAGCACGTACGAGAGCGCCTCGTTCTTCCAGCGCTTGTTGGCCGGCACCAGCTTGTCCTGCCACGCCTTGACGAACTTGTTGTAGGTGATCAGGGCGAAGGTGGCGCCGCCCGGCAGATCGACAATGGTCTGCGCCAGCTGATCGCGGGCGACCTGGATCTTCGGCCGCAGGTTGCCGACCCGCTTGGGGATCCCGTCGGCCGGCAGCTCGGTCTCGCCTGCGTCGTCGTTCATGCTGTCGGAGATGTCGAGGACGAAGACCACCTTGTCGCTGGTGGTCTTGATCCCGTAGTAGGAGAACTCGTCGCTCCCCCTGGCGGCGGCGTTCGCCGGCGGCGGCCCCGGCGTTCCGGCGGCGGGAGCGCCCGCCACCGCAGTGGCCCCGGCGGCGAGGAAGCTCTCCCGGTTCTGTTCCCACCAGCCGGCCCACGCTCGCGCCTCGCCGCCGAACGTCTGGCCGGTCAGCTCGGACAGCAGATCGGCGAGCTCCTCGCGCAGCCGGCCCGTCTCCTTCGCCAGCGCGTCGATCGCGGCGGTCACGGTCGTGCGGTCGCGGAACTTGCGCAAGGCGGCGACTGCGGCGGCCCGCACCGGCCACTCCTTGTCGCCGAGCAGAGAGGCGACGAACGGCGCCGACTCCGACTGCTTCAGCGCGACCGCCGCGTCGATCGCCGCGATGCGCACCCGCGGGTCCTTGTCGCGCAGCGCCCCGTGCACGTCCTTCGCCGTCTCCTTGCGCCCGACCCGGCCGACGACGTCGAGGAGGCGGGCCCGCGTCCGCCAGTCTGCCGGCTTCCCGACCAGCCCGCCGAGCAGCATCACCGACTCGTCATCGTTGCGCTTGCCGAGCGTCGCCAGCAGGTGCTCCTCGAGCGCGGCCTCCTCGAGCATCTTGTCGCCGAGCTTCTTGCGCTCCTCGATCTGCCCCTTGGTCTTCGGCGCGGCGAGGCGCACATCCTGCTTGCCGACCAGGATCTCCTGCACCTCCTTCGACAATTCGTCGAAGCGCGCTTGCAGCAACTCCTGTTCGGCGAGGCACTCGTCGAGCGCGGTGAGCAGCGCGCGCGTCGGGTCGACGCCCGGGTGGCCGCCGATCTTCGTGATCGCGTTCTCGCGGGTCGCCCGATCCTGGTCGGCGGTGCACGCCTTCACCAGCTCGGCGCGCTGCGATTTCCAGTCGTCGCCGAACGGCAGAGCGAGGGACGCCAGCGCGGCGACCAGCCACGAACCGCCGAGCGCGCGGAGCTCCATGCTCGCTCCCTCGAGGCGACCGCCGGGGGGCCGTGCGGCCACGAGGACGTGACCGTATCCCTGCCGCGAACGACCGTCAATTGGCGGCGCCGCCCGGTCGGGGAGCTGGCGCCTCCGGGTAGCGCAACGTGGCAGCCGCGATCAGCCGTCGATCCGCGCCGGTGCGACGCCGTCCGGATCGGCGGTCACGCCGAGCGGACGGAACGGGACCGGGACGTCGAACCGCTGCTCGCGCTCGTTGACCAGGACGCAGGTGCGGTGCGTCCGCCCGTCCTCGCCGCGGAACTCGAGCGGCAGGATCAGTTCATACGGCGCCTCCGGCTGCACCTGCACCACCCGCAGCGAGGCGCCGCCCGCCATCGGCCGCTGCGTCACCTGCAGTTGCGGAAAGCCGGCGCGGAAGAACCAGCGCTCGAAGAAGGCGGCGACGTCCGCCCCCGCTCCACGGGCGAAGCCACGGGCGAAACGCTCGAAGCCGTCAACAGCGCGGTCGCGCTCGCCGAACGCGGCGGCGAGACCGGCGAAGAAGCGCGCGTCGCCGAGTTGCTCGCGCAGGGCGTGCAGCACCAGCGGCGTCTTGCAGAAGACGACGCTGCGATAGCGGGCGTTCGAGTAGATCGCGGGGTCGGCCACGGCGAACTCGGTCATGGCGCCGGCGGCAT
The DNA here is from genome assembly GCA_016872815.1 of Planctomycetota bacterium. Lineage (GTDB taxonomy): Bacteria > Planctomycetota > B15-G4 > B15-G4 > SIAN01 > SIAN01. Next base: position 7,008 of record VGYY01000174.1, read on the forward strand.
CGATCCAGCCGTCCTGGCAGCCGGCGATGACGCGGAGGTAGGCGTCGTAGCCGTGCAGCGCCTCGACGAAGAGCGCGTTGGAGTAGGTCGAGAGCCCCTCGCCGAGCTCGTTCGGGAAACCGGTGGCGTAGATGTTCCACTGGTGGGCGAGTTCATCGGCGATCACCAGCAATCCGAGCACGTCCGGCCGCGTCAGGTCGCCATCCGAGGCATCGATCCCCTCGAGGTCGGGGAAGTAGGCGTCGGACACGAGGATGAGGCCCGGCAGGCTGACGCCGGTCTCCTTGCGCTCGGGCTGCACGTGGCAGAAGCGGACCTCTGCCCACGGCAGCGGCCCGAACGCCGGTTCGAACGCCGCGGCCGCCTTGGCCAGGAACTCGATCCGCTGCGCGATGCGCTGCTCTTCGCCGGCGAAGCCGAACACCTCGAGCGCGAGCCCGCCGGGACTGCGGGTCGCCTGCGACACGTACTCGCCGACGGCGAAGCCGAACGGCAGGAGCCGCGGGTGGCGCGACGCCTCGACGTAGCGGCGGATGCGCCGACCGCCCTCCTCGCGCTCGACGACAAGGTCGCCCCCCGTCACGGCGACGTACGGCGCCGGCACGTCGAAGGTGATGTCGACGGCGGCGTCGTTGCGTCCGTCGATCGGATACCAGACCACGTGACTCGACCAGCTCGAGCGCGGCCGCACCTGACCGAAGACCGCGATCTCCGCGACCAGTTGCTGATCCTGCGCGAGGAAGAAGTCGTCGGCGGCGGCGTGCACCAGGACCGTGAGACGCCGGCCCCGCGCGAGCGGCGGGTCGAACTGCAGCTCGAGCACGTCGACCTGCGGGAGCTTGCGGGTCGACCAGCGGTGCGGCGCGTCGCAGGTGACCTCATCGACGTTGACGACGCTGGTGTAGAGCTCGACCTTGGCGACGGCATCCGCCGTCGCGACCAGCTCGAGCTCATCCAGCACGTCCAGCGTCCCGGCCGCCGGCTCTACCCGCACCTCGATCCGATGCGACTCGACCGCGCAGTCGGTGGCGACCGCCGCCAGCGCCTCGGCGCGACGCGCGCGGATCGCCTCCGGTGCCGTGGCGCTGACCTGCGCCGGGACCGGATCGGCCCCGCCGGTCCAGCGGAACGAGGCGCGGATCGCGTCGAGTTCGGCGCGGCGAATCGGGTCGTTCCACGCCTCGGTCGGCGCGGCGAGCTGGAACAGGACCCACTTGCCGGCGTCGGCGAACAGCCACTCCGCCACCGGCTGGCCGTGCAGCGCGTAGTCCCAGCGCTGCGCCGTGCGGCCGTCGAGGGGCTCTTCGCGGATCCCGTCGTCACGGAACCCGGCACCGGCGGCGGCGGCGAGCTGGCGAGCGCGGGTGGCGATTCCGTCCGGCAGGTGGCGCGTGTCCATGCGCAGCACCGAGCAGCGCGTCGTCAGGTCGGCGACCGGCGCCAGCACGACGGCGACCACGCCTTCGGCCAGGACGTCGCGCCGCTGCCATGCGCTTGATGGGAGCCGCAGCTCGAAGCGCGGCGCGTCATGGACGTACGGCACTTCCGGAGTGGCTGCGCGCGCCGTGACCGGCAGCGCGATGAGACCGACGACCCGCAGCAGCAGAGCCTGGGCGAAGCGCATCCACGAACCGTAGGCCCGCGCCGCCGCGGCCGCAAGCGCGCCACCCCGAAGCCCGGCCGCGCGCCCGCGTCGCCGCGCTTGAGCGAAGGTTGATTTCCGGCCGATACGGCCTAGGATTCCGCGCCTCTTTCGCAGCTCCCTGATAGCTCAATGGTAGAGCATCCGGCTGTTAACCGGAGGGTTGTAGGTTCGAGTCCTACTCGGGGAGCCAATG
>VGYY01000175.1 GCA_016872815.1 Planctomycetota bacterium
CACAGCGCGGGGCGCCGCGCTACGCGCTCGACTCCGCGCGGCGCGATGCACTGCGCGCGGCCCTGCAGTGGGTGCGTGAAGCGGCCGGGGCGGTGAACGCGCCGCCGGCGCCGGCTCCGCTGCTGCGCGGTGAACTGCTGCTGACGGCCTTGCGCTGCGACGCTTGCCACGAGCACGCCGGCCGCGGCGGGCCGGGAGCGCTCGGCGCCTCGTTCCACAGCCTGGTGGAGGCCGACCTCGGCGACGAGGGGCGCCTGCCGCCGCGGCTCGATGCCGTCGGCGCGCGGCTGGCGACGCCCTGGATCGAGCGCGTCGTCGCGAACGGCGAGCGGGCGCGCCCCTACCTCGCGGCCCGGATGCCGCAGTTCGGTGCGGCGCACGCGACGGTGCTGGCTGATGCCCTGACTTCCCGCTCCGGCGTCTGGCGCAGCGACGAAGTCGCGGCGCCCGCGAGCGACGAGGAGCTCGCCACCGTCGGCCGGCGGCTCGCCGGCAGCGGCGGGATGAACTGCGTGACCTGCCACTCATTCGGCGATCGGCCCTCGGCCGGCACGCCGGGTCTCGACTTCCTGCAGTTCTCGCAGCGGCTGCGGCCGGAGTGGTTGCTCGGCTACCTGCTCGATCCGGCGCGGCAGAAGCCGGGGACGCGGATGCCGCGTTACTTCGAGGACGGCAGGAGCGTCGTCGGCAACGTGCTCGACGGCGATCCGGCGCGGCAGGCCGCCGCCTTGTGGTCGTGGTTCGAGCGGGCGGGGACGATGCCGGCGCCGGAGGGCGTGCCGAGCGACGAGCGGCGCGTGCTGGCGGTGGGGGATCGGCCGCGGCTGTTCCGTTGCTTCCTGCCGCGCGCCGGCAACCGCGGCCTCGCGATCGGCACGCCGAGCGGGCTCCACTTCTCGTTCGACGCCGATCAGGTGCGCCTGGTCGAGGCGTGGCAGGGGGAGTTCCTCGACGTCGCCCCGGTCTGGGAGGGACGCGGCGGCGGCGTGGCGAACCTGCTCGGACCGGTGGTCTGGAGCGCGCCGGCCGGGCCGCTGCTGCAGCTCGGCACGGCGGCGACCTGGCCCGACGCGAACGGCCGCGCCACCGGCGCCAAGTACCTCGGCCATCGGGTCGAGCCGGACGGCACGCCGGTGATCGAGTGGCAACTGCGCGAGCAGACGATCGGCGTCGAGGTGCCGGCCGATCCGACCGGCATCGTGGTCGAGGAGCGGTTCCTCCCCGATCCTCGGCCGGACGTGCTGTTCGTCCGCCGCGTCACGCTCCGCCGTGTGCCTCCCGACGCGGCGATCACGCTGCTGCCGCTGGGTACGCGCGTGCGGCTGCAGCCGGGCTCTTCCGACTTCGTGCGGGGCAGCGCCGGCGCCGACCTCCCGTCCGTGATCGCGCCGCGGCAGGGCAGCGACACGATCGTCCTCCACCTCGAGGTGCTGCGATGAACCGGCCATCTCCATCCGCAACCTCGTTCGCGATCGTCGCGCTGCTCGCCGCCACCGCGACCGGACAGTCCGAACTGACCATCGGCACCGCCCGCTACCAGAAGCTCGCGACGCGTGCCGCCACCGAAGCCGCCGTTCGCGAACAACTCGTCGGCGGCGGCGTCGAGTGGGGGCCGTGGTCGAGCGTCGGCGCCTTCGAGCTGACGACCGCCCGCCTCGCGGAGGCGCGCTCGCCCGAACTCGACCTTGCCCGCTGCACGGCAGGCGGCCCCGGCCCCGATCGCGAACGTGATCACCAGGACAAGAGCGGCCGCGCGGTCCGCTGGACCGAGTTGCCGCGCGCGGCGGGGACCGGCGGCAGCGATGGCTTCAGCACCATCGACCTCAAGTCGGGCCTCCCGGCGCAGCAGCACGACTTCGCCTGCCGCTATCTCCATCGCACGCTCACCTGCAGCGCGCCGCGCAAGGTCGACGTCCGCCTCGGCAGCGACGACGGGCTGCGCCTCTGGCTGAACGGCCGGCTGCTGATCGACGCGCCGGTCGTCCGCGGGCTCGACGCCGAGGAACATCACCTCACGCTCGACCTCGCGGCCGGCGTGAACCACCTGTTCGCCAAGGTCACGCAGGACCAGGGCGGCTTCGAGTTCGCCCTCTCGACCGGCGCCGAGCTGCCGCGCGCCGCGCAGGTCGCGCTCGACTGGCAGCTCCAGGTCGATTTCCCGGAAGGCGAGTCGACGCACTGGCGGATCGCCTCGCTGCCGATCCTCGCCGACGTCGCGCTCGAGGTCGGCGGCCTCGACCTGCTGCCGGACGGCCGGCCGGTCGTCTGCACCCGCCGCGGCGACGTCTTCATCGTCGACGACGCGCTCCATCTCCCGCCGCGAGCGCCGACGCTGCACCACTTCGCCTCCGGCCTGCACGAGCCGCTCGGCGTCGCCGTCCGCCCCGACCCGCGCGCCAAGCTCGGCTGGTGCGTGGTGCTCGCGCAGCGCGGCGAGCTGACGCGCCTGGTCGACCTCGACGGCGACCTCGCCGCCGATCGCTTCGAGACGCTGTGCGATTCCTGGCAGATCAGCGGCAACTACCACGAGTACGCCTTCGGCCCGCGCTACGACGCCGGCGGCCACGCCTGGGTCACGCTCAATCTCGGCCACACCGGCGGCGAGACGACGATGGGCACCACGGTGCCGACGCGCGGCACCGCGGTCCGCATCGATCCGGCCGGCGCGATGGCGATCGTCGCCGACGGCCTGCGCTCGCCCGACGCGCTCGGACCGATCCCGGGATTCGGCATGGCCTACACCGACAACCAGGGCGATTACGTCGCGACCAACAAGCTGTCGCTGCTGCGGCCCGACTCGTTCCACGGCCACCAGTCGATGCTGCGGTTCACCCGCCAGCACGACGGCCGCGCCTGGCAGAAGGGCGATCCGGTGCCGGCGCGCCAGGAACCGGCGATCTGGTTCCCGTACGCGAAGCTCGGCCAGAGCGTCGCCGACTTCGTGCCGGACGACACCGGCGGCAAGTTCGGCCCGTTCGGCGGCCAGTTGATCGTCGGCGACCAGATGCAGGCGATCCTGATGCGCGTGGCGCTCGACCGCGTGAAGACCCTCGATGCGAGCGGCGTCGAGACCGAGGTCGTGCAGGGCGCCTGCTTCCCGCTCCGTTCCGGTTTCAAGTCGGGCGTCCATCGCCTGCGCTTCGCGCCCGACGGCTCGCTCTGGTGCGGGCTGACCGATCGCGGCTGGGGCTCACGCGGCAGCTGGCGCGACGGCCTCGAACGCGTCCTCTTCACCGGCGCGACGCCGTTCGAGATCGCGGCGATCCGCGCGGTGGCGGGCGGCTTCGACCTCGAGTTCACGTTGCCGCTCGACGCAGCGAGACCGGTCGCGCCGGCTGATTTCGCCTTGCGGTGCTGGCGCTACCACTACCACCCCGACTACGGCTCGCCCGAAGTCGATGGGCGCGCGCTGTCGGTCACCCGGGTCGAGGCGCGCGGCGAGCGGACCATCCGTGTCCTCGTCGACGGACTCGCCGCCGGCACCGTGGTCGAGCTCGGCGCGTCGGGCGTGCGCGCGGCCACCGGCGCGCCGCTGCTCCATCCCACTGGCTGGTACACCCTCCAGGGGCTGCCGCTTGCGCCGTGACGCGGCGCTCGGTCGGCGCGAACTGCTGCAGATCGCTGCCCGCTCGGCCGCGGCCCTCGCCCTGCCGGCGCCGCTGCTGCTGCGGTGCGCGCCGACGCGCACGGGCGGCGGCCCCGTCGCGGGGATCCCGTTCACGCCACTCGCGCCGTCCCGCGCCGACACGTTGCAGGTCGCGCCCGAGTTCACGCTCGACCTGGTGGCCGTCGAAGGCGATCCGCTTGGCGTGCCCGGCGCGTCGGCGGTGGCGGGCGACGCCGCGCCGCTCTTCGGCGGCGGCTGCGACCACACCGCCTTCTTCCCGCTCGACCTGCCGGCGCGACCGCCCGACCTCGCGGCGCCGCACCGCGGCTTCGTTCCGGCCGGCGCGACGAGCCACGAAGGGCTCCTGGTCGTCAACCACGAGGGGCTCACGCTCGAACTCTTCCACCCCGACTGGCGGCCGGGCCAACCGAAGGAGCCGCGCCACGTCCTGGCCGAGCAGCGAGCGCTCGGGATGTCGGTGCTGCACGTGCGGCGCGACGCGGGCGGCGCCTGGCGCGTCGTGTCGGGCTCGCCCTACGTGCGGCGGATCGACGCGACGACGCCGCACCGGATGACCGGCCCGGCGGCGGCGATCGACGGCGGGCCGGCCGCGATCGGCACCTTCGCCAACTGCTCGGGCGGCCGCACGCCGTGGGGGACCGCCCTCTCGTGCGAGGAGAACTTCCACGAGTTCATCGACGAGAAGGAGTTCCACTACCGCTGGCCGCGAGAGCCGTACGGGGCGCGGCGCCATTACGGCTGGGTGGTCGAGGTCGATCCGTTCGATCCGGCGGCGTCGCCGCGCAAGCACACCGCGCTCGGCCGCTGTCGGCACGAGAACATCGCGCTGCGGGTCGCTGCCGACGGCACGCTCGCGGCCTATCTCGGCGACGATCGCAACGACGGCTGCCTCTACAAGTTCGTCGCCGCCGGCAAGGTGACCGGCGATCGGGCGCAGGACCGCGCGCTGCTCGAGAGCGGGCGGCTCTACGTCGCGCAGCTCGACGGCGTGGAGCCGGGCGAGCCGGGCAGCACGGTCGCGACGCGCGGGCGCTGGCTGCCGCTCGACTTCGAGTTGCAGCCGGCGCTGCGCGCGGCGAAGCGCGAGGACGGCTCGCCCCGCTTCGCGAGCCAGGCCGACGTGCTGGCCGATGTCGCCGCGGCGGCGCAGACGCTCGGCGCCACGCCGCTCGAGCGACCCGAGGACGCGGAGGTCCATCCGCACGACGGCAGCCCCTACATCGCGCTCACCAACCAGAAGAAGCGGACGCCGGCCGACTGGCATGGGCGGATCGTGCGGCTGGTCGAGGCGGGCGACGATCCGGCGGCGCTCACGTTCGCGTGGAGCGTCTTCGCCGAGGGCTCGGCGGAGGCGGGCGTCTCCTCGCCCGACAACCTCGCTTTCGACGCCGACGGCAACCTCTGGGTGACCAGCGATCGCAGCAGCGACGCGCCGTCGCAGGAGGAGTACGACGGACGGGGCAACAACGGCCTCTACTTCCTGCCGACCAGCGGCCCACACGCCGGCATGGCGTTCCTCGCGGCCATCGGCCCGGTCGAGTGCGAACTGACCGGCCCGTGCTTCGCGCCCGACGGAAAGACGCTCTTCCTTTCGGTGCAGCACCCCGGCGAGGAGAGCGAGTCGCGTCAGGAACTCACCAGCCATTGGCCGGACGGCGGCGCGACGCTCCCGCGCGGCGCGGTGGTGGCGATCCGTGGCATCCGCGCCGTGGAATGAGCGGCGACCGGACTAGCGGAGCGCCCCGAAGCCGATGCGGTTGCCGCTCGGGTCGAGGACGCGGAAGTCCCGCATGCCCCATGGGCGATCGGCGAGCTCCATCGCGATGGTGGCGCCGCGGGCACGGCAGGCCGCGTAGTAGTCGTCGACGCCGGTCATGTGGCAGTAGACGACGGACGGCCCGGGCGGCGCACCAAGCCCGGAGCCATCGAGCTGGATCTCGACGTCGTCCAGCGACACCCCCGCACGCGTCATGTCGACTCCATGGGGCTCGTTCCCGCGACGGCTGCTTGCCCGCCATTCCGCCTCCGGAGTCCTTTCAGCAGCAGCTCCTTCACTCCCGTGTCGCTCCCGTCCGCGCGCGGCCGCACCAGTTTCGCCGCCAGCAGCGCGAGCAGCAGGCGTGCGCCGATGCTGACCGCGATCACCAGGTGGTAGTTGCGCCCCGACGCGGCGAGCAGCGCGCCGCCGGCGAGGCTGCCGGTCAGCTGGCCGAGGCCGTTCATGCCGGTGTGGGCGGCGATGGCGTGGACACGGGTGTTGCGGAAGGTTGCCTGCAGCAGCAGCACGAACAGGCCGATCTCGAGGCAACCCCAGGCGACGCCGCTCGCGAGTTGCGAAGCGAAGACGGATGGCCAGCGCTCGGCCCACAGGAACGGCAGTGGCGCCAACGCGACGCCCAGCACGCCGATCAGGAAGACCGGCCGTGCGCCGTGGCGGTCGATCCACTCGCCGTACTTGCGCTGCAGCACCGCCTTGAGCCCGACCTGGCTCGCCAGCGCCGCCATCAGCAGCACGTAGGAGAAATGGAGCTCCTGCGCCATGAACGGCAGGAAGAAGGGGCTCGCCAGATAGACCGCCGCGTAGTACGCCGCATTGCCGACCACGAGGCGCCAGGCGTTGCCGCCGCGCTCGGTGCGGAGGAACTGCGCGACCTTGCCGCGGCTCGCCAGGCCGGTGAACTTCGGCTCGGGCGCCAGCAGCAACAGCACCGCCGACGCGAGGCGGCAGAGCGCCGCGGCGGCGAAGACCAGGGTGAAGCCGCGGCCCGGCGCGGCGAGCTCCGGCCACCAGGCGTTGGTCGGCACGCCGAAGCAGAGCGTCGGCTCGAGCGCCTGCAGCGCGAAGCCGGCGACCACCATCGCGCCGCAGATGGTGTACTGCACCGCGCGCGTGCGGTGGGCGAAGTAGCTGCCGCGCAGCCGCTCGGGCACGAGGTCGCCGTACCACGAGGTCCAGCCGGGCGAAGCCCCCTGACCCGCCACCTGATAGAGGCTCGCGCCGGCGATCAGCAGAGCCGGCGTCTGCAACGCCAGCGCATCGAGCAGCGCGATCAGCAGCAGCGCGAACGCCTGGGCGAAGACGAACCCCGCCACCAGCCCGCGCCGTGAGCGGATCGAGCCGAGCAGGCGCACCGCCAGCAGCGGCCCGAGCGCGCCAATGAAGAGCGGCAGTCCGACCACCAATCCCTGCTCGAACGGCGTCGCACCGAGCCGGATGGCGTCGACCACGAACCAATGCTCGGCGCAGCCGACCATTCCCGCGTAGAGCATCCCCTCGGGGACGGCGAGACGCATCGAACGGCGGCGATCGTGGCGGAGGAACGGCGCGCGCGGCGGCGACATCGGGGACCGGTGGGAAGAAGGGCGGCGGATGATACGTGCGGCGCGCTTTGCGGCTGCCGACGGCCGCGGCACCGGCGCCGTGGCACGGGCGGCGTGAGCGGGAGCGCGGTAGCCTGCCGCATCGTGTCCGCTGAACCCGCAACCCGTCCCACCGTGCCACCTCCCGCCCGCCGCGTGAAGCCCGAGCTGCTCGCGCCCGCCGGCGATCACGACTGCGTCCGCGCCGCCATCGAGAACGGCGCCGACGCGGTCTATTTCGGCTTGCAGGATGGCTTCAACGCGCGCGCGCGGGCGGCCAACTTCACGCTCGAGTCGCTGCCGGAGCTGATGGCCGAGCTGCATCGGCGCGGGCTCAAGGGCTACTGCGCGTTCAACACGCTGGTGTTCGAGCGCGAGCTGCCTGCCGCCGAGGCGCGCATCCGCCGGCTGGCCGCGGCGGGCGTCGATGCGCTGATCGTGCAGGACCTCGGCGTGGCGCGGCTCGCCCGCGCGGTGTCACCCGACCTGCCGCTGCACGCCTCGACGCAGATGACCATCTCCACCGCCGAGGGTTGCGAGTTCGCGCGCCGGTGCGGTGTCTCGCGCGCGATCCTCGCCCGCGAGCTGTCGGTGGCCGAGATCGCCCGCATCCACGCCGCGACCGACCTCGAACTCGAGGTCTTCGTGCACGGCGCGCTGTGCGTCAGCTGGAGCGGCCAGTGCCTCACCAGCGAGGTGTGGGGCGGCCGCTCGGCCAATCGCGGCGAGTGCGCGCAGGCGTGCCGGATGCCCTACACGCTGGAGGTCGACGGCGAGCGCCGGGAACTCGGCGCCGTGCGCTACCTGCTTTCGCCGAAGGACCTCGCCGCCTTCCACCTCCTGCCCGATCTGATCGACGCCGGCGTGCGCTCGGTGAAGATCGAGGGGCGGTTGAAGACGCCCGAGTACGTCGCACAGGTGAGCCGGACCTATCGCGCTGCCATCGACCAGGCGTGGAAGTCGGGGCGCGTGGTCCTGGAGGCGGGCGAGGTGCGCGACCTCGAGCAGAGCTTCTCGCGCGGGCTGGCGGCCGGCTTCCTCGGCGGCATCAACCACCAGCACTTGGTGGAGGGGCGCAACCCGAAGAAGCGCGGCGTCTTCCTCGGCTGGGTGGCCGACGTCGCGCCCGGCGCGTATGTCGCGACGCTGGCGCTGCAGGCGCCGCTCAAGGCCGGTGACGGCGTCGTCTTCGAGGGGCCCGATCCGGAAGCGGGAGAGGAGGGCGGTGCGCTGCTCGAAGTGCGCGTCGGCGGACGCGTCGCCACCGCCGAGGTCGCACCGCCGCCCGGCGTCCTCTCCGCGGTGGCGCAGCCGTTCCTCGTCGAGCTGAAGTTCCGGCGCGAACAGGGCCCCGACCTCGCGCGAGTCGAGGTCGGCACGCGCGTGTTCAAGACGCGCGACCCGGAGCTCGAACAGCGGCTGCGCGACAGTTTCAGCGGTCCGCCGCGCCGGCGGGTGGCCGTGGGCTGGACCGCTCGCGGTCGCGCGGGCAGCCCGCTGCACCTCGAACTCCGCGATGCCGATGGCCACGCCGTGCAGGTCGAGTCGGCGATGCCGCTGCAGGCGGCGCGCAACCGGCCGATCACGCGCGCCCTGCTGCTCGAGCAGCTCGGCCGGCTCGGGGAGACGCCCTTCGCGCTGCATCCCGACCGCAGCGGTCTGGTGATCGAGCTCGAGGGCGAGGTCATCGCGCCGCTCTCCGAGCTGTCGCGGCTGCGCCGGCTCGCCTGCGAGCAGCTGGCGGCGGCGCGCGGCGGCGCGGTGGCGTGGACCATCGACGCAGCGC
>VGYY01000176.1 GCA_016872815.1 Planctomycetota bacterium
CGTCGCCGCGGCCCATTCCGCTGCCGTCGCAAGCGCCGCGCCGCCGCCGCCGAGGACCAACTTGAGCAAGGCCAACGATCCCGTCTTCGACGAGCTGTTCAACCTGGCCCGCAAGGCCGCTGCCCAGTCCCTCGAGGCGAAGTTCAAGGAAGCGTTCGCCGCGGCGCCCGATCGGCTCGATGACTGGCTGCGCATCGCCGAGGAGATGAAGAACACCGGCAAGCGCACGCAGGCGGGCAACCTGCTGGTGCTGACCCTCGATCACTACGAGAAGAACGGCACGCCCGAGCAGCGGGTGCGCCTCCATTCGTTCGTCGCCGGCGCGCTGGAGAAGGACCGCAACCACCGCCTCGCGCTGGCGCGCGCCCTGCAGGAGCACCACGCGGAGAGCCCGGCCATCGAGCTCTTCCTCGAGGCCTGCGGACTGCGCGCCGACACGCCGGTGGACGCCGCCATCGCCGACCTGCAGCGGATGTGGGACTACGACGTCGGCCGCTTCGTGCACCACGCCACCGGCTGGGGCACCGGGCTGATCTCCGGCGTCGACGCCGTCGCCCGCGAGTTGCTGATCCGGTTCGAGAACGACCGCGAGCACTCGATGCCGGTGCGTTCGGCGCTGCAGACGTTGAAGCCGGTCAGCGCCGACGACTGGCGCGTGCTGAAGCACTTCAAGGCCGACGAGCTGCGGACGATGTGCGCGCAGGACCCGGGCGAGGCCGTCGCGCGCGTGCTGCGCCAGCTGAGCCGCCCCGCCGACGTCGCCACCGTGCGCGGCTGCCTCGAGGGCGCGATCATCCCGGCGGCGCAGTGGAGCCGCTTCTGGAGCGTCGCGCGCAAGGCGGCGCTGCAGCGCGCCGACGTCGAGCTGCAGGGCACCAAGATCGTCTGGCGCAAGGTCAACGCCGACGACCGCCTCGTGGCGATGAAGACGGTGATGACCGCGCGTCAGGTCCTCGACCTCGCCGGCACGATGCTGAAGGGGATCCACGAGCGCGGCTCGCCCGACTCCAAGGTGATGGGCGAGCTCTTCCCGGTGCTGTGCGAGGGCGCGCGCAAGCACGCCGCCGGCGACGACTCCTCGCCCATCGAGCTGCTGCTGCTGGCCGACGAGATCGCCGAGCAGCACCAGCTGCCGCGCGTTGCGCTCGACGAGCAGCTGCGCCAGCAGTTCGCCGAGGAGCGCGCCTTCATCCGCCGCCTTTCCGACCTCGGCAATCCGAAGCTCGAGCGCCGCGCGCTCGACCGCTTCCGCGAGGCGAGCGGCGCGCAGTACGCCGACCGGCTGCTCGCGCTGCTGCCGCTGGCCGGCGCGCGCCTGCTCGACCTCCTCGTCCCCGAGCTGCTCGACGCCGGGCGCGCGGTCGACCTGCGCACGGCGCTGAACGAGGCGATGCGCAAGCTCGACAGCCTGCCCGAGCTGCTGGTCTTCGCCCGCCGCCGCATCGGCCAGCCGCGCTTCGCCGCGATGTTCGAGGGGATCGAGCCCAAGGCCGTCGTCGAACGCTGCCTCGCCATGGGCGAGGGGCAGGGCAAGGCGCCCGACCTGCGGCTGCGCGCGCTGCAGCGTCAGGTGGCGAAGGAGCTCTCCGACGGCGGCGGCAAGGAGTTCCGCGCGCTGGTGAAGGGGCTGACGCTCGCCAACGCGCGCCTGCTCAAGCGCAAGATCGAGATGCTGCGCGGCCTCACCGAGCACACCCACATCATCCTGATGCAGGTGTTCGGCGAGGTGTTCAAGGAGCTGGCCAAGAAGGAGGACGTCCTCCCGGCGCACCTCGACCCGACCGTCATCTGGTGCACCGAGGCCGGCATCCTCAAGCGCAACACCGAATACGAGCACCTCACCAACGTCGACCTGCCGAACATCTTCGCGGCGGTCGGGCGGGCGGCCGCGTTCGGCGACCTCTCGGAGAACGCCGAGTACACCGCAGCGCTCGAGGAGCGCAGCCGCCTGACCAAGCGCGCCGAGGAGATGGTCGAGGAGATCCGCCGCGCGAAGACGATCACCCACTCCCTGCTCAAGGACGGCGAGGTGACGATCGGCACGGTCGTGCAGGTGCGCAACGTCGCCGACGGCGAGAAGCGCGAGTTCACCTTCCTCGGGCCGTGGGACGCCGATCTCGACAAGGGACGCCTCGACTACCGCGCCGGCTTCGCCCGCTCGTTGATGGGTCGCCACCTCGGCGACATCGTCGCGACCGAGCTCGGCGGCAAGGCGATGCAGTTCGAGATCGTCTCGATCCGATCGGCGCTCTGAGCGACGACGCCGACGACGCAGGCACCGTGGCGAGGGGCCGGTCATGACCGCGAGCAAGCCGCGACTCGGGATCCTCTGCGGCGGCGGCCCGGCCCCCGGCATCAACTCGGTCATCTCGGCCGCCACCATCGAGGCGATCAACTCGGGCTTCGAGGTGGTCGGGCTGCGCGACGGCTTCCGCCACCTCATCGCCGGCAAGTCGGACGAACACGATCTGCTCACCATCCCCTACGTCTCGCGCATCTACTCCGCGGGCGGCTCGATCCTCGGCATCGCCCGCGACAATCCGACGCTGCGGGATCCGGCGGCAGCCGACCCGGGCTGGCGCATGGCGACGACGGTCCGGTCGATCCGCGCACTGCGGCTCGACGCGCTGCTGACCATCGGCGGAGACGGCACGGCGCACAGCGCGCATCGAACCTGCGAAGCGCTCGGCGGCCGGTTCCCGGTGGTGCACGTGCCGAAGACGATCGACAACGACCTGCCGTTGCCGGGCGGGAAGTCGACCTTCGGGTTCCAGACGGCGCGCCACGTCGGCGCACAGATCGTCGAGAACCTGATGGCCGACGCCTACGCCGCGCGGCGCTGGTTCTTCATCGTCGCCATGGGCCGCTCGGCCGGTCACCTCGCGCTCGGCATCGGCAAGGCGGCGGGCGCGACGCTGTCGCTGATCCCGGAGGAGTTCGAGCGCGGGCGACCGATCCCGCTCGAGTTGCTGGTCGACGTGCTCGAGACGGCGATGCTGAAGCGCATCGCGCTCGGTCGCCCGTTCGGCGTGTTCATCCTCGCCGAGGGCATCGGCATGCGCCTCTCGACCGCGGACGTCGCCCGTGCCGAGCCGGAGTGCGAGCGCGACCAGCACGGCAACCTCCGCCTCTCCGAGCTCCACCTCCACCGGCTGCTGACCAAGCTGGTCAAGCGCCGCTTCAAGGCGCGCGGCCAGGAGGCGGTCATCGTCGCCAAGTCGATCGGCTACGAACTGCGCTGCGCGCACGCCATCCCGTTCGACATCGAGTACACCCGCGACCTCGGCTGCGGGGCCGTCGCCTACCTGCAGCAGCTGATGGAGGGGAAACGGAGCGAGTCGGGCGGCATGGTCGCCATCACCGAGGGGCGGCTCGAGCCGATGCCGTTCGGCAGCTTCAGCGACCCGGCCACCGGCCGCACTCTGGTGCGCGAGGTCGACATCTCGACGGAGAGCTATCGCGTCGCGCGCAAGTACATGATCCGGCTCGAGGCGAACGACCTCGCCGATCCCGAGCGGCTCGCGCCGATCGCCGCCGCCGCGCAGATGGATCCAGCCGCCTTCGCCGCGCGCTACCAGGCGCTGGCGGAGCTGCCGGGAGCGCGCGCCTTCAGGTGACGCTCAGTTGCCGACGAGGACGCGCTCGCCCGACGTGAGGTCGACGAGGATCACGGCGCGCCCGGCGGCGAGGCCCCACAGCCGCTCGCCGTCGATCACGAAGTCGGGAGACACGCCCGCGATCGGCCCGCTCGTCGCGACCGCCGGCGAGATCACCGTGCGCACGCCGCTGCCGACGTCGATCGCGAGGAGGCCGCCGGCGACACCGACGCCGCTGACGTAGAGGGTGGCGCGATCGGCGGCGGCTGCGAGGCCGCCGACTCCGGGCAGCGAACCGCTGCCGGCGAGCGCCGACGCCAGCGCGGTCGCGATCCCGGTCGCGAGGTCGAGCGAGGCGACCGCCGCGGCGAGCGGTTCGATGGCGTACGCGGTGCCCGCGGCGCCGAGCGTCTCGTCGACGGCGAAGCCGCGCAGGTCGCCGATGGCGAAGCCGTTCGCGGCGGTCACCGTGATCCGCGCGCCGGTGCCGGCGTCGGGGTCGGCGCTGGCGAGGTCGCCGGTCGACTGCGAACCGCCGAGCACGGTCTCGTCGGCGCGCACGCCGAAGCCGACGACGTCGAGAGCGGTGCCGACGCCATCCTCGCCGTCCCACGCCAGCGTCTGGCTGAAGTTGCCGGGAGCGGCCCGGATCAGCGCTGCGGGAGAGCCGGCGTTCAACAGCAGTGCGCCCAAGGCTGAACAGCGACGCGAGGCCCGTGTCAGAGATCAGCGCCTGCCCGCCCCCTTCGTCCAGCGCCAGCAACGCCGGGATGTTGAGCGAGGGGCCGGCGCCGACGGCGGTGGCGTCGGTGATGATCGAGCGCGTGCCGGTGGCGAGATCGACCGCCAGCAGGCGGTCCTCGAGGTGGCCGATCTGGTACCAGGTGGTGCCGTCCGCCGACAGGGCGCCGTCGCGCGAGACGGCGACTGTCGGCCCGCTGCCGACCAGGTTGGCGGGATCGCTGACAGCGGTCCAGATGCCCGTGCCGAGATCGAGGCAGCGCAGGATGCCGTCGGCCTGCGATTGCACGCACAACACGTCGGCGGCGTCGGTGACGCCGACGTCGAACTCGTTGCTGCCCGGCACCAGCGGCACCGCGCAGGTTCAGGTCGCGAAGCCGTCGGCACTGGTCGCCGGGATGCCGTCGACGGTGACGCCGGTGATCGCCGCAACGCCGCTGGCGGTTCCGCGCACCGTCAGGGTGTCGGCAGGCGTCATGCTCTCCGTGGCGGGGAAGAGCACGGTCGCGGTGAGGGGCGGCTTCTTCTCGCCGCCACCGCCCCCGCCACCACATGCGAGGGCCGCGAGCAGCGCGCTCGCCCATGCGAGCCGCATGGCCGCGCTGCTTGGCCGCTGCGCCGCTGCGCCAACACTGCCGCCATCGGATGACTCGCCATCTCGTGCTCCACCCCGGGCGATCACGGAACTCCCGGTCGTCCGGCAGTCAGCCCGGATCGGCGTCGACCAAGTCGGCGGCGGATGTTGAGTGCGCCCGGCGAGCCTCTGCTAGCGGCGCGGTCGGAACTCGGCGGCCGCGGCGCGCGCGAGCGCCACGGCACGCCCGTGCCGCGCGTGAGGCGTTACGACCCCGCGGTCGGGACGACCGCGGGTGAGTTCGCCCCAACCGGATCGGCCGTCGCGGCCGCCCGTGCCGGCGCCGCTGCCGGCGACGGCAGGACGTTCAGCGCCGGCACCAGCCGCGTTCCGGCGCGCGTGTTCCACTCGAGCTGATAGTCGAGGTGAGCGTCGTCGGTCGGGTAGTGCTCGTCGGCGCGGTACGGGTAGCCGCTCATGCCGTGGAACGGCAGCGGCTCGACCGTCTGCGACAACTTGGTGTTGGGATCGGCGTCCTTCGCCCAACCGTCGACGTAGACGAGGTAGGTGCGCGCCAGGCCCGGTCGCAGCGGCGTGGTGGTGGCGTCGAAGCGCAGGTCGATCGCGTCGCCGGCGGAGAAGATGGCGAAGCGGTCGTCGATCGCCCCGAGCAACGGCACCACGTCACCGAACCGGGTGAGGCTGCCGTAGTGCTGGTTCCAGCGCGCCTGCGGCTCCTTCCGGTCCCAGTCGTAGCGCTCGGGCTGGTCGGGTCGAACATCGGCGATCGGCGCCGAGAAGCCGCGGTGCCACAACCGGGCCGACTTCGGCTCGAGCCGGGTCACGGTGATCGGCGCATCGTCGGCGTCGACCGCCACGGTGATCGCGTCCCAGTAGAGGCGGATCGAGCTCGACACGCGCAGGCGCAGGTCGGCGCGGTTCAGCATCGACGTGACGTCGACCACCATGGTCTTGGTCTTGCCGGCCGGGAAACCGACCGGCGGGCCGCAATCGCGCCAGCCGCCCTGCCCGTCCGGCACCGCGAAGGTCGGCGGCACGAAGCCGAACGAGCCGTTGCGCGCCGCCGCGACGTTGACGCTGGCGTCGGTCCACAGCAGCCAGCCGGTCAGCAGCAGGCGCACCTTCGGCGCGGCGCGCACCGCCTCCGGCAACGCGAGCTCGAGGGAGTGGTTCGTGACCAGGCCGAGGTAGCGCGAGTCGCGCGGCTTGAACGGCACCGCGTGCGCGCCGTCGATGGCTGCCAGCTCGGCGGCCCAATCGCGCCCCTCCTGATCGACCGCTGCGGCGACCGGCAGCGCCCCCTTCACCGTGTGGATCTTCTGCGGCGGGAATGGCGGGAAGCAGAAGCGCTCCTCGGGATGGACCTCGACGTCGGCCGGGTGGTCGATCACCCACAGCTGCGCCCGATCGAGGTAGGTGACCTCGCGCAACTCCTCGGTGACCTGGAGGCGGTACTCGCCGTCCTGTGCCGCGAGCTGCCGCCCCTCGACCCGCACCAGCTCGTCATGGTCGGGCGGCACGTCGAGCTCGTCGGTCATCGGCAGGCCGAGCGGCGTCGTGCCGAGGACGTCGCTGATGAACTCGTAGGTCGTTCCGTTCCACGTGTAGAGGAACGGGCAGCTGCCGGCGAGCCCCTCCTTCTGCAGCACCGAGAGGTGCACCTTGGCGGCCACGCCCCCGCCCGCCGCGCACGCGCGCACCGGCGGGCGCTTCTCCGGATCGGGCTCGGGCTGCGGGTCCATCAGGTACTGCACCACGCCGTTGGGCCACGTCATGCGGACCAGATCGGCCTTGCCGCCGCCGAGTCCGCCGACCCAGCGCGAGCCACGCTGCAGCCAGCGGCCGTAGCGCGCGCCCGACCGCAGCTCGACGATCGCGCCGACCGCCTGGCGGTTGTCCTTCTGGCCGCGCAGTTCGAGCACCAGCGAGCGCCCGGCCGGAACCTCGTTGCAGAACAGCGCGACCCCCGCCGCGGTGCGCGTGACCAGGTCGAAGTCGCCGTCGGCGTCGTGGTCGATCAGGTGCAGCGGCGCGCCCGGCTGCGCGGTCACGTCGAGCCTGGCGATCGGGCCGGCGACGGTCAGCGCACCGTAGCGCACGGTGACGACTCCGGCCGCGTCCATGCCGACGAAGTCCAGCTCGCCGTCGAGATCGAGATCGGCGAGGCGCGGCGTCCCATGCCACAGCGCGGCGAGCTCGGCCTGCGGCGACGGATCGCGGAAGCGTCCGCTCCCGTCGTTGCGGTAGAGCGCCGGCGGCGCGCCGCCGACCAGCGCATCGGGCGTCGCGTCGTGGTCGAGATCGGCCAGCAGCGGCGCGCTGGCGAGACCATCGGGCAGGCCGTGGCGATCGGTGAGCTGCGCCTCGAAGCGGCCGCGGCGCAGGCTCGAATAGAGGATGGTCCGACGGCCGGCGCCACCGACCAGCAGGTCGATGTCCTGGTCGCCGTCGAAGTCCTCGATCGTGACCCAGTCCGCGCCTTCGGGCAGCAGTCCCGCGGCGGCGGCGCTGGCATCGATCAGCTGGAGCGGACCGGTCCGCGCGTCGCTGTACTCGTCCTTCGGCACGCCGTCGTTGCGCACCAGCTTCATCCCGTCCGCGGACGCCACGGCGAGGTCGACGTGACCATCGTGACCGAAGTCGACCGGCGCGATGGCGCGCACGTCCGCCGGCAGCGGCGGCAACTGCGCCGTCGCATCGACGTAGCCGCCGGAACCGGCCGGATCGGGCGTGAACAGGCGCCACTCGCCGCCGCCACGGAACAGCAGGCACTGGCCGAAGGCGTTCTCGAGATCGACGACGGTCAGTTGCGCGATGCCGGCCGGCAGAGGTACCGGCAACGCGAAGGGTGCGCTGGACAGCGTCCCGCCCGCGGCCTGGCGGGCGACATGGAGTTCGGGGGCGGCGCTTCCCGTGCGCGCCAGCAGCAGGACCTCATCGACCAGATCGCTGTCGAGGTCGGCCACGGCGAAATCGAGCAGCTCGAGCCCGGCCGGAGAGAGCGCGGCGTGCGGCGTGAAACGGAGCGCCGGGGCGCTGGCCGGCGCGACGCCGGCGATGCCGGTCATCCGCGGCGGCAGCACGCGCGCCAGCGTGCCGAGCTTCAGCTCGTCGTCACCGGGGTCGGGCGCCTTCGCCTCGCGCAGCGCCTTGTGTTCGGCCAGCAGCTCTCCCGCGCGCTTGACGTCATCGATGCCGGCCGCGGCATCGACCTGCTTGCGCTGGCGCAGCACGCGCGCGAGCCGGTAGATCGTCGGCATGTAGAAGGCGCCGGCGAATTCGCGGCCCTTGGCGTGGACCGACGTGTAGAGCTCGATGGCGCGATCGCGTTCGCCGAGCTCGAACGACACCTCGGCGAGGCGGAGCCGGGTGGGCAGATCGTCGGGAAGCAGCGCCAGCGTCGCCTCGAAGGCGGCCTTCCCGCCCGCGGCGTCCTGCTCGCGGTCCCAGGCGATGACGCCCTGCACGAAGTGGGCGGCAGCCGACTTCGGATCGCGTTCGAGCGCACGCCGGCAGAGCTCGCGGATCTTCGGGGTCTCGGCGGCCTGCGCTTCGGGCGAGTCGGGGTGGAGCTTCAGCTTGGCGCACGCGAGCGCCACGAGGTCGCGCGCCTCCGAGTCGGGGCGCGCGCAGATGGACTCGAGGATCTCGGCGGCGCGCTGGAAGCCGACGCCGCCCTCGAGCAGCGCCGCCTCGTCGTAGTGGGCGGCGGCCATCTCGCGCAGCAGGGTCACCTCCTGCGCGGCGGTGAGCGCACCCCCCGCGGCCGGCGGCACGCCGGCG
>VGYY01000177.1 GCA_016872815.1 Planctomycetota bacterium
AGGGGCTGATCGCGGCGATCGCTGCCGCGCGCGGGCTGCCGGAGGCGGCGCTGCTGGTCGGCGGCGGCTCGTCGGCGCTGATCTTCCTCGCGCTCCCGCGCTGGCTGCCGCGCGGCGGTCGCCTCCTGGTGCTCGACCCGAGCTACGGCGAGTACGCGCACGTCGCCGAGGTCGTCTGCGGGGCGCACGTCGCGCGGCTCGCGCTGCGTCCGGAGGAGCAGTTCCGCGTCGACCTCGCGGCGCTCGCGCGGCGGGTGCGGCGCGGCGTCGACTTGGTCGTGATCGTGCGGCCGAACAACCCGACCGGCAGCGTGATCCCGCGCGGTGAGCTCGAGGAGTTCCTGCGCGAGCTGCCGCGGCGCGTCGTCGCGTGGATCGACGAGGCGTACGTCGATTACCTCGGCGACTCTGAGTCGCTCGAGGCGTTCGCGGTGGGGCGTCCCAACGTCGTCGTCTGCAAGTCGCTGTCGAAGGGGCTGGCGCTCTCGGGGGCGCGAGCGGCCTACCTCGCGGCGGCGCCGGAGCGGCTGGCGCCGCTGCGGGCGCTGGTGCCGCCGTGGGCGGTGAGCCTGCCGGCGCAGTTCGCCGCGATCCGCGCGCTCGGCGAGCGGGCGTGGTACCGCGCACGCTGGCGCGAGACGCCGAAGTTGCGGTCGCTCCTGCGCGAAGAACTCTCGACGCGGCTGCGCGCGAGCGCGTCGTCGCTGCGCGCGGCCGCTGAAGTGCGCGACGCGTTGCCGAACGCGCTGCTCGTGGCGCTGCCGGCGGACGGGGTGGCCGACGCGGAGCTGATCGAGCGCTGCGCGCGCCACAACGTCTTCGTGCGCGAGCTGCGCTCGATGGGCGTCGCGATCGGTACGCGCTGGGTGCGCGTCTCGGTCGTGCCGCAGGCGCAGCACGTCACCCTCGCGTCAGCGATCGCGCGCGCCCTGCAGGAGTCATGAAGCGGTCGCGCCGCGATCGTCACCGACCGGCTTCGAACGCCTCGGGCACCCAGCAGCAGACGAGATTGCGGTCGCCGTAGACGTTGTCGACGCGGGCGACGTGGGGCCAGTACTTGTGCTCGCGCGTCCAGGGCGCCGGGAAGGCGGCCTGTTCGCGCGAGTAGGAGCGCTTCCAGTCGCTGCCCACCACGGCGGCCATGGTGTGCGGCGCGTTCTTCAGCGGATTGTCCTTGCGGTCGTGCCTGCCCTCCTCGACCGCGCGGATCTCGCCGCGGATCGCGATCAGGGCGTCGCACAGGCGATCGATCTCGGCGAGGCTCTCGCTCTCGGTCGGCTCGATCATCAGCGTTCCGGCGACCGGGAACGACAGCGTCGGGGCGTGGAAGCCGTAGTCCATCAGCCGCTTGGCGACGTCCTCGGCGGTGACCCCGGAGACCTCGGTGACCGGTCGCAGGTCGACGATGCACTCGTGCGCCACGCAGCCGTTCCGGCCGCGGAACAGCACCGGGAAGTGCGGATCGAGTCGTTTCGCGATGTAGTTGGCCGAGAGGATCGCGACTCGCGTCGCGGTGGTCAGGCCGGCCGCGCCCATCATCGCGATGTAGGCGTACGGGATGGGGAGGATGCCGGCGCTGCCGTACGGCGCGGCCGAGACCGCCCCGGTCGCCTGCGCGCCACCAGTGCGCACCACCGGATGTCCCGGCAGGAACGGCGCGAGATGGGCCGCGACGCAGATCGGGCCCATGCCCGGGCCGCCGCCGCCGTGCGGGATGCAGAAGGTCTTGTGGAGGTTCAGGTGGCAGACGTCGGCGCCGATGTCGCCCGGCCGCGCCAAGCCGACCAGAGCGTTCATGTTGGCGCCATCGAGGTAGACCTGCCCGCCGTTCGCGTGGACGATCCGGCAGACGTCCTTGATGCCCTCCTCGAAGACGCCGTGGGTCGACGGGTAGGTGACCATCAGGCACGCGAGGCGCAGGCGGTGCTCGGTCGCCTTCGCCTCGAGGTCGGCGAGATCGATGTTGCCCTGCGCGTCGCAGGCAACCGGGAGGATCTCCATTCCGGCCAGCGCCGCCGATGCCGGATTGGTGCCGTGCGCCGAGACGGGGATCAGACAGAGGTTGCGATGCGACTCGCCGCGAGCGGCGTGGTACGCGGCGACCACCAGCAGCCCGGCGTATTCGCCCTGCGAGCCGGCGTTGGGCTGCAACGACGTGGCGGCGAAGCCGGTGATCTCGGCCAGCCACTTCTCGAGCCGCGCGAACAGCACGCGATAGCCCTGCTGCTGTTCGACCGGCTGGAACGGGTGGATGGCGGCGAATCCCGGGTCGCTGATCGGGTACATCTCGGCGGCCGCGTTCAGCTTCATCGTGCACGAGCCGAGCGGGATCATCGAGGTGGTGAGCGACAGGTCTCGCGCCTCGAGTCGCTTCATGAAGCGCAACAGCTCGGTCTCGGTGCGGTGCTCCCGGAACACCGGCGCGGTCATGAACGGCGTGGTGCGGGCATGCGGGGGCTTGAACGTGGCCGGCGCCGCGGCGGCGAGCGCCTCGAAGTCGGCCTCGCCGGCGCGCCCGCCGAAGCAGGCGAAGAGGTCGGCGAGATCGCCGGCGGTCACCGTCTCGTCGAGCGCGACGCCGACGTCGCCGTCGTCGTACTCGCGGAGCAGGAGTCCGCGGGCGGTCGCCTCCTCGTGGACGGCGCGCGCCGGCCGCCGGCTCGGCGTGATGCGCAGCGTGTCGAAGAACGTGTCGTCCGCCAGCGTGCAGCCGATCCGGCGCAGCGCGGCCGCCAGCGCGCCCGCGGCGCGATGGACGCGGGTGGCGATCGCGGTCAGCCCCTCGGCGCCGTGGTAGATCGCGTACATCGAGGCGGTGACCGACAGCAGCACCTGCGCGGTGCAGATGTTCGAGGTCGCCCGGTCGCGGCGGATGTGCTGCTCGCGCGTCTGCAGGGCGAGTCGCAGCGCCGGCTGTCCGGCCGCATCCTTCGACACGCCGACCAGGCGGCCGGGGAGCTTGCGCTGGAACTCGGTCCGGGTCGCCATGAACGCCGCGTGCGGCCCGCCGCCGAAGAGCGGCACGCCGAAGCGCTGGCTGTTGCCGACGGCGACGTCGGCGCCGAACTCGCCGGGCGCGCGCAGCAGCGTCAGCGCCAGCAGGTCGGTCGCCACGACCACCAGCGCGCCGGCGGCATGGGCGCGCGCGACGAAGGCGGCGGGGTCACGCACCGCGCCGTCGCTGTTCGGGTACTGGATCAGCGCGCCGAACACCTGCTTCGAGAAGGCGAAGGTGGCCGGGTCGCCGACCACGACCGAGAGCCCGAGGGGTGCCGCCCGCGTGCGCACCACTTCGATCGTCTGCGGGTGGCAGTCGGCGGCGACGAAGAAGGTGTCGCCGCTCTCGCGGCCCTCGAATGCGCGCTTGCAGAGCGTCATCGCCTCGGCGGCGGCGGTCGCCTCGTCCAGCAGCGAGCTGTTCGCGACCGGCAGTCCGGTCAGGTCGCAGACCAGCGTCTGGAAGTGGAGCAGCGCCTCGAGGCGCCCCTGCGAGATCTCCGCCTGGTAGGGCGTGTACTGCGTGTACCAGCCGGGGTTCTCGAGGATGTTGCGCCGGATCACCGGCGGCGTGACGCAGCCGTGGTAGCCGAGCCCGACGAACGGTCGCACCACCGAGTTGGCGCGCGCCAGCGCGGCAAGGTCGGCCAGGGCCTCGGCCTCGGACAGCGGCGCGGGCAGCTCGAGCGGCCGGCGCAGCCGGATCGCCGCCGGCACCGTGGCGTCGATCAACTCGTCGAGATTGACGCGTCCGAGCGCCTTCAGCATCGCCGCCTGTTCGGCCGCATCCGGACCGATGTGACGGTCGACGAAGTGGTCGCTGGTCGCGAGCACGGAGGTCTTCGAGGCAGCGGTGGCGGCGCGCGGCGCGGACATGGCGGTTCCCGTGGCGATGAGGACGAGAGGAGGGTCAGGCGGACGGGCGCGGCGGTCCGCGCGGCTCAGTGCTCCTCGCCGCACTTCTTCTCGTAGGCGGCGGCGTCGAGCAGCGTCTGGTATTCGGCGTCGCTGGCGACCTCGAACTTCACCATCCAGCCCTTGTCCCACGGGTCGGCACCGAGACTCTGCACGTCATCGGCGAGCGCCTGGTTGACGGCGGTCACCTTGCCGCCGACCGGTGCGAACAGCTCGGAGACCGCCTTCACCGACTCGATCTCGCCGAAGCGATCGCCCTTCTTCAGCGTCGTGCCCACGGTCGGCAGCGAGAGGAAGGTGAGATCGGAGAGGTGCTCCACCGCGAAGGCGGTGATGCCGACGGTGACGGTCTTGCCGTCCTTCCTGGCCCATTCATGCGAAGCGAGGTAGCGGCGATCGGAAGGAACCATGGATCTCTTGCGGCTCCCGGCATGGGCACGGCGGCCAGGGCGACGGACGCGCCGCTGGACGTTCCGGCGGAAAAGGGCCGGCACGATAGCAGCCCCGCGCGGCGGGGGCGCTGACGGGAGGAGAGCCTCCGGGCGGCGTCAGGCGCCGCGATCGAGGTCGCGCACCAGCGAGTCCCAATCGATGGTGGCGGCCGCCTGCGCGTCGAGGGGGGGCAGCGACAGCAGCCGTTCACGCTCCGCCCGGCTCTGGAACTCGCCCCGCGCGAGGCGCGGCAGGGGAGCGGTCAGCGCCTGCCGCTCCGTGAGGGGGCCGGCGAGCGGCACGAGCGTCGTGACCGGCCCCGGGACCACGAGGAACACCGCCTCCGGACCGGCCGCCAACGGTGAGCGCAGCGGTGGACCGAGGAGCTGCGTGACGACCCGGCGCAGCCGCGCGACCGCCGCGTGCGTCCACGACCGTACCCGCCGCAGCAGCGGCAACGCGCGGTCGGTCGGTCGTCGGGGAGCTTTCAAGGTGGCTCGACCGTAGCAGGGGAACGCGCAACCGACAAGGCGCGAGGTCTCCGGGAAATTGCTGCCGATCGCATCGCGGCGAGCGCCGTGCCCGCGCGTCGAGGCCAAGTCGCACGCTGCGCCGCGCCGATGAGCGGACGCCCCTGACCCGCGGCCGCCCGCCGCAGGAGGCGGGCGCACGGACTCTCATGGCGCTCTCCGGCGACCTCGGCTCGATCGACCTCGCCAACGTCTTCCAGATGCTCCTCCTGAGCCAGAAGACGGGAACGCTGTCGATCCGTTCGCGCGAGGGGCGCCGCGAGATCTGGTTCGACGGCGAGGGCGTCCTGCTGCCGTTCGATCGCGACGCGTGGCCGACCCGCGTCGTGCGCTGGCTCGAGCGCACCGGGGCGCTGACGGCCGAGCAGGTCGCCCGCGCGCAGGCGAGCGTCGGCGTGGTCGAGCGCGACCTCTTCACCATCCTCCTCACCATGCGCGCGCTCGCCGCCGACCAGATCACCACGGCGTGGCGCACGCTGATGGAGGAGGAGATCTACGAGCTGTTCGTCGACCGCGACGCCACTTTCGAGTTCCACGAGGGCGAGCCGCCGACGCTCCCGGGCAAGACGATCGACGAACGCTACCGCCTGTCGGGCAACTCGCTGCTGATGGAGGCCGCGCGTCGGATCGACGAGTGGAGTTTCATCCGCGCGCGCATCCCCTCGGATCGCTGCATCCTCGAGGTTGTCGCGCCGGCGCCCGCGCTGCCCGACGCGGAATGCGACGACGCGATGGCGGCGGTGGTTGGCTGCATCGACGGCAGGAGCTCGGTCTCCGCCATCGTCACGCGCACGGGACTCACGCGCTTCCTGGTGGCGAAGAAGCTCGCGCTGCTGGTCGAGCTGCGGGCGGCCTACGAGCTGCCACGCGAGACGCTGCTCGAGCGGGCGCGCAACTGCCTGCGCGAGCAGGCGGCGGAGCAGGGGCTCGCGCTGCTCGAGCGAGCGCTCGAACTCGGCGCGGACGACCCGGCCGCGCACGAGATGGCCGCGCTGGCACACCAGTCGCTCGGCCGCGTGGGCGCCGCGGCCCGGCATCTGGCGCAGGTGGCCGATGCGCTCGAGCGCGCCGGACAGCGGCGCGCCGCGGCCGATGTCCATCTGCGCATCCGCGACCTCGTCCCCACCGACGTGCGCTGTCGCGAGCGCCTGGTCCACCACTGGCTCGACGATCGCAGGGTGTTCGACGGCACGCGTTACGCGGCCGATGCCGAGGCGCTCGAGCTGGCGCAACTGCTGCGGGAACTCGGGCGCGATGCCCCGTTGCGCGCGCTGCTGCTCGAGCTGCTCGCTCCGTTCGCGAAGGAGCCGCGGCTGATCGGCAAGCTGGCCGACCTCGCCGGCGAGATCGGCGACGCCAAGCTCGTGGTGCAGCTCCTCATGGCGGGCGGCGACGCGCTGGTGGCGGCCGGCCAGCCGGGGCTGGCCGCGCGGCTCTATCGCCGCATCCGCACCGTCGATCCGCAGCATCCCGGACTGCCGCAGAAGCTGCGCGCGGTCGAGGGCGGCGGGGCGACGCGGCTCCTGCGTTCCGGCGTGCTGATGCGCGGCGCCGCGATGCTGGTGGTGGCGGTGTTCGCCGCGTCCGGCCTGTTCGCCTACAACCGCGAAGCGGCCGCAGCGTGGGTCGCGTTGCCGCTCGAGGAACTGGCGTTGGCGGGCGACTTCGCCGGAGCGCGCCGCGAGCTGTCCGATCTGCGCGCGAGCTTCCCGACCTCGCTGGCGACGCTCCTGGCAGCGCGGTCGGAGCGCGAACTCGGCGAGCGCCAGACGCGCATCGCGGCGGACAGCGCCGAGCAGTCGGAACTGCTCCGCGCCGATTCGGCGCGGCGCCAGCGGGCGGCGGAACGCGCCTACCTCGAGGCGACGGAAGCGCTCAAGCTCGGCGAGCGCGAAGCGGCCGCGGCCCTGTTCCGGCGGGCCGCCGATCAGGCGACCGATCCGGCGTTCATCGCCGCGCGGTCACCGGCGGAGAAGGCCGCCGAGCTCGAGGTCGACCTCGCCGCCGCCCGCGCGGAGCGCGACGGCTACGCCGCCGCGCATGCCGCCGGCGACTGGGACGCGATGCGCCGTTGCGCGCTGGCGCTGCTCGAGCGAGGCGCCGTGGCGAAGCCGCTGCTGCTGCCGGTCCGGCTGACGATCGAGCCGGCGGATGCGGTGATCACGCTCGATCCGCCGCCGGAGACGCCGCTCGGCCAGCATGCGGTGGTCCTGCTGCCGGCCGGCACGCGCGCGACGCTGCGGGTGACGGCGACCGGCCGCTATCCGATCGCGCGAGAGCTGGTGCCGGAAGCGGACGCGGCCGTCGCCATCCGGCTCGTCCACGCCCCCGACCGGGTTCGCGAGCTCGAGCGCGCCGTGCGCTTCGCGCCGCTCCTCGCCGGGGAGCGGCTCTTCGTCGTCTGCGCCGACGGGCGGGTGGCTGCCTTTGCCGAGGCCGACCTCGCGCCGGCCTGGGAAGTGCCGCTGCCCGAGTTCGACGACGCCATCGGCCCGCCCGTCCTCGACCCGCGCGGCGTGCAGGTGCCGACACGGCGCGGCGGCCGGGTCTGGCTCGACCCCGCGACCGGCCAGGTCGTGCAACTCGAAGCGGGGGAAGGGCGCGCCGCCGCGGCGAAGGGCGATGGCGACCCATTGACGCTCGACTGGAGCGGCGGCAGCCGGGTCGCGGCGCGGGACGCGACCGTGCGCCTCGTCGGGGCGGACGGCGAGGAGCGCGCGTCGTGGCGGTTGCCCGGCGTCGCGGAGTGGGGCGTCGCTGCCGGCGACGCCGTGTTCTTCGCCGGCGACCGTTTCATCGCGCGAATCGTTCCCGATCGCGCCGATCGCGCCAAGTCGGCCGGGGGCAGCGACCGATGAGCGCTCCGGCGGATCCTCGAGCAGCCGTTCCGGCCTCGTCCCCGCCTGCGCGGAGGGCGGCCGGCGTCGTGGGGTTCCTCAGCCGATCCAGGGACCGCCTGCTGCTCCCGTTGCGCCTGCGGCGGTGGCACGATGCGCCGTCGCCGTCGACCCTCGCCGACGCGGTGCAGCTCCTGCTGCGGCTCGACCAGACCGCGCGGGCCGTCGAGCTCGCTCGCGCCGGCGAGGCGCGATTCCACGGCGATCCGCTGGTGCGCGAACTGCTGCGCATCGCCGCGCGCGCCCATGCCGAGGCCGATCACGCCGCCGCGCTGCGCGAACTGCGCGAGCATCCGAGCGATCGCGCGTTCCTGCGCGCCGCGCGCTGCGCGGTCCTGCTGCGCGACGGCGAGGCGGCAGTGCGCGCACTCGACGAGGGCCTCAAACGCTTTCCCCACTCGGCGGCGATGCACGCGGCGCAGGCGGAACTGCTCGAGCAGCGCTGGCAGCGTGATCTCGCCGCCGCCGACGGTCGCACCGTCGTCGCCCATCTGCGCAAGGCGTGGCGACTCGACGGCTCCGAGCCGGGCCGGCCGCTGCGCCTCGCGGCGTTCCTGGCGCGAATCGGCGCGGTGCGCTCCGCCTTGCAGGTCACCGACAACCTGCTCCACCTGCACGAGTCGCATGCGCAGGGACGCGAGCTGCGCGACAGCCTGGCGCAACTGGTCGCGGCGCAGATCGAGGCGGGCACCGCCGGCGCCGACGACCCGGCCGAAGAGGACGTCGACGCGCTGCTGCGCCAGATCGAGGAAGCGGGCCGGCTCGCCGGCGATCCGGGTGACGCGACGCGGGTCGAGCGCGAGAGCGCGCGGCTGCGCGCGGGGCTGGAAGCGGTGCGCGCCCGCACCGGCTGCGAGGAGGCGTTCCTGGTCGAGCCGCGCGGCGACGTGTACGGCGAGCACGGGCCGCTCGG
>VGYY01000178.1 GCA_016872815.1 Planctomycetota bacterium
GCGCGCGAGTCGATCGAGCCGCTGCTCAGGCTGTTCGAGACGCGGGACGGCGTGCTGGTCGAGGCGCTCCACAAGGCGCTGGTGGCGATCACCGGCGAGGACTTCAGCTACGACGCGGCGTTCTGGCGGCGCTGGTGGGAGCGGGCCGGCGCCGGCTTCGTCGTCCCCAGCGACGACGAACTGGCGAAGAAGCGCGAGCGGATCGCGGCGAATGCGGCGAAGTACAAGCGGCCGGAGACCAAGACCTACCACTCGATCGAGACGCTGTCGAAGAAGCTGATCTTCGTCGTCGACGTCTCGTCGAGCATGGCCGACAAGATCGCGATCCCCGACTCGGCCACCAAGGAGCAGATCGAGGCGTTCGGCAGCCGCGTCAAGATGGACATCGCCAAGAACGAGCTGATCGCGCTGCTCGGATCGCTCGAGAGCGACGTCGACTTCAACATCGTCACCTTCTCGGGCAGCGCCAAGGCGTGGCAGGACAACCTGGTCAGCGCATCGATGCGCACCGCCGCCATCAAGTTCGTGAGCAAGCTGCAGCCGAACGTGCCGTCTTCGGGCGGCCGGGCGGGCGGCGGCGGCGGCGACGAGCTCAAGACCAACACCTTCGCGGCGCTGCTCGCCGCCTTCGGCTTCGCCGACGGGGGCACCGCCGACTGGAAGAAGCGCGGCAAGGTCGACACCCTCTTCTTCGTGACCGACGGCCTGCCGACCACCGGCGAGATCGTCGACGTGCCGAAGATGATCGACACGGTGGTCGAGATGAACCGCACCCGCGGCCTCACCCTCCACCTGGTGATGTTCGATCAGGACGCGGCGCGGCGCATGGAGGGCCTCGCCACCCGCAACGGCGGCAAGTGCGTGGTGCGCAGCTTCGAGCAGGGGGCACCCCCCGACCCGGGAGCGAAGAAGCAGTGATCGCCGACCGGCGGCTGCCCGGCGGCAGCCGTCCTCACTTCCCCGCGTACTCCTTCAGCACGTACTCGCGCCAGCGCTGGTAGAGGACGTTGGGCGCGCAGCCGAAAGCGTCCTGGATCAGCTCGCCGGGCTTCAGGTTGCGGTCGAGGTCGTGCATCGCCTCGAACATCTTGGTGAGGCGCAGCGGCTCGGTCTCGATCAGCCACTTCATGATCGACCACGACAGGCCGTTCTCGATGCCGGAGAGCTCGCCCGGCTGCAGCTTCTCGCACCACGTCGCGAACGGCGTGTCCTTGTCGCGCCGGACGATGGTGAAGATGATCGCCTCCCAATCCGGCTTGGTGAAGTCGGTCGGCGGCTTGCCTTCGGCCCAGCAGAAGTTGTTCCAGCGCGGGTTCTCGCGCCGCTCGTAGTAGTGGCCGAGCCCCTCCTCGACCCACGCCGGTGTCTCGCGCGTGTAGTTGTTGTATCCGTCCGCCAGCAGGTGGGCGACGTTGTGGAACACGTGGTTCGCCAGCGCGCCATCGCCCTTCGCGACCTGCGCCGTGACGATGCTCTCCGCGCAGGAGAAGACCTGGAAGTTCGGCTTCTCGGTGAAGTGCCACTGCACGCCGCCCTTGTCGTTCTTGCCGCCGACGTAGCGGTCGACGAACTCGTGGTGGGTCGTGTAGTCGTTCCAGAGCCAGATCTCGTACGGCAGCCCCATGCCGAGGTTCGGCTTGGTGTTGCCGGTCAGCGCGCTGAAGTGGGCGTACTGGCGCTCGAGACGCACCTGGTACATGTGCACGCGGACATGGGCGTCGAGCTTCGCGCTGTCGGGCCCCAGCGAGAATTCGAACCCGAGCTTCTTCAGCCGGTCGAGGTCGGCGCGGGCGTAGACGCTGTCGGCGTACTTGACGGAGCTGTCTTCCAGGGTCGAGAAGATCTTGAAGTGCGGCGTCTCGATCGCGAGCCACGGCGTCTTCTTCAGGCCGAGTTGCTCCACCACCGCGGCGACCGGCTTGCGCATCATGGTGAGCTCGCGCGGCTCCGCCTTGATCCGCTTGTCGGCGACGCAGAGCGGACACCAGAACGGCTCGAGCGTGATGTTGAGCGGCGTCGTGGGCGCGCGCGGATTCATGTCATCGACGGCGCCCTTGCCCTGCGCCGGTCCGGTCGCCGGCGCGGCCGCCAGCGCCGCCGCCGCCGCCAGCGCGACCGCCGCGACGATCCCGCCGATCGCCATCCGCGTCATTCGAGGACCTCCGCCGCGCTGCAGCGCTCGCCCAGATCGAGGGCATCCAGCACTTCCATGCCCTGAATCACCCGCCCGAAGACGGTGTAACGGCCGTCCAGGTGCGGAGCGGACATCAACATGGCGAAGAACTGGCAGCCGCCGCTGTCCGGCCCCGCGTTCGGCATCCCGACCGCGCCGCGTTCGTACGGCACGGGGTTGATCTCATCGCGCAGGAACAGCCCGCCGGTGCCCCAGCCGTCGCCGCGCGGATCGAGCCCCTGCACGACGAAGCCGCTGACGATGCGATGGATCGGCAGTCCGTCGCAGAGCCGCTCTTCGACCCGCTCCCGGAACATCGCGGCGTGGAGCGGCGCTTCCGTCGCGAAGAGCTGCACGACCACGTCGCCGCCGGCGAAGCGCAGGCGCACGCGCGGGTCGGGACCGGGTCGCAGCCGTGCCACCGCCGGCAGCTCCACCGAGGAGGGCGGTGAGTCGGGACCGGCGGCCGGCTCGAGCGGCACCGGCGCGCGCAACCGCTCGAGCTCCGCGCGGGCGGCGGCCCGGACCGCAGCCGACGGATCGGTCGCCGCGCGGACCAGCAGCGGCACCGCCGCCGCCGGCGCCAGCGCCGCCGCCGCCTTGGTCGCGTTGGCGCGCGCCTCCGCCGCGTCGTCCCCCAGCATCCGGGCGAACGTCGCCTCGATCGTCGGCAGGTCGTCCGCCGCGCCGACCTTCGCCAGCAGATCGAGCGCGCTCGCCGCGACCGCGAAGTCGACGTCCTCGGCCTCGCGCAGCGCCAGCGTCCGCAACTCGGCGCGCAGCTCCGCGGCGGCCGACGCATCCGCGTGGGCGAGCAACGCGATCAGCGCCTCGCTGGCGACGTAGGCGTCCGGGTCGCCTGCCAGCGGCAGCAGCGCGTTCGCGGCGATGCCCGCGCGCGCGCCCTTGGCCGCCGCCAGCGCGCGAATGGCCGCGACGCGCGCGTGGACGTCCGCCTCCTTCTGCGCGCGCCGGACCACCGCCCCGACGTCGGCCTCGCTGCCGAGGCAAACCGCCGCCCGCCACGCCTCGGCGCGCACCAGCAACTTCGGGTCGTCGCCCGCCGTGGCGATCCACTGCGCGACGCGCTCGGGCGCGACCGAGGGCGCCGACGCCTCCGCCCGATCGCACAGGGTGGCGAGCGCGGCGCGACGCAGGTGGTGATCGCTGCGGCGGATGGTCGCACGCGCCACCTGCTCGAGCGCAGCGATCTGCGCCTCGTTGCCATCGGCGGCCGGCAGCCGAGAAAGCGCCAGCGCCGCCTGCGTCGCCACGAAGACGTCCGGATCGGCGAGCAGTGCGCACAACGACTCGGCCCGGCGCGCCGGCTCCTCGGCGATGCGCCCGAGTGCCTGCGCCGCGAAGAAGCGGGCGCCAGGATCGGTCGAGCGCGCGGCGGCCAGCGCCGCCGGCAGGCGACCGGCGCCGTCGATCTCGGCGGTCGCGTACGCAGCTTTCCACGCCACGCCCGCTTCCGGCTGCGCCGCCAATCCGGCCAGCGCGCCGACGAGCCCCTCCGCCACCGCCGGATCGAGCGGCTCGCGGCGACCGCTGCGCCGGCCGACCAGCCGCGCCAGCGCCAGCAGCGCCGCGCCGCGCACTTCACCCCGCTCGTCCTGCAGCCGGGCGATCAGGCTCGAGGCCACTTCCGGACGGCCGAGCTTGCCGAGCGCCTCGCAGGCGCGCGCCCGGGTCAGGGCGTCGGCGTGTTCGAGATGGGCGAGCACGGCGCCAAGCGCCTCGGCCCCGCCCAGCTGCCCCAGTGCGAAGAGCTGCTCCGCGCGCGTCGCCGCGTCCTCCTCGACCCGCAGCGCCCGCACCAGCGCGGCCGTGAGATCGGTCGCCCGAATCCGACCCGCCGCTCGCGCAGCCTCGCGCCGCAACTGCGGGTCGCGGTGGGCCAGCGCCGCCTCGAACGATGCGGCCGCCGCAATCCGCCGGTCGGCGAGGTCGGCGACCTGCAGCCGCAACTCGTCCTCGGCGCTGCGGCAACCAGCGGCGGCCATCCCCACCGCGACCAGCCCCGCCGCGAGCCTCCGCGCCCGCCTTGCGCCCGTTCGCCTCGTGCCCACGCAGCTCTCCTTCTCGGTCTGATCCGCTTCGGTGCGGCGGCGCGCCCGATTCTGCCGCGGGCGGCGCCGGATTCCCGCCGTTTCAATCCGGGTGGCGCAAGGCGGCAGAATGGGCCGTCTCGCGCCAGCGTGACGATGGCGCAGCGAAGCCCTCGAGGAACTCCCGTGAACGTGCTGACCGCCCTCCTCTCCTCCTGCCTCGCTGCGGCGCTTTCGCCCCTTCCGGGTGGCGACCCGATCCGCCCTGCGGAGCTGCGCGACCACGTCGCTTTCCTCGCCGACGACCGGCTCGAAGGCCGGATGACGGGCGAGCCGGGCTGCGAGGCGGCGGCGGCGTACCTGGCCGAGCGCTTCGCGGCGCTGCGCCTCGAGCCGCTCGGCGACTTCGGCGCCGACGGCCAGCGCACGTTCTTCCAGCGCTTCGTCGCCGTCTCCGGCCGCGCGCTGTTGCCGGACACGCTCTGCGACCTCGCCGGGGCGCCGCTCGCGCTGCACGAGGACTTCACCGCGGTCTTCGGCATGGGCAGCGCCGAAGGGGCGGGCGAACTGGTGCTGGCCGGCTTCGGCCTGGTCGCCACCGAGCCGCCGCGCGACGACTTCGCCGGGCTCGACGTCGCCGGGCGCCTCGTCGTCGTTTTCAGCGGCGCGCCCGGTCGTGCCCGCGACGAGGGTGACTGGCTCGACACCAAGCCGGGCGGCGCCGCCGCCCGGGTGCGCGCCAAGATCGACGCCGCCTTCGCGCGCAAGGCAGCCGGCGTGATCGTGCTGCAGAACCGCCTCGAGGAGAAGGCGAAGGCCGACACGTTGCCGGAGTGGAACAGCGATCGCGGCGACGGCCTCTCGTGCGCCGCCGTCCAGCTGACCGAGTCGGCCGGCCGGGCGCTGTTCGGCATGCAGCAACTCGACTTCGACGCGCTGCTCGAGGCGGCCGACCGCGGCGAGCCGGTGGCGCGCGCGCTCCCGGGCGTGACCGGCCGCGTGAAGCTGGTCACCCGTCCGATCGAGCGCCCCACCGCCAACGTGGTGGCGCTGCTGCGCGGCGAGGCGGCGCCGGCGAATGGCGGCGCGAATGGCGCCGGGGCAGCGACCGCGCTCGAGCTCGACCATGTGCTGATCGGTGCCCACTACGACCACCTCGGCCTCGGCGGCAGCTCGAGCCTCGCCGGCGGCGCCCGCGCCATCCACAACGGCGCCGACGACAACGCGTCGGGCACCGCCGCGCTGATCGAACTGGCCGAGCAGTTCGCAACCGGCCCGCGCCTGCCGCGCGCGCTGGTCTTCGCCGCGTGGTCGGGCGAGGAGCTCGGGCTGCTCGGCTCGCAGCACTGGACCAAGTCGCCGGCGCTGCCGCTCGAGCGCTGCTTCGCCAACCTGAACCTCGACATGGTCGGCCGCGCCAAGGGCATGAGCTGCGCGATCGGCGCCATCGGCAGTTCGCCGGCGTTCGCCGGGCTGCCGGCGCGGGTGAACGGCGAGCTGGCGATCGGCCTCGCGCTCGAACTCTCCGACGGCAGCATGGCTCAGGGGTCGAGCGACCACCAGTCGTTCCTCAACGCCAGGGTGCCGGCGCTCTTCTTCTTCAGCGGACTGCACGAGGACTACCACAAGCCGAGCGACGACGCCGACAAGCTGAACTACGACGGCGCAGCGGCGATCGCGTCGCTCTGCGGCGGCGTGGCGCAGGCGCTGCTCGCGCTGGAAGCCCGTCCGGCGTTCACGCCGCTGCCGAGCGCCAATCCGCATGCGGCCGGCGCTCCGGGCGCTCCCGGCAACGCGCGTCCGCGCGGCGGCAACCGGCCGTGGTTCGGCTCGATTCCGGCGTTCGGCGGCGGCGTCAGCGGCGTCGTCTTCGACGGCGTCTCGCCCGGCTCGCCGGCCGAGAAGGCCGGCATCCGGAAGGGCGATCAGCTGATCGAGTGGAACGGCCGCGCCGTCGCCTCGCTCGAGGACTTCACCGCCCTCCTCGGCGCCGGCAAGGTCGGCGACAAGATCGACGTGGTGCTGCTGCGCGGCGGCGAGAAAGTCACGACCGAGGTGACGCTGGCGCTGCGGCCGCAGGGGTGAGCGGCGGCGACGGTCGCGCTACTCCCAGCGCGCCGTCAGCGTGACCTGCTCGTCGCCGCGGAGCACGACGATGGCGACGTCCTCCTTGGCGGCGGCGCCGGCGATCAGCCGGCGCAGCGAGACGTTGGGGTCGTCGCTCGAGATCGGCTTGCCGCCGATCGAGAGGATCACGTCGCCGGCGACGAGGCCGGCCTTGGCGCCGACGCCGTCGGGCAGCACCGTCTCGACCAGGTAGCCGCCGTGCTCCTGCGGCAGGCCGAGCGCGGCGAGTCGCGCCGCGTCGGCCAGCGCATCCCCCTGCACGCCGAGGCGTTTGCCGCGACCGCGCGGCTGGAACACCGGCTTCGCAAAGCGGAAGGGCTCGGCGCAGTTGGCGGTGTTCCAGAGCAGCGCGGTGGCCATCCGCCCGATCTGCGCCATCCGTTCGTACTCGATCTTGTCCCAGCTGTCGCTGATTCGGTGGTAGTCGTCGTGCATGCCGCTGAAGAAGAAGGTCGCCGGGATGCCGGCGTCGATGAAGCTCGCGTGGTCGGAGTCGGGCAGGAAGTGATCCTTCAGCTCGAGGGCGAGGTCGGGCGCGGCCGGCCGCGACGCGTCGACCAGGCGGCGCCAGAGGTCGTCCTGCAACGAGCCGACCGCCGCCATCTCGACCGGGCGGTCGGCGTTGCGACCGACCATGTCGAGGTTGACCATGGCGACCACGTTCTCGCGCGGCACGGTCGGATTGGCGCACCACCACGCCGAACCGAACAGCCCCTGCTCCTCGGCGCTGAAGGCGATGAACACGAGGCTGCGCTTCGGCCGGACGCCGCCCATCGCGAACGCCTCGGCGACCTCGATCAGCGTGGAGGTGCCCGAGCCGTTGTCGTCGGCGCCGTTCCAGATGGTGTCGGTGGCGGTCGGTCGACCGGCGCGTCCGGCGTCGCGGCTGCTCGTGGTGCCGACGTGGTCGTAGTGGGCGCCGAGCACGATCACCTGCGACCTGAGTTCGGGATCGCTCCCTTCCCACAAGCCGACCACGTTCCGCGTGGTCGCCTTCAGGCCGCGCTCGCCGCCGCGCACGGAGAACTCGAACGGCTGGAAGAAACTGCCGTCGCTGCCGAGGGGCGCGAGGCCCATCTCCTCGAACTGCTGCGCGATCCAGTCGCCCGCCTCGTCGTTGCCCGGCTCGCCGGCGCAACGTCCCTGGCGCTCGTCCGAGGCGAGCCAGCGCTCGTAGTCGCGCAGGTCATCGGCACGAACGGTGGCCAGCGCCGGCTGCAGCGGATGGTCCGCCGGCCACGGCTCGACCAGAGCCAGGACCGGCGGCACGAGCGGCGTCACCGGCGGCGCCGACGGAGCCCCTTCCTGCGCCATCCCCGGCCGCGCGCCGAGCACCAGCGCCAGCAGCGGCGCCACCTTGTTCCAGGTGTTGCGGGAACCGTTCATCGCTCGTTCTTCTCCGTGGGCCGCGTTTCCGCTGACCGGTTCTCGGACGGCGCTCCGGCCGCCGCCGGCGCTGCCGCCGGCAGCACCGCGACCTCGATGCGCGTCGGCCGCGTCGCATCGCGCCAGATGCGATGCGACGCCGGCTGGAAGTCCTTCACGTCGGCCTGGCTGAGGTCGGCGACCCACGTCTGCGGGTTGCGATCGACCAGCGGGAACCACGTGCTCTGCACCTGGATCATCAGCCGGTGGCCCTTGCGGAACGTGTGCAGCACGTCCTGCAGCGGCAGGCGCACCAGCGTCGGTTCGCCCGGACGGAACGGCTTCGGCTCGGCGTAGCTGTCGCGGAAACGGCCGCGGATCACCTCGCTGCGCACCAGCATCTGGTAGCCGCCCATCGGCGTCTCGCGGGCGGCGCGCCGCGCCGGCGCGGCGGCAGCGGCGCCTGCGGCCGCAGCACCGCCTTCGGCAGCGGCCGCGTCGGGCTCGGGCGGCCAGGCGAAGTCGTCCGGGAAGACGTCGATCACCTTCACCACCCAGTCGGCGTCCTCGCGCGTCGTCGACACGTACAGCTGCGCCAGCAACGGCCCGACCAGCGTCAGCTCCTGCTCGAGCGGCGCGGTCCGCCACCACAGCACGTCGGGCCGGCTGGCGGCGAAGCGCTGGTCCTCGATCATGTACTCCGAGGTCATGCCACGCGCGATGGTGCCGTTCGCGGGCACCGGCTTGCGCGGATCGCTGAGGAACTCGTCGCACGCCTCGGCGTCGGTCGGCGGTGCGTCGCGTGCCAGCATCGAGTCGCCGCGCACGTACCACGTGGTCGGCGTCGCCTCCTTCGGCGGCCACTGCGCGAAGGTGCGCCAGCGGTTGGCGCCGGTCTCGAACACGGTCGCCTCGGGTGGCGGCGGCGCGGCGGCGGCGGCGGCGACGGTGGCATCGGTGCCCG
>VGYY01000179.1 GCA_016872815.1 Planctomycetota bacterium
CGGCTGCGGCCGCGCGCGGCGCTGCGCGCCGAGACCTGGGCGGTCGCGATCGTGCGCCGCGGCAGCGCGTTGCTGGTTCGCCAGCGTCCACCGCAAGGGCTGCTCCACGACCTGGTCGAACTGCCCACGTTCGAGGTCGGCGCAGGGGCCGCATCGGCGGCGGCCAGCGCCGAGGCCCTCGCCCGCGGACTGCGCGACGCCACCGGCCTGCGCGGCGTGGTCGGGGATGAGCTGCTGCTCCACCGCCAGGTGATCTCGAACCGGAAGGTCGTCATGCGGGTGTTTGCGACCACCGTCGCCGCCAGCGCCCGACCGCGTCCGCCGGCGCGCTTCGTCGAGCCGGCCGAGTTGAACGCCGAGCCGATCACGATGGCGACCCGCAAGATCGCGCGTCAGCTCGCGGTCGGCGCGAAGCCGAGCGCCGCCGCCGCGCGCGCTACGGCGGCCGCCACCTCGCGGATACGACCGAAGAAGAGGTGACCGGCGGCCGGCACGACTTCCACCGCGCGCAGGTCGGCGAAGCGGCGCGCCAGCTCGTCCGGCGACGGCGCAGCGACGAGTTCATCGGCGCCGGCGAGGACCAGCGCCGCCCTGACCGCCACCTGCTCGGGAACCTGTCCCGAATACCGGGCGAGCGTCAACGGCGGCGCGACGCCGAGCCAGGCGTCCGCTTCGCCGGCGGCGGCAACCTCGAGCGCGCGGATCGCCCCGAAGGAGAAGCCGGCGGCGAGGAGCGGCAGCGATGCCGCGAAGCGCCGGCGCAGGAAGGCGGCGACGGCGCCGTAGTCGGCGCGCTCCCCGCGGCCCTCGTCGTAGCGGCCGCCGCTGCGCCCGACTCCGCGGAAGTCGAAGCGGGCGACGGCGCCGCCGAGCGCCGCCAGCGCGCGCGCGCCATGCACCACCACCGAGTTCTGCATCGTCCCGCCGTGCTGGGGATGGGGATGCCCGAATATGGCGAGGAATCGCGGCGCCGCGCCGGCCGCCGGGTCGGGCAGTTCGAGCCGGCCGTCGAGCCGCCCCCCGGGGCCCTCGATCGCGAACGGCTCGACCGGCGTCAGCGTCGTCATCGTCGTCCCATCTTCCGCGTGAATCGCTCACCGGATCCGCCGCCACGTGGGGCCGGCCCCGAACTTCCGCCGGCGGCCAGTTGAACGGCGGCCGCGCCATTACAGACTGAAGTTCTTTCCCCAAGGCGCCCGATCCGGGATCCATGACCATCCACGTGCGCGAATTCCACGTCGCCCCCCGACTCCCCGGTCCGCTCGAC
Source organism: Planctomycetota bacterium (assembly GCA_016872815.1). Classification (GTDB taxonomy): domain Bacteria; phylum Planctomycetota; class B15-G4; order B15-G4; family SIAN01; genus SIAN01. Next base: position 1,268 of record VGYY01000179.1, read on the forward strand.
CGGCTGCTCGAGCTGGCGAAGAACCTCTGGTGGTGCTGGCACCCCGAGGCGGTCGACCTGTTCCAGCGGATCGACACCGCGGCCTTCGCCGCGGCCGGGAGCAATCCCGTCCGCCTGCTCGGCGACGTCGACCCGCGCCGCCTCGAGCAGTTGGCGACCGACGCCTCCTTCCGCGCCCATCTCGATCGCGTCCTCGACGCGTTCGACCGCGACCTGCGTCGCGTCTCGTGGTTCGAGAAGGGCTACCCCGAGTTCCGCGGCCGGCGCGTCGCCTACTTCTCGGCCGAGTTCGGGATCCACGAATGCCTGCCGCTCTACTCGGGCGGACTGGGCGTCCTCGCCGGCGACCTGCTCAAGTCGGCTTCCGATCTCGGCGTCCCGGTGGTCGGCGTCGGCATCGCCTATCGCTTCGGCTACTTCCAGCAGCAGATCGACCACGACGGCTGGCAGGCCGAGCTCTACCCCGAGAACGACTTCTCGCGCATGCCGCTGGAGCTGGCGCGCGGCGGCGACGGCCGGCCGCTGGTGATCGCGGTGGCGATGGGCGCCCGGACGGTCCGGGCGCAGGTGTGGAAGGTGCAGGTCGGACGGGTGCCGCTCTTCCTCCTCGACACCAACCTCCCGGACGCGCCGGAGCAGGATCGCAGGATCAGCGCGCGCCTCTACGACAGCGACAAGCGGGTGCGCCTCGAGCAGGAGATCCTGCTCGGCATCGGCGGCGTCCACGCGCTGCACGGACTCGGCCTCGACATCGACGCCTACCACATGAACGAGGGACACACGACGTTCCTCACCCTCGAGCAGGCCGCGCGCGTGATGGAACGCGAGCAGCTGTCGTTCGAGGATGCACGCCACCTCGTCGCGGCCGCCAACACCTTCACCACCCACACGCCGGTGCCCGCCGGCCACGACGCCTACGATCCCGAGTGGATCCGCGACCATTTCGCGCCGTACGCGCAGCGGCTGCGCATCCCGCTCGACCAGCTGGTGGCGCTCGGCCAGCGCGAGCCCGGCAAGCCCGGCGAGCTGTTCAACATGACGGTGCTCGGGCTCAGGATGGCGCGGCACAAGAACGGCGTCAGCAAGCTGCACGGCGAGGTGACGCGCGACATGTGGAAGGACCTGTGGCCGATGCTCCAGGTCGACGAGCTGCCGATCACGCACGTGACCAACGGCGTGCACAGCCAGAGCTGGCTCTCGGCCGAGATGCGCCGCCTGTTCGACCGCTACTTCGAGCCCGACTGGCTGGCCCACGCCGGTCTCGCCGCCACCTGGGAGAAGGTGCGCGAGATCCCCGATGCCGAGCTCTGGCGCAGCCGCTGCCGCCTGCGCCAGCGGCTCGTCAACGAGGTCCGCTCGCGGCTGCTCCGCCAGGCGCAGCGCGGCGTGGTCTCGCCGGCGCAGCTGCGCCGCGCCGAACGCGCGCTCGACCCCGAGGTGCTGACCATCGGGTTCTGCCGCCGCTTCGCCACCTACAAGCGCTCGACCCTGCTCTTCCGTGATCTCGAGCGGCTGAAGCGGATCTGCCGCCACTCGGAACGGCCGATCCAGTTCGTGTTCGCCGGAAAGTCGCATCCGCAGGACGAGCCGGGCAAGAAGTGCATCCGCGAGATCGTGCGCGCCAGCTGGGGCGACGAGCTGATGGGTCGGGTCGTGTTCGTCGAGAACTACGACATCGGCCTCGCCCGGATCCTGGTGCAGGGCGTCGACGTCTGGCTCAACAACCCGCGCCGGCCGTACGAGGCCAGCGGCACCTCCGGCATGAAGTCGGTGCTGAACGGCGGGCTGCACATGTCGATCCTCGACGGCTGGTGGTGCGAGGGCTGGCGCGGCGACAACGGCTGGGCGATCGGCAACGGCCACGACAGCGCCGACCCGGACATGCAGGACCAGCTCGACGCCCTCTCCGCCTACGACCTGCTCGAGCACGAGGTCGCCGCCGCCTTCTACGAGCGCGACAAGGAGGGGATCCCGACCGAGTGGTGCCGGATGATGAAGGCGTCGATCGGCGGGATGGCGCGGCAGTTCTCGAGCGACCGCATGCTCGAGGAGTACGCCAGCCGCTTCTACGCGCCCGCGCTGCGCGTGCACGACGAACTCGGCGGCGCCAATCGCGGCCGCATGCGCGCGCTCTCCGATTGGTGGAAGATGGTCAACCAGTCGTGGGAGCGGGTGCGGATCGCCGACGTGCGGGTCACCGCCGACGGGCCGCTCGCGCTGGGCGAGCGCCTGCCGGTGGCGATCGCGCTCGACCCCGGACCGATCGACCCGGCGCATCTCGTCGTCGAGGTCGTGCATGGTCCGCTCGACGGCGACGGGCGGATCCGCGACGCGGCGGTGGCGACCACCAGCCACTCCGGTCAGCAGGAGGGCCTCGAGCACTACACGGCGACGGTGCCGTGCAGTCGTTCGGGAAAGCAGGGGCTCGCCGTCCGCGTGCGGCCGGGCCGCGCCGGATCGGATTGGATCTTCGACCAGACGCTGGTGCGCTGGGGCTGAGGAAACGCCTGAGGAGGGGTCCGATGAGGAAGTCGCTTGCGCGTCTCGCGCTGGCGGCGGCGGCACTCGCGCCGCTGTCCGCCTGCTTCACGTTCACCCACACGGTCGGGCGCGGCCCGCAGAACGTGACGCCGGTGGTCGCCACGCAGACCGAGTGGTTCGCGCTCTGGGGCCTGGTGCCGCTCGATGCGGTCGACTCGGCGCAGCTCGCCGGCCCGACGCGCGACTACCGCGTCACCACCAAGTTCACCGTGGTCGACGTGCTGATCAGCACGTTCTCGAGCTTCGTGACCCTCTACCGCCAGACCGTCATCGTCGAGAAGTGACATGAACCGACACCGTCGCCTGATCACGGCGGCGCCGCTGCTGGCGCTGCCGTTCCTGCAGGGGTGCTGGCCTGCGGCGCCGATCGCGGCGCTCGCCGCCAGCGGCGGTGGCGGCGGTGGCGGCGGCGCCGCCACGCTGGCGCTGTCGGGAGGCGTGATCACCGACGCCACGTCGTTCGGCGCCGGGCTCAACCTCGACCGCGAGCCGAACGACACGCCCGGACACGCGCCGCTGCTGCCGGCGCCGGCGGCCGGCAGGGTCGCACACGGTCGCGGCGAGTGCGCGGCGACGCTCGCGCTCCATGCGCTGACCGTTGCGGACGGTGCCGCCTTCGTCCGCGGCGGCGACCTCCTCTCCACCGGCGAGCAGAGCCATGGGCTGCGCGGTCCCGCGCCACAGGCGCTTGCCCGCCGCGGCAACGAACTGCTGCTGGTCGACGGCGATGGCGCCGCGCCGGCCACCGTGGTCGCGACGCCGCTGGTCGCGGGGCTGGCCAAGCGCCGCCTCGAGCTGGCGCTGCCGGTGTCGGTGGCGGGCGCCACGGCGTGCCTCGATGCGCTCGTGGTGCTCGACCGATCCGGGATCGACGCGCGACTCGTCGCCTTCGACGCCGACGACGGCGCCGCGCTGGCGGTGCACGATCTCGGCCGCGCCGGGCTCGCCCACCTCGCCGGCGGGATCGAGCTCGCGTCGGGCCGCGAGCGGCTCTTCACCTGCGATCCGGACGCCGGCACCGTCCACGAGGTCGCGCTCGTCGGCCCCGACGGTGCGCTGCGCTTCGGCGCGCTGCACGACCTCGCCATCCCGGCGGCGCCGCTCTCGGCGCTCGCCTTCGACGGCGCGTTCCTGCACCTCCTGCGCGCCGACGGACGCCTCGAGTCCTGGACCCTCGCTGGCGCGAAGGTCGGAGAACGGCACTGGTCGGAACCGGGCGCCACGACGCAGTCGCTGGTGGCCCGACTCGACCTCGGCGTCGATGCCTGGCAGGTCGAGGTCGCGGCCGGCACCCGCCTGACCGTCTCGCTCGCCGCTCGCGCCACGACGGACGCGCAAAGCGAGCTGTTCTTCGCCGCGCAGCCGCGCGCCGCGCTGATGCGGGCGGCGGTGCCGGCGCCGCCGACGCTGCTCCGCTTCCCGGCCGACGGCCGCCCCGTGGAGATCGAGCTCGCCGCGGACGTGGCGGGCGCCACCGGCTTCGACCTCTGGGTCGGCGCCTTCTCCGGTTCGGCGTGCTTCGAGCTCCGCCTTGGCGGCAGCGCGGTCGCGCCGCACGTCGTCCCCGCCGCCCTCGCCCCGGCCGATCCTGCGCTGGCCGCGGCCGCGGCCGCGCAGCTCGCCGCGCTTCCGGACACGCGCCTCGGCGCGCTCCATGGCGATCCGCTGCTGCCCGATTTCGTGCCCGGTCGACTCGTGCTCGGCCGGCGCGTCGCCGCCGCGCAGCTCCAGCTGCCGCCGGCGCCGGTCGGCCTCGCCTTCACCGCCGAAGAGCGCAGCGTGTCCGGCTTCGACTGCGTCCGCGTCGCCACCACCGCCGCATGGAGCGGCCCGTCGGCGCGCACCGTGAACGGGGTCGCGAGCCGCCGCGCCCGCCGCCGCGAGGAATCGCGTGCCCTGCTCGCCGCGCTCGACAACCTGCGCGGCGCACCCGGGATCGAGTGGAGCGAGCCGGAATACCTCGCGCGCTCGCTCGCCACGCCGAACGACCCCGGCTACGCCACCGACCAGCAGTGGCACTACGACCTGCTCAACCTGCCGGCGGCGTGGGACCTCGCGACCGGCGCGCCGACGCTGGTGCTGGCGGTGGTCGACACCGGCGTGCGCACCGACAACGTCGACCTCAACGCGAACGTCGGCCCCGACGGCTACGACTTCGTGAGTTCGATCTCGAACTCGGGCGACGGCGACGGCCGCGACGCCAATCCGTTCGATCAGGGCACCTTCGCCGGCAACGGCCACCACGGCAGCCACGTCGGCGGCACGATGGGCGCCCGCGGCGACAACGGCACGCAGGGCACCGGCATCTGCTGGGACGCCGAACTGATGATGCTGCGTGCACTCGGCACCGACGGCATCGGCACCACCACCGACATCGCCGAGTCGATCCGCTACGCGGCCGGCCTGGCGAACGCGTCGGGATTGCTCCCGGCCAACCCCGCGGTCGCCATCAACCTGAGCCTCGGCACTTCTTCGGTCAGCAACGCGATCCAGAACGCGGTGAACGCCGCGATCAACGCCGGCTCCATCGTCTGCGCCGCCGCGGGCAACGACGGCAACGGCCAAGCGGTGCTCTATCCCGCGGCGCACGCCGCCGTGATCGCCGTCGCCGCCGCCGATTTCTCCGGCGACCTCGCCTTCTATTCCAATACCGGCCCGGAAATCGACATCACCTGCTCGGGCGGCTCGGCCGGCCTGAACGCCGCACACGACATCTGGTCCACGGTCGGCGTCGGGGTCAACGGCTCGCTGCAACCGCTGGCCGGCACGTCGATGGCCTGCGCCCACGCGACCGGCGTGGTCGGCCTCCTGCTGACGCAGTTCCCGGGCCTCACGCAGGCCGAGACCGAGACGTTGCTGCGCGATACGGCGGTCGATGCCGGCGCGCCGGGCTTCGACGAGGGGTTCGGCCACGGCATCGTCGACGCCGCCGCGGCGGTCAACGACGTCACTGCCGATGCCGCGATCCCGACCGGCGAGATCGACTTCGGCGCGACCGGCGCGCGGCTCGTGATGCAGGTGCAGAACGTCGGCGGCGGGAGCCTCGACCTCCAGAGCCTCGCCCTCACCAGCGTGCAGGAACCGGCCGGACAGCCGGCGAATACGGCCTGGCTCGGCGCGGTCATCCGCGCCGACGACTCGACCATCGACTTCACCGCCGATCGCACCGGCCTCGCCGCCGGCGCCTGGCAGGCGCAGGTCGCCATCGTCACCAACGGCGGCACCGAGACGTTGCTGGTCGCCGTCACGGTCGGCGGCCCGCCGCTGACCGACGTGGGCGACATCACCGTCCAGCTGTTCGAGGACGATGGCACGACGCTGGCGAAGCAGTTCATCGCGCGGTTCGCCGACGGCTACGCGTGGCAGCTGCGCGGCGTGAGCCGCGGCAGCTACTTCCTGCGCATCGGCGTCGACGTCGACCAGGACGGCACGCTCGGCGAACTCGGCGAGCCGTTCGGCGCGTGGCCGAACGTCGCCGACCAGGCGCTGCTCGACTACCACGGACAGCCGCTCGCGCTCGACCTGCTGCTCGAGTGATCGGGTCAGGCGCTTCCCGCCGGAGCGCCGGCGCCGGCGGCCTGACCCTGCAGTTCGCTTCAGAGGCCGGACAGCAGGACGCACTTCATCCGGCGATGTTGTCGCGGGCGAGCTCTTCCGGGGTGGCGGCGTCGGCCTGAGTTCCGGCGGGCGCCGCGTACCAGCCCGGGTCGGCGCCGTCGGCCGGCAGCTCGTCGCGGACCTTGAGCACGCTGAACATGCCGCCCATCGTGATGTAGCCGTGCGGCCCGACGCCCCCCATCATCGGCAGGCTGTTCCGCGGGATGGTCGGGTCGTCGCCTGCGTGCGCGTCCGCCGCCGCCATCCCGCTGCCTACCTGATCGAACGCCGGCACGTGGCGCGCCAGCGCCTCGTCGAAGCGGCCGGGGTCGCTGCCGATCAGGTTCGGCAGGCCGTGCCCCATCTGCGTCATCACGTGGTGCGTCATGTGGCAGTGCAGCGCCCAGTCGCCCGGGTTGTCGGCGACGAACTCGATCACCCGGACGGCGCCCACCGGCACCAGCACCGACGTCTCGGGGAAGCGCGCGGTAGGCGGCACCTCGCCGCCGTCGGTGGCCACCACGGTGAAGGCGTGGCCGTGCAGGTGGATCGGGTGGTGATCCATCGCGCTCAGGTTGCCGATGCGGATGCGGACGCGCTCGCCGCGACGCACGAGCAGCGGCGCGGTGCCGGGGAAGATGCGCGCGTTCAGCGTCAGCACGTTGAAGTCGACCATCTCGTTCGGATCGGGCCGGCGCGTGCCGGGCTCGATCTTCCACTCGCTCAGCATGTAGGCGAAGTCGCGCGCCGGCGGCTCGGGTTCAGGCGTGCGCGGATGGACGATGAACATGCCCATCAGGCCCATCGCCATCTGCGTCATCTCGTCGTGATGCGAGTGGTACATGAAGCTGCCGGCGTCGGGCGGCGTGAACTCGTAGCGGAACGTCTCGCCCGGCTCGATCGGCCGCTGCGACAGGCCGCCCACGCCATCCATCCCGCTCGGCACGCGCTGGCCGTGCCAATGGACGGAGGTCCCGACCGGCAGCCGGTTGGTCACGTAGATCCGCACCCGTTCGCCCTGCACCGCTTCGATCGTCGGCCCGTGTACGCGGCCGTTGTAGCCCCAGCATTCGCCGCGCAGCCCGGGCGCGAATTCGTGCGTCACCGGTTCGGCCACCAGATGCAGGATGCGCACGCCATCGACGCTGCGCGCCGGCAGCGAAACGCCGTCGGGCGTGACGACCGGGCGGAAGCTCGCGCCTTCCGTTGACGGCGCCGGTGCCGGCGCCGGCGCCACGGTCGCGGCGGGTGGCGGACCGCCTGCCGCCGTGCCG
>VGYY01000180.1 GCA_016872815.1 Planctomycetota bacterium
CCGCCGGCGCGCTGAGTACCGCGCGCGTCGATGGCCGCGGTGCCCCCCCCGCCCGAACCGCTCGAGGACGCCGACGAGGTGGTCGGCCCGCCGATCACCCCGCCGCCGCTCCCGGCCGAGGACGACGCCACTCGCAAGGCGGCGGGCCGCACCTTTCCCTGCCAGGCGTGCGGCGCCGACCTCGCCTTCGATCCGGCGGCGCAAGCGCCGAAGTGCCCCTACTGCGGCCATGTCGCCGCCGTCGGCGGCTCGGCACGACCGGTCAGCGAGAACAGCCTCGAGGCCGCTCTCGACAAGGCGGCAGAGCGGCGCGCCGAGGTCGGGAAGCACGACGACCTGCACGAGGTCCGCTGCAGCGGCTGCGGCGCCAACGTGCAGTTCGTCGGAGCGCTGACGGCTCAGCGCTGCCCCTACTGCAGCCAGCCGATCGCCCGCGAGGGGGTGCACGACGCGACGCAGCGCCTGCCGGTCGATGGCGTGGTCCCGTTCCGGATCGACGGCGCACGCGCCGGCGCCGAGCTGCAGCGCTGGGTCGCGTCGCGCTGGTTCCTGCCGGGCCCGCTCAAGCGCGACGGCATTTCTGCGGCGTTCCAGGGCGTCTACCTGCCGTTCTTCACCTTCGATGCGCTGACCGCCAACCGCTACACCGGCATGCGTGGCGAGCACTACTGGGTGACGGTCGGCAGCGGCAAGAACCGGACGCGCGTGCGCCGGACCCGCTGGTGGCCGGCCGCCGGCAGCTTCCGCCGCTTCTTCGACGATCAGCTCGAGTGCGCCGGCGCCGGCCTGCCCGACGCGCGCATGCGCGAGCTCGAGCCGTGGCCGCTCGCGCAGGTGCAGCCGTGGCGCCCCGAGTATCTCGCCGGTTTCCTCGCCCGCACCTACGAGCGACCGCTGCCGGACTGCTTCAAGTCGGCGAAGAAGCAGATCGAAGCCGAACTCGACGCCGACGTGAGGCGCCGCATCGGCGGCGACGAGCAGCGCGTCCTGTCGCTCTCGACCGATTGGTCGGCGCTCACCTACAAGCACCTGCTGCTGCCGGTCTTCCTCGCCAGCTACCGCTGGCGCGAGAAGGACTACCGGCTGGTGGTGAATGCCGCGACGGGCGAGGTGCAGGGCGAGCGGCCGTGGAGCGTCGGCCGGATCGCGGCACTGATCGTGCTGGTGCTGGCCGCGGCCGCGGGCGTCGTGTTCGTGCTGCAACGCCGCTGAACTGCTGGACTGGCGTGTACGGAGACCTGCATGCTGCCCCGCGTCCTCGAGCCCGAGGTGATGGACAGCGCCGAGGAGGCGCACGACTACGACGCGATGGACCACGCCGCGGTGAACGCGCAGTTCGTGACCGACCTGCGGGCGGCCGGCCTGCCGGACGGTCCGCTCCTCGACCTCGGCACCGGCACCGCGCAGATCCCGATCGAGCTCTGCCGCCGCGAGCCGACCGCGCGCGTGGTGGCGACCGACCTCGCGCGGCACATGCTGGCGCTGGCGCGCGAGAACGTCGCTCGCGCCGGGCTCACTGGAAACATCGAGCTGCGACTCGGCGACGGCAAGCGGCTCGGATGGCCCGACGGCAGCTTCGCGACGGTGATGAGCAACAGCATCGTCCACCACATCCCGGAACCCGCACGCGTGCTCGCGGAAGCGCTGCGCGTCGCCCGCCGCGGCGGGCTGCTCTTCTTTCGCGACCTGCTGCGCCCCGACGACGATGCCGGCGTGCGCTGGCGCGTCGAGACCTACGCGGCCGGCGCGAACGAGCGCCAACGGGCGCTGTTCGACGCCAGCCTGCGCGCGGCGCTCACGCTGGCGGAGGTGCGCGCCCTCGTGCGCGAGCTCGGCCTCTGCAGCGAGTGCGTGCAGGCCACCAGCGACCGCCACTGGACGCTGTCCGCCCGCGTCCCCTGACCCGGCTCACCAGCGCAGCGTCCAGCCGAGCTTGAGGCTCAGCGTCGTGTCGACCGGCTCGTAGCTGCCGTGCTGGCGCAGCCAGCCGTGGTTCAGCACCAGGAACAGCTCGCGGCCGGGCTCGAGGATCCACCACACGCGGCTGTTCAGGCCGATCTCGTCGCTCAGGTTGTCGTGCTGGAGGAAGTTCGTCCAGGCGAGGTCCTGGTGGAACTGGATCGTCGCGTACAACCGCGTCACCCGGGCGACGAAGCTGCCGTCCTCGAGGTTGGCGTCGGTCCGCTCCCAGTCGAGGCCGGCGTTCCAGAAGCGCGACAGGCGGGCGTTCACGCCGAATTCGAGGTCGTAGCTGCGGCCGTCGTAGAAGCCGCCCCCGCTCGCTTCGCAGCGCGCCTGCAGCGGCCGCCCCTCCGAGGTGCCAAGCTCGATGCCGGCCCGCGCGAAGCGATGGTCCTCCGCCGGGACCGTGACGCCGTCGACGATCGCGAACGACTCCTCGAGTTGTTCGCGCAGGTGGGCGACGGTGAGTTTGCCGTGGTCGCCCGACTGCAGCTCGAAGCCGACCAGGGTCACGTCGAACTCGACGCTCTCGACCTCGTTGCCGGCGTCGGTCCACGCCGCCGAACGGGCGCCGAAGGTCCATTGCCGCACCGCCGACGCCGCCGGGCGCGGTTGCCAGAAGGCGCGCCCGCCAAAGCGCTTGCCATCGCGGCGGACGAAGCCGAGCTCGGGGTCGAACTCCTGCGCCACCCAGGTGGTGCTCGTGCCGACGTCGTACTCGTCGTTGGGCAGGGCGAGGCCCACGTGGCCGGAGACCGCCTCGCCGCCGGCCCCCACCTGCTCGGTCGCCAGCAGCCAGGTGTTGACCCGCAGGCTCTCGCTGCCGAGGAAGTCGTCGATGCGGTAGTTGAAATCGCCGCCATAGGTGCCGGCGCGGCCGTCGCCCGACGGGTCGCCGCGGGTGACGATCAACCCGGCGTCGGACTGCTCGAACAGGTTGCGCGACACCCGGCCGACGAAGAGATTCTGCGCGTCGAGTTCGTGCTGCCGCGCCGTCTGCACGTCGAGCAGCCCGAACGACCAGCCGTCGGTGCGGCCGGCCAGCTTCAGCGCCGCTTCGATCGGCACCTCCTCGCCGGTGTCGTCGATGCCGATCCGGCGCGAGAAGAACGGCAGCACGTCGGGCGACTGGCCGAACCGAGCGCCGCCGCCGAAGGCGAAGGTGCCCGAGTCCTCGAGGAAGAAGTCGCGCTTCTCGGGGAAGAAGAGCGGGAAGCGGGTGAGGTTGACCCGCCGCTCGTCGACCTCGGTCTCGGCGAAATCGGTGTTCACCGAGCCGGAGAGCTTCACGTTCGGCGTCACGCGCCAGAAGAAGTCGAAGCCGCTGTCGCCGCGGAGGTAGTCGCGGTCGGCATCGCGCTGGCGCACGCGATCGAGCACGACGAACGGCACGACGTCGAGCCCGAGCGATTGCTCGAGGCCGTGGATGCCGGTGAGCGTGCCACCATTGGCCATGGCGAAGAACTGGAACTGCGGGTCCGGGCTGGCCCAGACCGCCTGCTCGTTCTTGCGCCGCAGCCAGCGCGCGACGTTGAAGCCGAACCGGGTCGTCGCGGGGTCGAACGCGATCGACTGCAGCGGGATCGCCACCTCCGCCTCCCAGCCGTCCGCGGTCAGCCGCGAGTGACCGTGCCAGATCGCGTCCCACTGCTTGTTGAACTCGGCACCGTTGCGGGTGATCAGCGCGTCGCCCTTGGCGCCGCCGGCGCCGATCTGGAACCAGTAGGCGTTGCGCCGGTCGTGGAAGGTGTCGAACCAGAATTCGACCCGGTCGTCGGAATCGAGCCGGACGTCACGCTTGCACAGCGTGGCGCGGATCCCCGCCGGCTCGGCGTCGTGGCAGCGGATGCCGACGAAGAGCGTGCGGGCGTCGTAGGCGAGCAGGATCTCGGTGCGCTCGCTGACCGGCGCGCCGATCGCCGGTTCGACCTGGCGCAGGTCGTCGAGGCGGGTCGCCTGCGCCCAGAGCGCGTCGTCGAGCCGGCCGTCGATGACCGGCGGCGCAACCCCTTCGGCGCGGCGCGCGAACGGCGCAGTCGGATGGTGGCGCGGCGACTCCCCTGCCGCCAGCGACGGGGCCAGCAAGCAGAGGGCGGCGAGCGCCGCGCGCGGCGGTCGGATCGGGAGCAGGCGACGACTCCAGGCCGAAGGAAACCGGGCAATCTACGCCCAGCGGCACCGCCCGTTCCCGCCCGCCATCAGCGCCGCGCGCCCTTCAGGATCGCCTCGCCGAGGCTCCAGGCGAACCAGGCGTCGCCCGCGCTCTCGCCACGCTCGAATTCCGGCGCGCGCCGCCAGCCGATCGCCAGCGCGAACAGCGCGTGGATCACCTTCATCACCGACAGCTCGAACGCCAGCCGGCGCAACGGATCCTCCCGGGTCGCAGCCGCCGCCTGCAGCGCCGCCCAGCGCCGCCGGAAGGCCAGCGGGAACAGCTCGATCCGCATCACGTCGGGCGCGGCCAGCGACTTGAGCGCCCGATACTCGCGCAGCAGCGCGTCGACGGTGATGGCCGGGTCGCCGTAGCTGCCGCCGTCGGCCGACTCGGTCAGCGCGCCGGCCAGCACCAGCAGCACCTCGAACTCGTCGCCCGCGGGATCGACGCGCGCGTCGCGGCGCAATTCGCCGCCGCGCACCAGATCGACTGCCGCGCGCAGTTCGTCGCCCGGCAGTTCGCCACCGTCGGCCGCATCCGGCCCGACCGGCACCGCCAGCGGCCGCACCGGCACCACGGTGTCGCCGCCATCGAGATCGCCGAGCGCGCGCTGGATCAGGAACACCAGCGAACGCGCCAGCGCGGACTCCTGCGGCTCGAGCCGGTCGAGCACGCGGACCATCTGCTGGAAGACGCGCAGCCACCTGCGGGCCCGCGTGCGCGCGACGTGCAGCGTGGCCGAGCCGAGGGTCGCCTGCATGGCACTGCTCCAGGCGCGCCCGGACGCCGTCCGGAGCCGTTGGCGGCGAGGTAGGTCGGGCGCGCTGCCCGCTCGATCGGCAGCCCGGCGCGACGACTTGAGGCAACCTGCCGCCGCTGCGGACCCGGCTATGATCCCCGCCCCGCGCTCCCCCGAGGAACTGCAGTGCCGATCACCAAGGAACAGGTCGTCGAGGTCATCCGGACGGTCTACGACCCGGAGATCCCGGTCAACATCCACGACCTCGGCCTGATCTACGACATCGACGTCGACGGACCCGAGGTCAACGTGGTGATGACGCTCACCTCGCCTTCCTGCCCCTCCGCGCGCGAGATCCCGGCTTCGGTCGAGTCGCGGGTGATGAAGACGCTCGGCGCCAGCAAGTGCCTGGTGCACATCGTCTGGAGCCCGCCGTGGGGTCCGCACCTGATCTCGCCGGCCGGGAAGAAGATCCTCGGCATCGGCGACGATGCGCCGCCGAGCGATGCCGGCCATGACGGCGACTTCAACCCGACCGAGCGATGAGGGCGGCGTGATGGGCGCCGAACCCTCCGCCGGCGATCGCGCCCACGCCCTCTACCGCGACGGCCTGAAGCGGCACCGCGCCAAGAACTATGCCGGCGCCGTGATGCTGCTCGAGCAGGCGGTCGCGCTCGACCCGGCGCTGGCCGACGCGTGGGAAGCGCTCGGCGTGCTGCACGACCGGCTCGGCCAGCTCGACGCGGCCATCGCGGCGACCGAGCGGCTGGTGGCGCTGCGCCCCGACGAGATCATGGCGCACACCAATCTCTCGCGCTTCTTCATGAAGAAGGGAATGAAGGAGAAGGCCGAGGAGGAGCAGGCCAAGGCGCGACTGCTCGGCTGGAAGCAGGAGCTCGCCACCGGCGCCGGCCACGGCGATCCGGAGCTGGCGCAGGTGCCGACTGGCGCCGACGCGGCGCAGCCGCCGCAGCTGGTCTCGATGGTGATGGGAGCGACCCCGGCGGCGGCCCCGGTCGATCGCGAGGCGGCGCCGCCGCCGATCACGCGCGATCCGCTCGGACTCGCCCGCAAGATCCGGCAGTTCGAGGCGCTCGTCAGCCACAACCCGGACGATTCCCTGTCGCGCTTCACGCTCGGTCGCGCCTATCTCGAGGCCGGGCGGGCCGCCGAGGCCGCCGCGATGCTGGAGCAGGTCCTCGCGCAGAAGCCCGACTACACCGCGGTCTACGTCGTGCTGGGCGAGGCGTGGGAGAAGGCGGGGAAGCTCGCGCGCGCGCTCAAGACCTGGACGCGCGGGGTCGAGCTCGCGCAGGCGAAGGGCGACCTCCACCCGCGCAACCAGATGCAGCAGCACCTCGCACGGCTGCAGGCGCCGCCGTCCGGCGGTCCGCCGCCGCCGATCGGCGGCTGACGCCCCCGCGCAGCAGCGGCGATCAGCGCGCCTCGACCGGGTAGTGCTGCGCGATCTGCGCGGCGAAGGCGTTGATCGCCTGGCGACCGGCCAGCACGGAGAGGCGCCGCTCCGGCCGCCCCAACGCCTGGCCGAGCCGATGGAGCGGCTGCTGCCAGCCCGGGAGCGACGCCAGCCAGGCCTGACGATCGCGCATCCAGAGCCCGAAACCGGAGTGCTTGCCGGCGCGCACCCAGCCGACCGCGGCCAGTTCGTCCCAGGCGAAACTCGCGCCCTTGCCGAACCGCAGCAGGTAGTGGAGCCCGCGCGCATCGGCGACCAGGATCGGCCGCGGTGCCCACGCCATCGGTCCCATGCCGGCGACCACCGCGACGCCCATCAGGGCCACGCCACCGGCGAACCAGCGATCCGTGGCGCGCGGGTCGGCGCGCGGCAAGAGGTCGCCCCCCACGAGCGCGCCGACCACGATCATCGCTGCGCCGATCAACGTCCCGAGCCAGACGAGCGACGCGGACGGCAGCAAGACGAGTTGCGGCGGCTCGTTCGCGCCACCCCTCGCGCCGCCCTTCGCGCCGCCGGCCGGCGCGTCACTCCCGCTGCTCATACCGGCGCGGTCGACTGCTGCAATCGTTCGGTCGCCAGCAGGTAGTCGACCAGATCGATCTTGGTCAGCAGCCCGAGCACGCGGTTGCCGCCATCGACCACGATCGCGACTTCGCCGCGACCGAAGATCTCGGGCAGCATCGACGCCGGCGTGTTGTCTCCCACCGTGCTGACGCGGCGCACCATCGCCTCGGCCACCTTGGTGGTGAGCTTCCACTGCGCCGCCACCAGCCCCTGCAGGACGTCGCTCTCGGTGAGGATCCCGGCGAGGCGGTCGCCGTCCAGCACCGGGACCTGCGAGATCCCCTTCTGCTTCATCAGCTCGATCGCGGCGCCGAGCGTGTCGGCGACCGCGACGCTGATCACCGCGCGGCGCGGCAGCGCGCGCAGCACGTCGCCGACGTCGCCCATGGCGAAGTCGCGCTCGACGAAGCGGTTCTCCCGCATCCAGGTCGGATCGACGAACTTCGTCATGTAGTTGCGGATCGAGTCGGGCAGGATCGTGAGCACGCGCTGGCCCGGCTTCATGCGGGCCGCCACCTTGAGCGTCGCCCAGACCGCGCTGCCCGAACTGCCGCCGCCCAGGATCCCCTCGGTCCGGATCAGGCGCCGCGCCGTCAGGAACGAGTCGCGGTCGTTGCTCTTGATCCACTCGTCGACCAGCTTCACGTCGAGCACGTCGGGGATGAAGTCGTAGCCGATCCCCTCGACCTTGTAGGACTTGATCTCGCCCGGGCCGGCGAGGATCGATCCCTCGGGATCGACGCCGATCACGCGACAGCCCGGGATCGACTCCTTGATGCGACGGGCGACGCCGGTCAGCGTGCCGCCGGTGCCGGCCGTCATCACGATCGCGTCGAGCTTCCCGCCGACCTGCTCGACGATCTCCCTGCCGGTGCCGTGGTAGTGGGCGAGCGGGTTGTCCGGGTTGCCGTACTGATCGAGGATGTGGCTGTTCGGCAGGATCTCCTTCAGCCGCTTCGCCACGCCGATGTGGCTCTCCGGCGCGTCCCACGCCGCCTCGGTCGGCGTGCGGATGATCTCGGCGCCGAGCGCCTCGAGCGTGACCTGCTTCTCGCGGCTCATCTTCTCCGGCATGGTGATGATCATCCGGTAGCCGCGCACGGCCGCCGCCATCGCCATGCCGATGCCGGTGTTGCCCGACGTCGGCTCGATCAGCGTGTCGCCCGGCTTGATGCGGCCGCTCTTCTCGGCCTCGAGCACCATGCGCACGCCGATCCGGTCCTTCACCGAGCCGCCCGGATTCAGGTACTCGCACTTGGCGAGCACCTCGCAAGGAAGCCCGCGCGCGATCCGCTTCAATCGCACCACCGGCGTGCAGCCGACCGTGTCGAGGATCGACTCCTGGATGCGTTCGGTCATGAAGAGAGCGCTCCGTCGGCCCGGGAAGGAGCGGCAGCTTAGCGCGGCCGTGTGCGCGTCAGCCGCAACGCGTTCAGCACGACGGCGAGCGAGGAGGCGGCCATCGCGAGGCCGGCGTGGGCCGGCGCGGGAGCGGTGGCGCCGAAGCCGGCGAGCAGCCCCATCGCCCACGGCAGCGCGACCACGTTGTAGAACAGCGACAGCGCGAGGTTCTGCCGGATCACGCGCAGCGTCGCCTTGCCGAGCGCGACCGCGCGCGCGGCGTCCTGCGGGTCGCCGCGCTGCAGCACCACTCGACCCGCGGCGCGCGCCAGCTCCGTGGCCGCCGCGCCGCCGCAGGCGACGCCGACCGTCGCCACCGCCAGTGCCGCGCCGTCGTTGAAGCCGTCGCCGACGAAGAGCACGGCGCGGCCCGCATCCTG
>VGYY01000181.1 GCA_016872815.1 Planctomycetota bacterium
CCGGGTCGCAAGCCCGGGCGCAAGCCGGGCAAGAAGCCGGGCAAGAAGCCGGGTCGCAAGCCGGGCCGCAAGCCGGGCCGCAAGGCCGGCGCCGGCAAGCGCGGTCCGCGCGGTGACGGCGGCCTGCAGGCGATGATCCGCCAGGTGCTCGCCGCGTCGAGCGAGCCGATGAAGCTGGCCAAGATCGCCGAGAAGGTGCTCGAGGCCGGTTACCAGACGTCGAGCTCGCGCTTCGCGGTGATCGTCGGTCAGCGTCTGTCCGAGATGGGCGACGTCAAGAAGGCGGGGCGCGGCCTCTACACGATGAAGGGCTGAGCGCAGCGCGATCGCGCCGGGACGCGAGCGCGTCTCGGCGCAGTTGCAACGTGGGCGAGGCGGGTGCTGCGGTCACGCGGTGCCCGCCTCGCGCGTTCCCCGCCGACCGTGCCGTCGCCGTCGCGCGCGCAGTCGCGCGCGCAGTCAGGCGCGCAGCTCGACCAGCACGCACGGTCCGCCGCTGATCACCTCGAGCCCGAGCCCGCGGGCGCGCGCCACCGCGGCGTCGCTCTCGGCTCCCGGCTGCATCCAGACGCACCGCGCCCCCGCGCGCGCCGCCTCCTCGACGATGCGCTCCGTCACCGCCGGCGGCGTGATGATCGAGACGTTCAGCACCGGTTCGGGCAGCGCCGCTAGGTTCGGGTGGCACGGCAGCCCCTGCACCTCGCGCTCACGCGGATTCACCGGGTACGCGCGCAGGCCGGCGCGGCGATAGGCCGCCAGCACTCTTGCGCCGAACTTGGCCGGGTCGTTGCTGGCGCCGACCACGGCGAACGGCGGCGCGGCGAGGAAGGCGCGGATGGCGGCGGCGAGGTCGGTCATGGTGGATGCCTTGGAAGTTCAGTTGCGCAGCGGCGGGATGGTGATGCGCGGCGCTTGTCCGCGCCGGTCGGGCTGCAGCGCGAAGGCGGCGACGCCGTCGTGGCGGAAGCGGTCGACCCAGAGCGACAGCAGCGCCCGCTCGGTGACGGCAGTGGGGAAGTGGCCGTCGTGCTCGATGGTGATCCCGGTCAGCACCTCTTCCCAGCGCACCGGTTCCGGGAAGCGGAAGGAGCCGTCGGCGGAGGTCGTGAGTTCCAGGTCGCGGCTGCGCAGGCGCACGGTCGCGCCGCCGACCGGACCGCCGCTTTCACGATCGACGACGACGCCGTGCAGGTCGATCGGTCGCGCTGCGGCGAGATCGACCGCGACGTGGAGGTCGCAGACCACGGTGCAGTGGCGCGCCAGCGTGAGCGGCGCGCGCATCGTGATCGGTTCCAGACGCGTTCGCGGGCCGCCGGGCGGGGCGGCGTTGCCGGTCGGCGAGTCGGCCGCCTCCGGCTGGCGATAGACGCCGCAGTTCGCCGTCGCCGCCGGCAACCGCTCGAACAGGTACTCGCCGGCGGCGACGCGGCGACCGGACGGCTGGCCGAGCACGCGGATCCGTTCGGGGTCGAGGTCGAGCGGGGTCCCGGCCGGGAAGGCGAACGTCCGGATCAGCAGGTGGTACGGCTTCTCCGTCTCGTCCTGCCGCAGGTCGGCCGGCAGTGGCGCCGCGATCGGCAGGTGATCGGCCGAGATCCGCCCGAACGGGCGATCGCAGTTCGGCGGCGGTGCCGGCGCCGGCGGCGGTGAGCAACCGAGCCAGCCGCACGACGTCGCCAGCGCCAGTCGCGCGGCGCGGCGCGGTCCGACGTGAGGGCGGCGGTGGGGGGGCTCGGGGCGCATGGCGGGTTCCTTCACGGCACGCAGCGCAACGGCGATGCCCGTTCGCGCGCGACGCCGTCCCGGCCGGGGAAAGGGTGCGATGACGCACCGACCCGGGTTCCCTCCGGTGGGCGGAGACCCAGGTCGGTGGCGTGGAGCATCAGGCGATCACGGGTTCTGCGGGCGGACGGGGCTGCGCTGGTTCGCCTGCGCGCGACCGGCGCCGGCGAAAGAACCCCTTCCATCGCGGCTTTCCGGGGCCGGAAGTGCGCGGGCGGATTAGCCGGCAGGATGGGTGAAATCAAGCGAACCGGCGATCCGGCGCAAGGCACGCCGGCCGATCAGCGTTCGAGCGGATTCGCCGGCAGGCGCGCGACGGCATCGCGCAGCGCCACGAGTTCGGTCTTGAGCGCGGCGATCTCCGCGCGCCGCTCCCCGACGGCGCCGGCCTCGGCGCGATGGAACAGCAGGAACGGTTCCCACGCGCGGCGCAATCGTGCGCGCGCGCCGTCGACCTCTTCCGCGATCGCTTTCAGGTAGCCCGACTGCACCTGATCGCGCAGCGCCTTGAGCTTCGCCCGGAATTCGCGCACCGCGCGTCGGCGCACCGTCGGCAGCACGGCGAGCCCGGTGAGCCCGATTCCGAGCGCCAAGAGCAGCCCGGCGCCGTTCCACCAGAGCGTGGAGAGCTTGGTCAGCAGCGCCAGGCTGCCGGCCCCGACCACCACCGCGCCGCCGGTCAGCGCGAGCTGTCGCTTCATCCCGGTCTCCGCTCGCTCGAGGAAGCGCCGCGATTCGCCGGGAAGGTCGAGCGCCGCCGACTCGCGCGCGAACGCCGCGGCGATCGCGGCGAACAACTGGTCGCGCCGGTACTCGAAGCGCGCCGGCTCGGTGGGGAGGGTGCGCGCGGCGTCGAGCCCGCGCAGCCGCTGGTGCACGAACTGCGTCGCCCGCTCGTGGAGGGTGATCTCCTCGCGCGTGAGCCAGTCGGTCGCCTGCTGGCTCGCCTCGGCGTACTTCACCTGCAGTTCGGCCAGCACCTCGCGCTCGAACCGGTCCCGGAGCGGTCCCTCGCCCTTGCCGAACGCCAGCGCCTTCAGCCGGGCGTGCTGGTCGAAGAACTGCTCGGCGCGCGCCTCGCAGGCGTCGAACAACTGCTGCGTTTCGGTCAGGAAGCGGTGCGCCTTCTCCTTCAGGTCGTGGCTCGCCTGCTCGACCTGCCGCTCGAGGTCCTGCACCGCGCGAAAGTCGCGGTCGAGCGTGCCGGCGTCCTGCTCCAGCGCGGCGGCCAGTTCCGTCAGCAGCGCCTGCGCCGACGCCGCCGGGCTCTCGATCTTGAGCCGCATCTTCTCGCCGGCGGCGAGGGTCCGGCGCACGTGCTCGCGCACCGCGGCCAGCCCGCCGTCGCGCCCCTCGCGCTCGTGCTTGACCGAGATCGGCAGCACCACCGGATCGAAATGGTGGCGCTCCAGCACGCTGCGGCGCACCCATGCCACCACCTGGTCGATGTCGGCGCGGTCCCGGCCGTCGACCTTGGTCAGCAGGAACACGACCTTCTTGCGCCACTGCTCGGCCACCAGCGAAAGGAAGCGGTCCTCCGATTCGCTGTAGGGGCGGTCGATCGAGGTCAGGAAGAGGACGAGGTCGGCGCGCGGGATGAAGCGCTCGGTCAGCGTCGAGTGCTGGCGCAGGATCGAGTTGGTGCCGGGCGTGTCGACCAGCGACACCTCGCGCAGGAGCGCGACGTCGAGGTCGCGCTCGACCAGGAACTCCTCGACGGTGCGCTCGGCAGGCACGGCGCCCCATTGCAGCACCGCGATCCGGTCGGTCAGCGGCGTCGGGCCGACCGCGCACGCCTCGGTGCCGAGCAGCGCGTTGACGAAGCTCGACTTGCCCGCCTTCACCTCGCCGACCACCACCAGCAGGAAGCGCTCGTCGACGTGCCGCCGCAGCATGGTCGCCGCCGCGGTCGCGTCGCTGCCGGGGCGGATCGCGGCGGCCAGCGCGGCGAGGCGATCGAGCAGGGCGCGCTCGGTGGCGAGCAGTGCTTCGGCGTCCCTGGCGACGAGATTTTCGGCGGTGGTCGCGTCCAAGGCGGTCCTTCCCGGCCGGCGCGCGGCGGCCCCGGCGCGGCGCCTTGCGACCCCTCACGGAGCCGCCTATGGTCTCGCGGTTCCCCGCGGGGCGCGACCCGGCTTGGCGCAAATTAGCGCCGGCAAAGCGAACGGCGCCACCGCCCGCCGGCCGAGGAAATCGCCATCGCCATGAACATCACCGAGATCGCCGTTCCCGGCTACGAGCGGGTCGCCAGGGCCGAGGATCCGGAGCGCGGCTTCACCGCGCTGATCGCGGTGCACGACACGACGCTCGGTCCGGCGCTCGGCGGCCTGCGCATCTGGAAGTACGCGTCGGTGGCGGAGGCGCAGGTCGACGTGCTGCGCCTCGCGCGCGGGATGACCTACAAGTCGGCGGTGGCGCGCACCGGGCTCGGCGGCGGCAAGGCGGTCATCGTCGGCGACGCCCGCAAGGACAAGAGCGACGCGCTGCTGTCGTGGATGGGGCGGTTCATCGACTCGTTCGCCGGGCGCTACATCACCGCCGAGGACGTCGGCACCAGCGTGCTCGACCTCGACGTGATCGCGCGCGAGACGCGCCACGTGGCCGGTCGTGCGCGCGAGGTCGGCGGTTCGGGCGATCCATCGCCGTGGACCGCGCTCGGCACCTTCGTGTCGATGGAGGCGGCGCTGCTGCACCAGACCGGCAGCGCGGCCTTCCGCGGGCGCAAGGTGGCGATCCAGGGCATGGGGCACGTCGGCTACTGGCTGGCGCGGCATCTCGCCGAGGCCGGGGCGCAGCTGCTGGTCGCCGACCTCGATCCGGCGCGCGTCGAGCGCGTGGTGAAGGAGTTCGCGGCCACCGCCGTCCCGCCCGACCAGATCCTCGGCGCCGAGTGCGACGTGCTGGCGCCCTGCGCGCTCGGCGCGGTGCTGAACGACCGGACGCTGCCCAACCTGCGCTGCAAGGTGGTGTGCGGTGCGGCCAACAACCAGCTGGCCGAGGACCGCCACGGCCTCCTGCTGAAGGAGCGCGGCATCCTCTACGCGCCCGACTACGTGGTGAACGCCGGCGGGATCCTCAACATCAGCGTCGAACTCGCGCCGGGCGGTTACGACTCGGCGCAGGCGGAGCAGAAGGTCCGCGGCATCGCGCAGTCGCTGAAGGGCGTGCTCGATCGCGCGCAGCGCGAGGGCATCCCGACCGCGCGGGCGGCTGATCTCGAGGCGCAGACGCTCCTCGCCGCGGCGCGCGGCAAGGCGCGAGCGGCGAGCTGAGCGCGTCCGGGCTCAGCGCCGCGCCGGCGCGCGGAGCGGCGGATCGCCGCGGCCGACGCGGTCGAGGCCGCCGCAGAGCGCTTTCTCGTGCAGGAGCGTCGTGCCATCGGCGGCGAGAACGCGGCGGAGCAGTTCGCGCGTCCCGTCGCCGCCCTTGCGGTCGCGGGAGGTCCATTCGACGAAAGCGCCGGGATGCGCCTGCGGCCTGCCGTCGACGAGCGTCGTCGCGCCCCGGGTGACGGGCGACCGCGCGAGGTCGATCGGCAGCTGGAAGCGGATCGTGTCGGTGTCGGGTGCGGTGGCGTCGATCCGGCAGTTCGCGGCGCTGGCCTGCTCGAGTTCCCGCACCAGCGCCTCGAGCAGGGTGTGGCCGCGGCGATTCGCGCGCTGCCGCATCTCAGCCCTCCGCCGCGCGCAGCGTCGCCACGCGCGCCAGGACCGCTGCCGTGCCGTCGTCGATCGCGGCGCACTCGACCAGGATCAGCCGCGGCGTCTGCGCCCGCGCCTCGACGATGACCGTGTGCGCCCCGAAGTCGCGGGTCGCCCCGTGTCAGGAGAGGAGCTGCGTCCACGGCACGCCGTGCAGCTCGTCGAGCAGTGCCTCGGTCGAGCGCCGCGCTCCTTCGTCCTTCTCCGAGAGCTTGCCGGCGAGCCCGGCGGTGGTGAAGGTGTGGGCGAGGCCGAGCGAGGTCAGCAGCAGCAGTGCGGCGGCGACCATCACCTCGATCAGCGTGGCGCCGCGGCGGCGCCGTGCCGCGCGACGGTTCGTAGCGGAAGCGTGCTGCATCCCGGCTGAGCTCCGTCTCCCCCCTCCGGATCCAGTGCTTCGGCATCCCTATCGACCGCTGGCGGCGCAGCTTGACCGCGCAGCGGCGGCCGCAACGCGGAATCGAGTTCGCGGTGGCGCGCGACCGGAACGAGCTGCCGTTCCGGCGGCGCCCGTGCGCGGTCAGTCGGCATCCGGGAGAAGGAACAGCGCGTCGGCGAGCGGAGTCACCTCGTCGCGCTCGAGCAGGATCGTCTCCATGACGCGCGTTCCGTCGCGCCAGGTCGTGACGTGGCGCGGAAGCAGCCGCCCGCCGGAGCGCACGGGATCGCGGAGCAGGTCCTCGTCGACATGGTCGCCGTCGCGGTCGCGCCGCAACCGCCGGATCCGCAGCGGCAGGCCGCTGTCCGCGTCGAACCACGCCTGCCAGCGCTCGCCATCGGGCCAGGTTCGCTCGAGCGCCAGCACGTGCGTCAGGTCGGAGCCGGGCGGCGCCACCAGCGCGACGCCGGTCGTCGCCGGATCGAGCAGTTCGTGGAGCAGGTGGCGGTAGCGCCGATGGGTGGCGATCTCGGCGGTGAGGTCGCGGCCGGTCGGCACGCCCTGCTCGAGTTCGAGGTGCCGTTCGCCGTCGATCAGCTGCAGCAGCGTCCGCGGCAGCGCGCCGGTGGTGGTGATCTCGCGTCGCTCCTGCGCGCCGCGGATCGCCAGCGTGAAGAGCGCCTCGATCGGTGCCGCGGGCGGCGGCGGATGGAGCAGGACCCGGCTCTTCGTCGTCACTTGCGCCGGCGGCGGGAGCGCGGCGGCCGCTCCCGGCGAGGCGAGGAGATGGCGACGGACCGCCGGCAGGTCGAACGGTCCGCTCCAGCCGGCGGGCGGCGGAACCCCGCTGCACGCAGCGGCCAGCAGTGCCGTGGCGACCCAGCACCCGCGGCGCCACCGATCGGCGCCGTCGGCGCGCGGGTGCCGCGCGATCTCGCTCGTTCCGCGGCCGGGTCGGAGCGCGTTCCAACCGTGTGCAGCGAGCCGGGCTCCGAGTCCGCGCCGCGATGGAACCGCCGCGGCGGAGTTCGTACCAACGCTGGTGGCGACGGTGCGTAGGAAGCGGTGCATGCCCGAAACCGCGGGGAACGGAAACGCGGCGAGAAACGAGAGTGCAGGCAGGAGCGCGAGACGAACCTGAACCGCAGGGGTGAGGCGTGCGTACCGGCTCGTGACGAACTCGAAACTTGGGGCGACTCGCCTTGGTCGCCAATTAACTCAGAGTGGGGCAACAAGGCATAGCAAAGGGAGCTTTCGGGCTCCCTTTTCTATTTCCCGGCGAACTCGCGGCGACCGCCAGCCGTCGGGGCGTCACTTCCCCGCGGCCTGGCGGAACAGCTGCGCCGCCGGCTTCTCGTCGAACGCCGCGTCGAGCAGGCCGTGCGCGGAGTCGGCCGCATCGGTGAGCCCGCGCCACAGCACGATGCGGCGCGCCTCCGCCGGCAGCGCCGCCACCTGGGCCAGCTGCTCGGCGAGCGCCGCCGCCTGCGCGGCGGCGTCGGCAAGGCCCGCCTCACCGTCGAGGCCGAGCAGCAGCAGCGCGCCCTCCCGGCCACCCTGGTAGTGCAGCAGCACCGCGACGTCGGCCAGCGTCCGATCGGCGCCGTCCTGCAACGACAACAGCTCGTCGTAGCGGTGGTAGCCGCGCGGATCACGCGGCTCGCCGGTACGGCGGCGGAACAGGGCGGCGATCGGCAGCGGTTCCGTGGCGGGCGCGAAGGCGGGGAACGTGCGCCCGGCGACCAGCCGCGCCGTCGCCGGCAGCGGCGACTGCGACCGTTCCCACGGCAGGTGGCTGATGCGCAGATCGTCGTGCAGGGCGAGGCCGAACTCGGCGCTTCCGAGCTCGAAGCCCGGGCCGTCGGCGAGCAGCGCGGACCGGAGTGCGGGCGGCCCGCCGAGCGCGAGCAGGAGCCCGCCGCGATCGAGGAAGCCGGGTAGCGCCGCCATCAGCTCGGCAGGCCACCATTCGCCGGTCGCGATCGCCACCACCTTGGCGCGGCCGTCGCCGATCGCGCCGAGCAGGGCGACCAGCTCCTGCGTCACGACGGCGCCGCCGGCGGCCGCCAGCACGGCACGGGCGTGCGCTGGGGTGAAGCCGCCGACCGGTGGCAGGTCGGGAGCGTCGAGCAGGTGGATCGCCGCCCCAGTCAGCTCGCAGCGTCGGAGCGCCTCGCCGACCAGCGCACCGGCCGTCGCCACCACGCGTGCATCGCGCTCCGCCTGCTCGCGGGTCGTCGCGCGCACGGTGGGGGCCAGCGTCAGCAGGCCCGGCAATCCGGGCCGGGCGGCGGCGAGCGGCACCATCCGCGTCAGTGCGCGCGCCGCGGTGGGGCCACCGGCCGCGCCGTAGCGGTCGTCGAGGCGCAGCGCCGACGCGTCGAGGTGCCACGGCTCGCGCAACGCCCGCCACGCCTCGCACCACTCCACGTCCGGTCCGGCGATGCCGCCGCCGATCAGCGCGAGGTCGGGGGCGTCGCGGTGGAGCCGAGCCGCGACGGCGCGCAGCGCCCGCAGGTAGCCCGGCAGATCGGGGGCGGGGGCGAAGCGGCGCGGTCGATTGGCCTCGGGGAACAGCTCGACCACCCGCAGCCCCTCGCCGCAGGCAGCGCGCAGGTCGGCCACCAGCGTCGCCACGGCGTCGGGATCGGCGCCGAGCGGCGGCGCGCCCTTCGGCAGCGAGACCAGCGCGGCGAGCGGTTCGAGGCCGTGGTCGCGGATCGTCGCCACGAGGTCGCGGGCGACGCTCCAGTCGATGGCACCGCCGGCGGCGGCCGGCAGCAGCTCGACGTCGAGTTCGAAGCGGA
>VGYY01000182.1 GCA_016872815.1 Planctomycetota bacterium
GCCGGCCGCGGCCGGCATCGCCGCCTGCGGCCCGACGACGTGCAACGTGCGCGCGGCCGGGTGCGCCGTGAAGCAGCGCGCCGACGCCGGAACCCGACCGCGGGCATCGACGACCACTCGCAGCAGCGGCCGCGGACCGGGCGGACGGGCATCGAGGAGCGGATCGTCGCTCACCACCGTCGCGGCGCCCACCACGATCGCGTCGACCGCCGCACGCAGCGCATGGACCCGCTGTCGCGACTCCGGCGAGGAGAGCCAGCGGTCGCGACCGGCCGGCACGCTCCACGCGCCATCGGTCCCCTCGGCCCACTTGAGGATCACCCACGGCCGTCGGCGCTGCAGCCATGCCGCGAAGCGGCCGATCGTCGCGGCGCTCTGCCGCGCCGCCTCGCCCTGCGCCAGCGCCACCTCGATCCCCGCCGCGGCGAGTCGCGCGAGCCCGGCGCCGGCATGCCGCGGATCGGGATCGACCGCGCCGACGACGACGCGCGCGATCCCGGCCGCCACGATGGCGTCGACGCACGGCGGCTGCTTCTTCGCTCCGCCGCGCGCGAGGCACGGTTCGAGCGTGACCACCAGCGTCGCGCCGGCGGGCGAGGCGCGTGCGGCCTGCAGCGCTTCCGCTTCCGCGTGCGGACCGCCGTACTCGCGGTGCCACCCCTCGCCGATCGCGGCGTCGGCGCGGAGCAGGACGGCGCCGACCGGCGGATTGGGCTCCACCCGGCCATGGCCGCGCGCCGCGAGCTCGAGCGCCCGCGCCAGCGCCGCTTCCTCCGGCGGGGTCGGCGCCGGGAATGCGCGCGCCGGGAGGGGGTCGCCGCTCATCCGGCGGCGGCGGCGATGTCGCCGGAGAGCGAGAGCGCCGTCGCGTCACGAACGCGCACGTCGACCTGCTGCCCGATCAGCGCCGCGTCGCCGCGGAAATGGACGATCCGGTTGGCGCTGGTCCGCCCCGACAGCACGGTGCGATCGCGCTTGCTCGGGCCGTCGACCAGCACCCGTTCGAGCGCGCCGATGCGCGCGCGGTTGCGGCGGCGCTGGATCGCCTCCTGCAGGCGCAGCAGTTCCTGGTTGCGCGCCTCCTTCACCGCCAGCGGGACGTCGTCCGGCAGCAGCTTCTCGGCGGCGGTACCCGGACGAACCGAGTACTTGAAGATGAACGCCTGGACGAACTCGATCCGGCGCATGAGCTCGGCGGTGGCGGCGAACTCGGCATCGGACTCGCCGCAGAACCCGACGATGACGTCGGTGGCCAGCTCGACCTTGGGCGCGACCTCGCGCAGCCGGTCGACCAGCCGCAGGTAGGACTCGGCGGTGTAGCCGCGCGCCATGCGGCGCAGGCAGCTGTTGGCGCCCGACTGCACCGGCAGGTGGAGGTAGCTCACCACCGTCTCGCAGTCCTGCACCGCCTGCATCAGGTCGGGCGTGAGCAGCGTCGGGAACGAGGTGACGAAGCGCAGCCGGGCGAGGCCCGGCACGCGATCGAGCCGGCGCAGCAGCCGGGCGAGGCTCGCGTCGCCGCCGCTCTTGCGACCGTAGGCATTCACGATCTGGCCGAGCAGCGTCACGTCGACCACGCCGTCGGCGACCAGGGCACGCACCTCGCGCTCGAGGTCGTCCATGGTCCGCTCGACCTCTGGCCCGCGCGTGCGCGGCACCACGCAGAAAGTGCAGGCGCGGTCGCAGCCGCGCTGGATGGTGACGTAGGCCGAGTGGCGGTGCGGCCGCTGCGACAGGTCGCGCTTCCAGTCGGGGAGCGGGTCGTGCTCGCCGAGCGCGACGATCGGGCCGCCGCCGCTGCGCACCGCCTCGACCAGCGCGTCGATGCGGCCGAATTCACGCGTGCCGCAGAGGATGTCGACGTGCGGGAAGCGGTCGAGGAGGGCCTCGCCCTCGCGCTGCGCCATGCAGCCGAGCACCGCGACGACGAGCCCGGGACGCCGCTCCTTCGCCCGCTTCAGCTCGTGCAGCCGCGCCCGCACGCGCTCCTCGGCGTGGTCGCGCACGGCGCAGGTGTTGAACGCGATGACGTCGGCGTCGTCGCGGCGTGGCGTGAACGCGTAGCGCCGTTCGGCCATGCGGCCGCGCACCAGCTCGGAGTCGAGGAAGTTCATCTGGCAGCCGAAGGTCTCGAGGAAGACCTTCGGCACGCCCGCCGCCGCGCCGGGATCAGGGGCGATCGGAGCGGCGGCCAGGACCGGCAGGAGCGGGGATGACGGATTCATCGGCGGCGCGAGGATAGCGCGCCGCGCCCGCCCGGCCGGCCGGCGCCGATCGGCGCTCGCCGCCGGCGATCGCGCTCACGACGACGCGGCGTCGTCGAACCGCGCCTTGTTCTTCGCCCACCACTCCTCCCACGACTTCACGCCCTTCTCGCGCTCGGCCGCGCTGCCCTCGGCGATGTTCTGGCGCTGGCTGTTGCCGGTCAGCGCCACCAGCGCATCCTGCGCCTCCTCGCGCACGATCTGCTGGTCGTCGCGCAGGAGCTTGAGCAGCGGCTCGATCGCCGGCTTGGCGTCGAGGTCGCGCATCGCGGTGATGACGCGGAACTTGACGAAGGTGTCCTTGTCGGCGAGCAGCGGCAGGAGATGCGGGACCAGCGCGCGATCGCGCTTCTTCGCCAGCCGATCGGCCGCCTGCCAGCGCACTCCTTCGTCCTTGCTCGCGAGCTCGCCGATCAAGCGGCGCGTCTCGGCGTCGAATGCCGCCGCGGGATCGGCCGGCGCCGGCGCCGACTCGACCGCGCCGGGAGCGTCCGGCGACGCGCCTGCCGCGGGGGCAGCCGCGCCGCTCGCGCCGATCCGCGCCGTCAGCCCCTGGATCTGTCCGCGCAGGGCCGACAGGTCGCCGTCGATGCGCGCCTGCACCAGTTCGAGTCGCTGCAGAACTTCGCGGTCGGAGCGCAGCGTCGAGAGGAGCTTCGCCAGCTCCTGCGTCGATCGCTCGAGCGCCTCGACCCGGTGCACCTGTTCGCCGAGCGACTCGCGCAGCGCCGCCGGCTCGCCCGAGATCCGCTCGATGCGGGTGGCCAGGGTGTCCATCCGGCCGCGCACCGAGACGCCGTCGTCGCGCAGGTCATCGACGTCGCGCTCGACGTCGGCGAGCCGCGGCACCGGATCGGGCATGGCCGTCATCCGGTCCTTGGCATCGAGCGACTGCCACAGCGCGACGCCGCCGACGATGGCGCCGACGAGCCCCAGCGCCAGGCCCAGGCTGGAGCCGCCGGCCCGGATCGGCGCGGCTCCGCCGCTGGCGACGCCGCCGTAAGGACTCTCCGCCGGCAGGCACTTGGCGCAGATCATCTTCCCGCGCGCCGTCGTCACCCGGCTCTTCTCGAGATCCTCCTGACGGATGCTCTCGTTGCAGAGATCGCAGAAGTAGATCTTCATGGCTTGCTTCGCCTCCGCTGCCGCATCGGCGCCGCGGCGCATGCCGCAGGGCTCCGCCCCATCCCTCTCAAGTCGCGATTTCCGCGAAGGCAACCGCCAAGGTCGCCCAGCCGAGCGCCACCACCGCACCGCCCAGCGCCAGCGGCACCCAGTCCGCCAGCCGACCGCGGGCCGAGAGCTCGACGTCGGGCGGGATCGAATCGGTCGCGATCGGCACCGACAGCCGGTGGCAGCGCGGGCAGTAGAGCGCCGCGAAGGCGATCAGCTCACCGCACTCGATGCACGGCTTCACCCGATCGACATCGTCGCCGCCGCGCGCCCGCGCGCCGCACTGCGGGCAGGGATCCTGATCGAGACGCAGGATCACGCCGCATTGCAGGCACGGCCGCACCGGCTCGTCCGCGGCGCCGGCTCCGGCCGCTCCCGCCGCGTTGGAGTGGGCGCCGCAGGCGCCGCAACGCAGCGTCGACCAGGTCATCAGCGCGCCGCACCGGAAGCACGGCCGGATTCGTTCGAGTCGCGGCCCCGTCATCGCGTCGCCCCACCGTCACGCCGAGCGGGCGCGATGATACGTTCCGGTCAGCCCTGCGAGTCCGACCAGGCCGCGTACCAGTCGCGCCACGCGGCGATCGCCACCTGCTGCACCGCGGGATCGCCGTCGATCGAATAGCCGAAGTCGCGCGACGTGGTCGCCACCAGCTGCTGGTGGCAGCGGTAGCGGACGCCCGCGTCGGCGTCGTTCAGGCCGTCGATCAGTCGTGGCAGGACGTCCCATTCGCCGCGCGACGCCAGCCCGGTGGCCGCCTCGTAGGCGACCGTCGCATCGGGATCGTCGAGCCCCTCGCGCAGGAGGTCGTCGATCCGCTCCATCTGCCCGGGGTGTTCGCCATCGCGGATCTGGGCCAGCACCCACATCGCGTTGCTGCGGAGCCGCGGGTTGGGATCGCTCGCCATGTCGGCGACCTGCTCGACCACGAACACGTCGTAGGCGACCAGCCGCTTGAGGCTTGTCACCAGTTCGGTGCCGGTCTGATAGCGGACGTTCGCGACGATCGAGCTGATCTGGCGCTGGATCTCGGGGTACGCCGGATGCGACTCGAGCGAGTTGCTGGCGCACGCCGACAGGCCGAGCAGCAGGACGACAGGAGCGAGGAAGCGTGCGGGCATTGCGGTCTCCAGACGGAAAAGCGTTCCGTTGCTGGATCGGCCAGTCGCCGCACTGACTTGAGCCCGGAGGGCGGCGTCAGTCGCTGCAGAGCGTGCCGGCGAGCAGGACGCGGTCGCCGCGATAGGCCACGGCGATCTGCCCCGGCGTGACCACCTCCCCGGGCGGGGCGAGTGCCAGCGGCCGGCGGCCGTCCGGCGAGGCAGCGCAAAGCCGCGCCGCCACCGGTGCATGGTGCGCCCGCACCTGCAGTTCGACGACGGCACCGTCCGGGAGCAGCTCCGGCGGCGCCAGCTCGTTGACCTCCCGCAGCGTCGCGTCGGTGCGGCGGGCCGCGGCGGCGTCACCGACCACCACCTCGTTGCGGGCGACATCGGTGCGCACCACGTAGCGCGGCGCGCCGGCGGCGACGCGCACTCCCCGGCGCTGGCCGACCGTGAATCCGACCGCACCGTCGTGCTGGCCGAGTTCGGCACCGTCGAGACCGCGCACCACGCCGGCACGGAACAGCTCGGGTCGGCGCTGGCGCAGGAGGTCGCGGTAGTCGCCGGTAGGCACGAAGCAGATCTCCTGGCTCTCCGGCTTGGCGTGGACCGGAAGGCCCTTCGCGCGCGCCAACGCCCGCACTTCCTCCTTGTGCAGCGCCGCCAGCGGGAAGATCGCGCGCGCCAATGCCCGCCGCGCCACCGTCGCCAGGACGTAGGACTGGTCCTTCGCCCGGTCGCGCGCGCGGCGCAGCTCGACTTCGCCCCCTGGATGCGTCACGACCTCGGCGTAGTGGCCGGTGGCGAGCGCGTCTGCGCCGAGTCGACCGGCCAGCTCGAGCAGCGCGCCGAACTTGATCTCGCGGTTGCAGTCGACGCACGGGTTGGGCGTCTCGCCCCGCGACCACGCCGCGACGAAGCGGTCGATGACGCTGGTGAACGGGCCGGCGTGGTCGAGCGCGTAGAACGGCACGCCGAGCTCGGCCGCGACCTCCTCCGCGTCGCGCGCGTCGGTCGCTCCGCAGCAGCCCTGGCCCTTGCCGCGCGCCCCGGCCTCGATGCCGTTGCGCAGGAACACGCCGGTCACGTCGTGGCCCTGCTCCCGCAACAGGAGAGCGCTGACCGACGAATCGACGCCCCCGGACATCGCCACGACGACGCGCACGCTCGCTTCTCCCGGCGCCGCCGGGCGCCGGCTTGCCGCTGCCCGCGCCGACCGCAATGATTCTTCGCCTGTTTTCTACCCCCCCACGAGGTCGACCCATGCATCTCGCTTCGCTGCCGGCCACCGTCGCGGTCATGTTCGCGACCCTGCTGCAGGAGAACCCGGCCGCGCCGACCGGGGCCCCGACCGGAGCGCCACCCGCGAGCGGCGCCGCCGCCAAGCCGTCGGGCCTGTTCGGTGGCGACATGCTGGTGCCGCTGCTGCTGTTCGTCGTGATCTTCTATTTCCTCATGTGGCGCCCGCAGGCGAAGGAACGCAAGACGCGCGCTGCCATGCTGGCCGCGCTGAAGAAGGGCGACCGCGTGCTCCTCACCTGCGGCCTCGTCGGCGAGATCGCGGCGCTCACCGAGCAGGAGGTGCTGATCCGCTTCGACGACAAGGACCAGCGGCGGTTGCGCTTCAAGCGCTACGCGATCCACTCGGCCCTCGTCGGCGACGATCCGCCGGCCAAGGAGGACGACGGCGCCTCCGCCAAGAGTTGATCCGCATCGTCACCCCTTCCCGTGCGTGCCGTCGTCGCACCCGCTGCGGCGGCGGCCGCGGCGCGGAGGGCAACCATGGACGCACGGGAGATCGGGCGGGCGGCCGAAGTCGCCGTCGCCCGCTGGCTCGAATCACGCGGGTTCCTCGTGCTGGAACGCAACGTGCGGCTTCAGCGCGGGGAGCTCGATCTGGTGGCAAGACGGTCGGGGGTCACTTGGTTCGTCGAATCGAAGTGCCGAAGCCGCTCCGACGTCGGGCCGCCGCATCGAGCGGCCGATCGCCGCAAACGCGCCGCATTGTTCGCCGCGGCGATGGAGTACCGGCACCGCCGCCGGCTCGCCGGCGACTTCGGCTTCCTGGTGGCGTCCGTGGTTTGGGCCCCAGATCAGGCGGAACCGATCATCGAGGTGGCACGGCTGCCGATGATGCCGCGCGGTCGCACCGGGTCGTGACGTCCGGGCGCCGTTCCGGTTCTTAAGGTTCACGATGGGACTGACCAGCGACAACGCCCTGACGCTGCGGCGCATCGCCCTCATCCTGGGCGAGACCGTCCTGCTCGTGCTGGTCTGCACGTTCGTGACCGCGTTCCGCGATCTGCTCGACCTCTGGTCGATCCCGGACGCTCCGGACGGGTCGGCGTTCGACGGCCGACGGTTCGTCTGGCGCGGCATCGCCCTGACGCTGGTCTGCCAGATTTGCTTCATGCTGCAGGACCTCTACGACTGGCGCGTCACCAGCAACGCCAACCAGACTGGGGTGAAGCTGCTCGAGTCGATCTTCTACGCCGTGGTCGTGGTGGCCGGAGTCCACTTCGCGATCGATGCTGGCGCCTCGCTGATCCCGCCCGAGATCACCGCCCCCTACGTCAATCGCGGCTGGACCTCGATCGCCGCGCTGGTGGCGGTGCTGCCGGTGGCGCATTGCTACCGCATCCTCTTCCACTGGGTGTTCGGCGCGTGGCGCCTGAACGACCGCGTGCTGCTGGTGGGCTCGGGGAGCATGGCGCGGACGCTGATCGACGAGATCCGCCGGCTGCGCGACCCGGCCTACGAGATCGTCGGCTTCGTCCGTTGCGATGACGATGCGCCGGCCGATCTCGGCGTGCCCTGCCTCGGCGACGCCAAGGAGCTGAGCGCCATCGCGGCGAAGGTGCGGGCCGATCGCGTCGTCGTCGCGCTGGACGAGCGGCGCGGCAATCTCCCGGTGATCGAGTTGCTCGAGTGCCGCCTCTCCGGCGTTCGCGTCCAGGAGGCGGAGGCGCTCTATGAGCGGCTCACCGGGAAGATCGCGGTGCAGCGGTTGCGGCCGAGCTACCTCGTCTTCAACGACGGCTTCACGCAGGGGCGGATCACCTTCGCCGTGAAGCGGCTCTCCGACCTCCTGCTGTCGTCGATCGGGCTGCTGCTCGCGGCGCCGATCGCCGCGCTGACCGCGCTCGCGATCCGGATCGAGTCGCCCGGTCCGGTGTTCTATGGCCAGAAGCGCGTCGGCAAGGACGGCCACGTCTTCACGGTCTGGAAGTTCCGCTCGATGCGGACCGACGCGGAGAAGGGCGGGCCGCAGTGGGCGGCACGCAACGACGCGCGCGTCACGCGCGTCGGCCGGTTCATCCGCCTGACGCGGATCGACGAGATTCCGCAGATGTGGAACGTGCTGCGCAACGAGATGTCGTTCGTCGGCCCGCGGCCGGAGCGGCCGTTCTTCGTCGAAGAGCTGCACAAGCAGATCCCTTACTACATGGAACGGCTGATCGTGAAGCCGGGGCTCACCGGCTGGGCGCAGATCAACTACCAGTACGGGAGCTCGGTCGAGGACGCCGTGACCAAGCTCCAGTACGACCTCTGGTACATCAAGAACCTGTCGATCTTCGTCGATCTGCTGATCGTGCTGCGGACGATCAAGGTGATCGTCCTGCGGCGCGGGGCGAACTGACCGCCGGCGCCACATCCGCGAGGTCGAGGTCGAGGTCCCCGACCAGGCGCAGCGCCGCCGACCGGAGTTTCGCCTCCGGCAGCCGATCGAACTGCTGCAGCAGCACGGCGCCGAAATCGAGTTCGGGATAGTCCGCCGGCGCGGCGTCGATCACCGCGACCAGCCGCTCGAGCAGCGCGCGGTACCCCTCGCCGTGCGGCGTGAGGCCGCCGAGCTCGCCGCCGGACAGGGCGAACGCGCAGTCGCCGAGGACCAGCCACGGGTTGCGCGCGACCGCCAGCGCCGCCGCCTGCGCCCGCAACTCGAGCCACTCCTCGACGCGCCGCGGCGAGAACCCGAGCCACGCGAGCCGTGGCAGCGCCGACCAGCCGTTGCGCCACAGCGGCAGGAACCGCGCGGCGTCGGCGAGATGGGCGGTCTCGTGGGCCAGCACCGCGTCGAGCGAGTCGGCCAGCAGCGCCCGGCGTCCGCCGTCCGGCGCACGCG
>VGYY01000183.1 GCA_016872815.1 Planctomycetota bacterium
CCGCCATCGGCAGGCGAGTCTACCGCCGCCCCGGCGGGCCCTCCGGCTTCCGGCGCGGCCCGGTCGCCGCGGCGCGCGCGCCAACCGCTGCCCGTCCGGTTCGTTTAGAACGCCGCGGTTCTCCCGCGCGAACCCGATCGCGCCCAGCAAGGAGTCTTCCTTGTCCCTCCGCCCGTCCACCGCGCCCTGGGTCCGGCTGCTCGCCGCCCTCACCCTCTTCGCTACGCCGGTCGCGGCGCAATCGGGAGGGCTGAAGAGCGTCATCGACGACGGGCTCGCCGAGCTCGCCCGTCGGCAGCTCCCCGACGGCTCCTACGGCGACCTCGTCACCACCTGCGACGCGCTGCTGGCGTTCGCCGAGTCGCACCGGAAGTACCGCGAGAGCGACGGCCCGTTCGTCCGGCGAGCGGTCGAGTGGCTGCTGACGCAGGTCGGGGAGGACGGCCGGCCGCGGATCCAGGGCGACCTGGACGAGGACGAACGGCGCGCCGAGGAGGTCGCGGTCGCGGGCTGGCTCGAGGAGGTCTTGCGCCTCTCGCGCAGCGAGGCCGCGACCCGGGCCGGCGGCCACCTCGCGGCGTTTCGCGCTCGCGCCGCCGCGACCGACCCGCCGGCGAGTCATCGCCGCGACTCCGACTGGACGCGCACGTTCACCGTCGACGCGCCTGCCGACCGGATGGAGCAGGAGCTCGGTCCGCTGACGCAGATGCTCGCGAGCGATCGCGGCGCCTTCGGCGCCGAACAACAGCGCTGGCTCCATGCGACGCCGTCGATCCTGCGCGACATCGCCGCGCGCGCGCCCGACCTGACCCTGGCGACGACGACCGGCGAGCGCCCGCACTGGAGCGACCTGCTGGCGCGCCTGGTGATGCGTCACACCTCGGCGCCGGCCGGTTTCGAGGAGCTGCCCGCACGCGACGTCGCCGCCGCGCTGCGCGCGTTGACCCTCTGCATGGCCCACGCGCCGAAGCCGGCGTCCGGCAGCGGCGGAGCGGCCGGCCCGCCGCAACCGACCGGCACTCCCCGCACGATCGGCAGCGACCTCACCGCGGCCTGGCGCGAGGCCGCGACCGCCGCGCTCGCCTACCTCGCGGCGCAGCAGCAGGACGGCCGTTTCGGCTTCATGGGCCGCGAGGACGCCGGCATCACCGCGCTGGCCCTCTCCTCGGTGCAGCGCACCGTGAAGCGGCTCGGGGTCCCGCCGCCGGCGTGGGTCGCCCCGGGGCTCGACTGGCTCGGCTCGCTGCAGAAGAGCAACGGCGCGATCCACTCGGGCGGACTCGCGGTCTACACGACCTCGGCGGCGGTGATGGCGCTCAGTGACGCCGCGCGGCCGCAGGACCGGGCGGTGCTCGACCGCGCAGCGCTGTTCCTCAAGGTGGTGCAGCGTGATGAGGGCGAGGGCTACGACCGTGACCAGGACTGGGGCTACGGTGGCATCGGCTACGGCAACGAATTGCGCCCCGACCTGTCCAACACGCAGTTCGGCATCGAGGCGATGAAACTCGCCGGCGTGCCGGCCGCCGACGAGGCGATGCAGCGCGCGATCCTGTTCCTGCAGCGCTGCCAGAACAGCCCCGAGTTCAATCCGGTCTCGATCGAGCGCGCGGACGGTCGCGTCGTGGTCGCCGGCCAGGACGGCGGCGCCGGCTACCACCCGGGCGAGAGCAAGGCGGGACTGGTCGACCGCGGCGACGGCACCTTCGAGTCGCGCAGCTACGGCTCGATGACCTACGCGCTGCTCAAGTGCTACCTGTTCGCCGGGCTGCCGCTCGAGGACGGGCGCGTGCAGTCGGCGCTGCGCTGGATCGCCGCAAACTGGACGGTGGAACAGAATCCCGGCTTCGACCCGGCCAGCGCGCAGGGCGCCGAGTTCCAGGGCCTCTTCTACTACTGGTTCACCATGGCGAAGGCGCTCGATGCCAGCGGGCTCGAGACGCTGACGACGCCGGACGGCAAGGTCCACCCCTGGCGCGACGAGCTGCTGCGCAAGCTGCTCGAGATCTCGTTCAACGAGGGCTTCTGGACCAACGGCAAGTCGAGTCGCTGGATGGAGGAGTTCCCGGTCCTCGCGACCAGCTACGCGCTGGCCGCGATGGACCACTGCCTGCCGCCGGCGAAGTGACGGCTGCCGCCGGCGAGGCGCCGGCCGGAGCGCGTCCGGCCTACTGCTGCGCCGACTGCTCCTGCGCCGACTTCGCCCGCTTGCGCTCCTTCTCGTCGAGGAGGATCTTGCGCATGCGCAGCGACTTCGGCGTCACCTCGACCAGCTCGTCCTCGGCGATGTACTCGAGGCACTCCTCGAGCGACAGGCGCTTGGGCGGCGCGACGACCATCTTCCGGTCGGCGCCCGAGGAGCGCATGTTCGACAGCTTCTTCGCCTTGCAGCAGTTGACGACGATGTCGATGCCGCGGCAGTGCTCGCCGACGATCTGGCCGACGTAGACCTGATCGCCGTTCTCGACGAAGAAGTCGCCGCGGTCCTGCAGCGCGTCGAGCGAGTAGTCGGCGACCTTGCCCTGCTCGACCGCGATCTGCACCCCGCCCTGGCGCTCGCCGATCGGGCCCTTCCACGGCTGGTAGCCGAGGAAGCTCGTGTGCAGCACCGCCTCGCCGGTGGTGGCGGAGAGCAGCTTGGTGCGCAGCCCGACGATGCCGCGCGCCGGGATCGCGATCTCGAGGTGGGTCGTGCCGCCCGACGCCTCCATCACCTGCACCTCGCCCCGCCGCCCGCCGACCAGCTCGATCACCTTGCCGGCCCACGGCGTGCGCACGTCGACGATCAGGAGCTCGATCGGCTCGTTCTTCTGGCCGTCGATCTCCTTGGTGATCACGCGCGGCTTGCCGACCGCGAACTCGTAGCCCTCGCGGCGCATCGTCTCGAGGAAGACGCCGAGGTGGAGCACGCCGCGGCCGGCGATGCGCCAGCTCTCGCCGGCCTCGCCGCGCTCGACCCGCAGCGCGACGTTGCTGCGCAGCTCCTTCTCCAGCCGCTCGCGCAGATGGCGCGAGGTGACGTATTCGCCCTCGAGCCCGGCGAACGGCGAGTCGTTCACGTAGAGGATCATGGACATGGTCGGTTCCTCCACCGCGATCGCGGGGAGGGACTGCGGGTTCGCCATGTCGGAGATCGTGTCGGAGATCTCGAGGTCGTGCTCGGCGGCGACCACGGCACAGATGTCGCCGCACGGCACCCGATCGGCGCGCACGCGGTCGGTGCCGTCGAAACCGAACAGCTCCTGGATGCGCGAGCGCACCACGCGACCGTCACGCTTGACGACGGCGATCGGCTGGTTGACCTGCAGCGTGCCGGCGTGGATGCGCCCGATCCCGATGCGGCCGACGTAGTCGCTGTGGTCGATCAGCGTCACCTGGAACAGCGGCGGCTCCTGGTCGCGCGCCGGCGGCGGCGGGATCCGTTCCAGGATCGCCTGGAACAGCGGCGTCATGTCCATGTTCCCGTCGTCGGGTTCGTTGCGCGCGTAGCCAGCGCGCCCTGACGCCCAGATCACCGGAAAATCGAGCAGCTTGTCGTCGTGGGTCAGCTCGCAGAAGAGGTCGAAGACCTCGTCGAGCACCTGGCGGCAGCGCTGGTCGGGGCGATCGATCTTGTTGATCACCACGATCGGCTGCAGCTTCTTCTCGAGCGCCTTCTTCAGCACGAACCGCGTCTGCGGCATCGGCCCCTCGGCCGCGTCGACCAGCAGCAGGCAGCCGTCGGCCATCGACACCACGCGTTCGACCTCGCCGCCGAAGTCGGAGTGGCCCGGGGTGTCGATGATGTTGATCTTGGTGCCGCCCCACTGGATGGCGGTGTTCTTGGCGAGGATGGTGATCCCGCGCTCGCGCTCCTGGTCGTTGCTGTCGAGCAGGCGCTCGGTCGGCCCGCCCTTGCGGACCTTGAACGCGCCGGCCGCCTGCAGCAGGCGGTCGACCAGCGTGGTCTTGCCGTGGTCGACGTGGGCGATGATCGCGATGTTGCGGATGCGTGCCTGGCTCATGTCATTCCAAACGGGCGGCCCGGAGGCGGTTCAACCGTCCCCGGGCCGTCCCGGACTCCATCAAAGGGTGTCGAGGTGGGCGATTCCTGCGCGTCGCCCTCAGGCGTAGACCCCGCGCAGCTTGTAGACCTGCGCGACGCGGTCCACGGAGAGCATGTAGGCGCCGATGCGCAGCGAAGTCTTGTGCTTCGCCGCCATGTCGGCGACCTCGCTGAACGCGCGGTGCATCACCTCGTCGAGACGCTGGTTCACTTCGGCCTCGGGCCAGAAGAAGCCCATCCGGTCCTGCACCCACTCGAAGTAGGAGACCGTCACTCCGCCGGCGTTGGCGAGGATGTCGGGGACGACTTGCACGCCCTTCTTCTCGAGGATCTTGTCGGCCTCGTCGGTGGTCGGGCCGTTCGCCCCCTCGATGATGAGCTTCGCCTGGATCTTGCCGGCGTTCTCCTCAGTGATCTGGTTCTCGACCGCGGCCGGGACCAGCACCTCGCACGGCAGCGTGAGGAGGTCCTTCGGGTCGATCGCCTGCGCGCCCGGGAAGCCGGTCACGAACTTGTTCTTCGCGACCCACTCGCGCAGCGCCTTGACGTCGATGCCGGCCGGGTTGTGGATCGCGCCGCGGACGTCGCTGATGCCCACCACCTTGATCCCGGCCTCGGCGAAGTAGCGCGCCGACGTGGCGCCGACGTTGCCGAAGCCCTGCACCACGACGCGCGCGCTCTTCAGGTCGACGCCGAAGCGGTTGGCGGCGTGCTGCAGGATGTCGAAGACCCCGCGTCCGGTCGCGTCGGCGCGCCCGCGCGAGCCGCCGAGCAGCAACGGCTTGCCGGTGACGACCGCCGGCGAACTTTCCCCCTTGCGCATGGAGTAGGTGTCCATCACCCACGCCATCACCTTGTCGTTGGTGCCGACGTCGGGCGCCGGGACGTCGCGATCGGGGCCGATGATGTCGGAGATCGCGGACGTGTAGCGCCGGGTCAGCATCTCGAGCTCGCGCGTCGAGAGCTTGGTCGGGTCGACGATGACGCCGCCCTTGCCGCCGCCGAACGGCAGGTTCACGACCGAGCACTTCCAGGTCATCCAGGCGGCGAGCGCCTTGACCTCACTCAGGCTGACATTGCTGTCGTAGCGGATGCCGCCCTTGCACGGGCCCATCGCCCGGCTGTGCTGCACCCGGTAGCCGGTGAAGACCTCGAGCTTGCCGCTGTCCATCACGACCGGGACCGAGACCTTGAGCTCGAGGTCCGGCTCGCTGAGGATCTTCCAGACCGCCTCATCGAGGTTGAGCCGTCGCGCGGCCTCGTTGAAGCGCTTCAGCATCTCCTGCCAGGGGTCCTTGACGTTCGCGTGGCTCATGGGCTCGTTCGGTCTCGCGTGCGGGTGCTGGAAGTCGGGCACGGCGCCCGACCTGCGGTGGAAAAGGGCGGGAGAACTACCAAGTGCCGCCAGCAGCGGCAAGGCCGCCCCGCGACCGCCCCGGGAGCCGTGTGACGAAGATCGTTCCGAGCGAAGCTGCGTCGCGTGCGCGTGCACGCGCGGCGGCGGCGCGAATGCCGCGTGGGGGAGGCGGGGATCGAACCCGCACGGCCGGTGAAGGCCACCGGATTTTAAGTCCGGCGCGTCTGCCAGTTCCGCCACTCCCCCATCGTCGCGCACGATGCCGCGCCGCCGCGTTCGCCGAGTCGGCGCGAGCACCACCGGTATGGTACGCGCATGAACCCAGCGCTTCCCGTCGCCGCTGACCGCCTCGATCCGACTCTGCACGGGGAGCGACTCTTCGCCCGCGTACGCCCCCTGCTCGCCGGAGTGCAGACGCCCGCCTGGTACATCGGCGGCGAGGTGAACCAGGTGGTGAAGGACGCCGCCACCCTCCGCGGCCGCATCGCCCTCATCTACCCCGACAACTACGCCATCGGCATGAGCCACTACGGGCTCAAACTCCTCTACCACATCGTCAACCTCGAGCCGGATCTCGCCGCCGAGCGCTGCTTCACGCCGTTCCCCGACTTCGCCGACCGCCTCCGCGCCGCCGGCCTGCCGCTCCACTCCCTCGAGACCAAGACGCCGCTGCGGCGGTTCGACGTGCTGGCGTTCACCCTGCAGGCGGAACTGACGCTGACCAACGTCCTCGAGACGCTGGCGCTGGCCGGGCTCGCGCTCCGCTCGCGGCAGCGGCACGACGACGACCCGATCGTCATCGCCGGCGGCGCCGTCGCCTGGAACCCGCAGCCGCTCGCCGAGGTGGTCGACCTGGTCGTGGTCGGCGACGGCGAGGAGACGATCGTCCCGCTGCTGCGCATGGCGGCCGAGTTGCGCCGGGAGGGCGTGAAGCGGCCCGACATCGTCATTGCGCTGGCGCGGCGCTTCTCCTGCGCCTACGCCCCCGGGCTGTGGGAGGAGCGGTACGCCGGCGACGGCCGCCTCGCCGGCTACGCGCCGACCGTCGCCGGGCTGCCCGCACGGACGCGCGGCGCCTACGTCTACGACCTCGACGAGGCCCGCTACCCGACCGCGCCGATCGTCCCGCACACGCGCGTCGTGCACGACCGGATCTCGCTCGAGGTGATGCGCGGCTGCGTGCACGGCTGCCGCTTCTGCCAGGCCGGGATGATCACCCGCCCGTGGCGGATCCGCAGCCCGCGCCGCCTCGCCGAGCTGGCGCGCGAGAGTTACCTCGCGACCGGCGTCGACGAGATCGGCCTGCTCTCGCTGTCGACCTCCGACTACCCCTACCTGCAGCAGCTGATCCCGCTGTTGCGCGAGCAGTTCACCGGCAAGGAGGTCCACCTCTCCCTGCCTTCGTTGCGCGTCAACGAGCAGCTGAAGCTCCTGCCGTTCGAGAATGGCGAGGGGCGCAAGGGCGGGTTGACGCTGGCGCCGGAGGTCGCCACCGACCGGTTGCGCCAGATGGTGAACAAGCCGATCCGCAACGAGGACCTCTACGCCGGCGTGCGCGAGGCGTTCGGCAACGGCTACGACCACGTGAAGCTCTACTTCATGATCGGCGTGCCGGGCGAGATCGAGTCCGACGTCGACGGCATCGTCGAGATGGCGGAGAACTGCGCGCGGATCGGCAAGCAGGTGCGCGGCCGCTTCGCCGAGGTCCACGCCGCGGTGTCGACTTTCGTGCCGAAGCCGTTCGTCCCCTACCAGTGGGACGCGATGCTGCCGCTCGACGAGATCCATGCGCGGCAGCGCCATCTGCGCTCGATCCGCCGGATGAAGGTGGTGCGGCTCGACTTCCACCGCCCCGAGCAGTCGTTCCTCGAGGCGATCCTCGCCCGCGGCGACCGGCGGGTCGGCGCGGCCGTGCTGCGCGCGCACGAGCTGGGCGCCCGCTTCGACGAATGGGGCGAGCACTTCGACGTCGAGCGCTGGCGGCAGGCATTCGCCGACGTCGGCATCGACTGGGCGGCCGACGTGACCCGACCGCGCGCGTTCGACGAGCCGCTGCCGTGGGACGGGCTCGACGCCGGGCCGACGCGGGAGTACCTGGTCGCCGAGGCGGAGAAGGCGCGCGCCGAGCGCGCGACGCAGAACTGCTTCGGCGCCGCGTGCAACAAGTGCGGGGTCGACGCCAAGGAGTGCTTCGACCTGAAGCACGCCATGCCGCTCTTGCCGATGGCGTGATCGCCCGGTGGCGTTCCTCCCCGCGCTGCGCGCCACGCTCGCCCCGTTCGCCCATGCCTGGCCGCACCTGAGGCGCCAGCGGCGCGCGTTCCTGCTCGGGATCGCCTGCCTGCTGCCGTCGACCGCGATCGACATCGTCATCCCGTGGTGGTGGAAGGATGCGATCGACCAGGCGATCGCCGGCGTCGGCGAAGTTGCGCGACTGGCCGGCTTCGTCGCGCTGGCCCTCGGCGCCGGGCTCGCCTCGGGGGCGCTCAAGTACGCGCTGCGCCGGATCATGGTCGGCGCCAGCCGCGACTTCGAACGCGACCTGCGCGGCGCGCTCCATCGGCGGCTGCTCGAACGCGACCTCGCCTGGCACGCGCGCCAACCGGTCGGCGACCTCACCGCGCGCCTGGCGCAGGACGTCGAGGCGGTCCGCATGGCGCTCGGACCGGGGACGATGTACGTGCTGT
The DNA here is from genome assembly GCA_016872815.1 of Planctomycetota bacterium. Lineage (GTDB taxonomy): Bacteria > Planctomycetota > B15-G4 > B15-G4 > SIAN01 > SIAN01. The sequence goes on from VGYY01000183.1 coordinate 8,087, forward strand.
CGGCGCTGCTGGCGGTCCTCTCCGCCTTCGCCGCGATGCTCTGGGTCGACGCCGCCCTGACCGGCTGGATGGCGCTGCCGCTGCTGCTGCTCGGCGTCGCCGCGCTCAAGGTGGCGCCGCGGCTCGGGCGCGCCTCCGACGACGTGCAGCGCGGCATCGCCGACCTGTCCGCCTGCGCGACCGAGAGCTTCGCCGGCGTGCGCGTGCTGAAGGCGTTCTGCGGCGAGGAGCGACGCGAGCGCGGCATGGCGCTGCTGTCGCGGCGCTACTTCGACGCGCAACTCGAGCTGTCGCGGGCGCGCGGGACGATGATGGCGCTGCTCTTCCTGGTCAAGGACGTCGCTCTGTTCGTCATCCTGCTGGTCGGCGGCCTGCACGTCATCGCCGGTCGCGCCAGCGTGGGCCAGTTGGTGTTGTTCCGCGACTGGCTGCTGCTCTGCTTCTGGCCGCTGGTCACGCTCGGCTGGATCGTGGCGGTGCTGCAGCGCGCGGCGGCCGGCATGCGCCGCATCGCCGAGGTGCTCGACCCCGGGCCGCCCGCCCTGTCCGCGACGCCGGTGCC
>VGYY01000184.1 GCA_016872815.1 Planctomycetota bacterium
GCACCGCCGCCGAGAAGCCGCCCTCCTCGGAGAGCGCGACGCTCAGCGCGCCGACGTGCTGCACCGCGACGCCCGCGTCTGCCGACGGCAGAGCGACCGGTGCGTCGGCGCGCGGTGCCGCGAGCAGCGCTTCGAGTTGCTGGCGACGCACCGCCTTGCGCGCGAGCGCGTCGTCGTCGCGCGCGCCGCTGCTCGCCCACGCCGCCGCCGCGGCGCCCGCCATGGCGAGCGCGGCCGCGAGGCGAGCGCGCGCGCTGCGGCTCACCAGAGATTGCGCCGCAGCCACTCGAGCGAGGCGTCGAGCATGCCGCCCGGCGGCAGCACCACCTCGACCTCGACCGTGTCGAGCGCCGTCTTGCTGGCGGCGTGGCTCGCGCCGACCACCTCGAAAGGGACGCCCGGCCGCTCGACCAGCAGCAGCGTCGCCGGCGTGTCGCCGCCGTTGCGCAGCTTCCACGCGAGCTTGGTGCGGTGGTCGTAGGCGACCACCTTGTTCCAGCGATCGCGCTGCTCGTTCTCGTTGCCCTGGTGGAGGACCTGGCGCTCCACCACCAGGTCGCGGGCGTGGCCGACGTAGAGCTTGGCGGTCGAATTCAGCGGGGTCGCCGGCAGCACGTCCTCGCCGAGCAGCCCGGGCCGTCCATCCTCCTGCGGCGCGAGCAGCCGGATGCGCCCGGCCGGCAGGAAGGGACGCGCCAGCGGCGTCCCGGCGCGATTGGCGAGCTCGATCTCGATCGCCGGCGTCCCGCCATGGCGGGCCGGATCGGAGCGATAGCGGCGCTGCAACGGGATGCCGTCGATGCGGAAGAGCTCGACCTCGCGCCGCTCGCCCTGCGCGAGCGACAGCGCCGCGATCTCTCCGCCATCGAAGACGACGCGCGCGTCGACCAGCTCCTGACCCGAGCGGTTGCTCACCTCGACCGTGCCGACCAGCGACAGCGTCGCGCCCGCCGCATCGAGGAGCCCGGTGTAGGCGACGCGCCAGCCGATGCCGGCCAGCAGGTAGCGCGTGGTGAGCGTCGCCGGGCCGTCGCTGGCCGCCTCGACGTCGAAGTAGGTCATCGCGCCGCGGCGGTGGATCTTCTCGCGCTGCACGACGTTCGCCGTTCCATTCGCAGGCGCGACCTCGAAGCGCAGCGACCCTTCGTCGATCCGCTCGCGGCTCCAATCGAAGCGCAGCCGGTTGCGCCCTTGCGCGAGCGACACGGCGCGCGTGGTGGCGACGTTCGCTGGCTGGTCGCTGGTGAGGCGCAGGGTGACGCCCTGCGGCGTGGTCGGCACCACCACCTCGACGAAGCCCTCGCCATCGGGACGGACGGGCGCCTGCGCCGCTGCCGCGGGGGCGAAGGCGCCGGCGAGCGCGACGGCGATGGAGGCGGCGACGGAGGCGGCGACGGAAGCGGTCCGCGCGCTCGAACGACGGTGGTGGTGACTCATGGGTGGAGGTTCGTCTTCTTCACCGTGTAGGTGAGTTCGAGCTTGCTGGCGGCGGCGACCTCGACCTTCCACTCGAGGGTCACCTGGTCCTTGCGGGTGGCCGGCGCGCTCGATGCGGCGAGTTCGAAGGAGGGCGTCGCCACCCGTTCGATCACGGTCAGCGCGCGCGGCGCAGCGGCGCGATTGTCGAGGACGAGCTTCACCGTCTCGGTCTCCGAGTAGGAGACGAGCGCCTTGTTGTAGTCGCCGAAGACGAGGTCGCCGCGCTGCAGATCGACGACCGTCCGCTCGACCGAAAGCTCCGGCGTCGGCCCGAGATCGAGCTCGAGCTCCTGGCCCGGCACGAGCGGCCCGAGGCCGCCGCTGCGGACGAAGCGCTCGGTCGCGCCTGCCTCGCGTTCGACCAGGAAGAGGCTGCCCGGCTGCAGCGTGATCGCGCCGAGCGCGCTGCCGGGACCGTTCGCCACCTTCGCGACGCGCCAGACGCGGCCGCCCCACGCACCCGCGTCCCAGCGCCACTCGAGCGTGGTCGGCAGCGCGCGCTTCTCGAGGGCGCGGCGGCGCACGGTGACGCCATCGGGCAGCGCGAGCGGCGGCCCGAACGGGACGACGGTGTGCTCGGCCAGGTCCTGCACGAGCGGCGGCGTCGGCAGGCCGGGCGGCGCGTTCGGATCGGGGTCGGGCGCGCGGCCGTGCAGCACGGCGGTCGACGGCACGGTGCGCACCACGCCGAAGACGGCGCGCACGTCGGCCTGCGCGAAGCTCTCGCCGCTGCCGTTGCTGATCTCGAGGTCCTGCAGCAGATCGAGCGTGCCGCTCGCCGCATCGAACGCGGCCGAATACGCGACGCCCGCCGCGAGGCCGCGTGCCGCGTAGCGCAACCGCAGCCGCTCGGGGCCCGACTTCGCGGCGTCGAGCTCGACGAAGGTCGTGTTGCCGAGGTCGTCGCGGCGGAAGAGGGCGGCGACCTTCACTTCACCCGGTCGATCGAGCGGCACCACCTCGAGCGACGCAACATCGGCGTTGCCGCGCACGAAGTCGAGCCGCACCGAGTTGCGCCCCGCCGCCAAGCCGACCGGCGCGATCTGCTCGACGATGGTGAGATCGCCGCCGTACACGAGCAGGCGCGGGATCGCGGGGGAAGCTGCGGGTGCGCCTTGTGGCAGCGCGCGCGCGAGCGGCGTCGCCCGCGCGGGCCAAGCCGCGGCGGCAGCGAGCAGCGCGAGCGCGCCGCCGAGTCGGATCGAGCGAAGCAAACGAGACTCCTTCGCGGATGAGGAGCGCGGCAGCCTACGAGGGCGGCACGCTGCGTAGCAAGGCTTCACTGCGTCGCTCTCGCCTACTGCGCCGCCAACACCTCATCGAGCAGTGACCTGCCCCCCAAGAACTAGTCCACCCGCATGATGGCAGGTGGCCGCATTCGAGGGAGGCGGCGATGGCACGGCACAAGAAGTTCGCGCCCGAGCAGATCATCACGATGCTGCGCGAAGCGGAGGTGAAGCAGTCGCAGGGCGCGTCGATCCGGGAGATCTGCAAGCAGTTCGCGATCACGGACCAGACGTACTACCGCTGGCGCAAGGAGTACGGGGGGCTCAAGGTCGACCAGGCGAAGCGGCTGAAGGAGCTCGAGCGCGAGAACGCCCGACTGAAGAAGGTCGTGGCGGACCAAGTGCTCGACATCGCGATCCTGAAGGAGGCCGCCTCGGGAAACTTCTGAGCCCGTCGCGGCGGCAGCGATCGCTGCCGCCGCGCAAGTCTCCGGTTCGCCCTCCGGGCTCCCTCCGACCCGCCCGCCTCGCTTCGCTCGGTCCCCATGCCCACCGCTCCTCAAGTGTGGGAGCAATCTGTCCCCAAAGAGGTGTCCATGGAATTCGGGAGCCGCTCCAGCGACCGCCTACGTCCTCGTCGGCGTCAGCTGCCCGGCGACCAAGGCGGGCAAGACCGGCGAAGTCCTCATCACCGACAAGGACGGCAAGGTCGTCTACCGCGGCGGCATCGACGACAGCTTGACCGACGCCACCAAGGCGAAGGACAAGTACGTTGCCTCCGCGCTCGAGGAGACCCTCGCGGGCAAGGCCGTCACCAGGACCACCGGCAAGGTCTTTGGCTGAGGCGTCAAGATGTGAGAGCTGCCGGTCGGCAGCTCCTCGAACGAATTCTCGAAGAGTCCAATCGCACCGGGGAGGCCGCGCGCCTCCCCGGTGTCGTTTGCGGGTCGCGCGGAAGCGAGGCATCCTCCCTCCATGGCCGTCGCGCCGACTCGCACCCCCGCTCGCCGCGCCCGCGGCCTCCCGCGCCTTGCGCTCGCCGCCGCGAGCGCGCTGCTCACGCTGTGCGCCGCCGAAGCAGCGCTGCGACTCGCGTCGCGCAACTTCGTCGACGCGCTGCTCGCCTCGCGGCGCGGGGACGCCGCGCCCGACGCGCGCACCGTGCTGTGCGTCGGCGACTCCTACACCTTCGGCCTCTACTACCGGCCGGAGGAGGCGTACCCCGGCCGCCTCGAGCAGCTGCTGCGCGCCGGCGATCCCGCCCCACCCGGTCGCGGCGCCCGGTGGCGCGTCGAGAACAGCGGCATCCCGGCTCAGAACCTCGCGCAAGTCGCCGCTCGGCTGCCGGAGCAGCTCGCGCGGCTGCGCCCCGCAGCCGTCGTGATCCTCGCCGGCTTCAACGACCGCTGGAACTTCGCAACGCCCGGTGACGCCGCAACGGACGAGGCGCTCGGGGTGCGCGCGTGGCTCGCCGACTTGGTGCTGGCCAAGTTCGCGCGCCTCGCGCTGGCCAACGCCAGCGCAGAGGGCGAGGGCGCCGCGCCGCTCGACGGGCGCACCCGCTTCCGCCACTTCGGGGTGGATCGCATCGAGGTCGCCGGCGAGGACGGTGCGGCCGCGATCGCCATCGAGAGGGGCGAAACGCGGCTGGTCGACGACGCCCACCATGCGGCTGTCGTCGAGCGGCTGCGCGGCGTCGTCGCGCAGGTGGAGGCAGCCGGCGCCGTGCCGGTGCTCTGCTCCTACCCGTCGCCCGAGCGCCACTACGAGCCGCCATCGCGCGCCGCCGCCGACGTCGCCGCGGAGCGCAGGGTGCCGTTCGTCGACCTGCGCGCCGCGTTCGCGAAGGAACTCGAGCACCACCGCTACGAGGAACTGCTGATTCCTGGCGATCGCCACCCGACCGATCGCGGCTACTGGCGGATGGCGCTGCTGGTGGCGCAGGCGCTGGTGGAGCGCGGGACGTGGACGGCGCAGCCCGAGTTCGCCGCTGCGCTGCGCGCCGCGCCGGCGAACGGCTACGCGCTCGCGGCGCTGCCCGAGCAGCTCTATCCGGTGACGATCGCCGGCGCGACCGCCGCCGGATCGACCGCGTCGCCGCTGCGCTTCGAGCTGACGGGGCCGCCGGCGGCGCACTGGAAAATCGTCCTGTCGACGAGCACTGCGCCCCCGCAGCAGTTCGGTTCGATCGAGCTGGCGATGGCCGCCGACGCCCTGTTCATGCGGAGCGCCGGCGACGAGCGGTGCGAGGGGCAGTTCGACGCCGACGGTCGCGCGCAGTTCACGCTGCCGGCCGACTACGCGACATCGGCGCGCTTCATCGCGCTGGCGGTGCTGCACGATCTGCTGGTCGGCGCGGAAGATCTGCAGGTGCGCGGGATCGCCGGACCGCAGCCGCTCTCGCCGCCCTGACGCACGGCCTACACCCGCCCTACGCGTCGAGCAGGCTCGCGTCGCTGTCGCCGAACGACTCGGCCGCAACGCCCATGCGCCGCAGCAGCGAGAGGTGGAGGTTGCCAAGCGGGGTGCCCGCCTGGCTCCTGCGGTGCGAACCCGGAGGGTGCAGCTTTACGGCCGCCGAAGGCTCCGCCTGTCGGACGCCGATCGCGCTCGGCTCGCCGTCCGCATGGCCCGCGAGAATGTCACCTGGGGCTACGACCGGATCGTCGGCGCGCTCGCGCGCCTCGGTCACCGCGTCGCACCGACCACGGTCCGCAACGTCCTGAAGAAGCACGGGATCGACCCGGCGCCAGAGCGAAGACACGAGGCCTCGTGGCGGCGGTTCCTGCGCACGCACGGGCACGCGATCGCCGCGTCCGACTTCTTCACGACCGAGGTGTGGACCGCCCGCAGACTGGTCACCTTCCACACGCTCTTCGTGATCGACCTCGCCACCCGTGCCGTCACGATCGTCGGCACCACGCCGCATCCCGGCGAGGACTTCATGCTCCAGGTCGCGCGCAATCGGACCGACTGCGTCGACGGCTTCCTGACGCTGAAGCGATTCCTGATCCTCGACCGCGACCAGAAGTTCAGCGAGCGATTCCGCCGACTGCTCGGTGAGGCGGGCGTCAAGGTCCTGCTCTGCCCGCCGCGCGCGCCGATCTGCAACGCCTGCGCCGAGCGATTCGTTCGCTCGATCAAGAGCGAATGCCTCGACCGCATGATCTTCGTTGGTTCCGGCTCGTTACGGCACGCGTTGGCCAAATACGCCGCTCACTACAACGCCGAGCGACCGCACCAGGGCATCGGCAACGTGCTCATCGAGCCGAATGCCGACGCAGACTCCGCGGGCGGTCGAGTCGTGCGCGACTCGCGGCTCGGCGGGCACTTGTCCTACTATCACCGCCTCACGGCGTAGCGAACCAGCCGCCAGCGCCGCTCAGCTCCACGCCGCGGCTCGCCCGCGGCGATTGCCGCGTTGTCGACACGTCGGCGGGTTTCCAACCGCGCGAATCAGCAGCCGACCCGCTGAGGGGCTATCGAACGACCGATTCCGTCAGGTTCGTTCGCGTGCACCACACGCGGGCGGCGCTTCCATGGCGGGCGATTCGAGCGACGGACGCCGGGGGCGCAACGGCTCCGGGAAACGGGCGGCGACCGGCGGCGCGCTTCGGCGCGGCTCAGCGCGGACGTGGTACGAGCGGCCTGGCAACGAACCACTCCATCAGCGCGTCGGCCAGCAGCGCATGGCCGACGTCGTTCATGTGCTGGTCAATCGGACCCTTCTCGAGGTAGGCACGCGCCTGCTGCTCGTCGCGCACCTTGCGGTCGCCGATGAAGCGCAGGAACCCGGGGTCGTTCAGCAGCCGGACGATGAAGAGCGCAGCGGCGAGTGTCATCGGCGCGAGGACGAGCCGCGCGGTCGTCAGCGTCGGGGCGGCACTTGCGCTCATTCGAGATCGGCCTCGAGCCGCCATTCGGTCCGGTCCGCCGGCAGGTCGATCGACGTCGCGCCGAACGCCGGCCATGGCGTGCCGTCGAGCCGTACGTCCCGCAACGCCCGGCGTTCCGGATCGCGCAGCCAGAGGCGCACCTGCGCCGGACGCGGGAAGCGCGGATCGCCCGTTGGCAGCGCGATCCTCGCGCGGAACCGGTCGGCGGCCGTCGTGACCTCGATCGCGACCGGCCCGAACGCAGTCGGCAGCCGCTCGGTGGCGAGCCTTGCGCCCGGCCGCCACCAGCGCGCCGGTGCGAGCCGCAACAACTCGAGCCGCGCCGGCGCGCCCCACTCCTCGCCCGCGGCGTCGTACTCCTCCACCACCATCCGCCGCAACAGCATGAGCCCGATCCCGGCCGCTGACGACAGCGGTTCGGAGCCGGTCGCCCGCCCGAACCGCGCCAGTCCCCATTCGCCCGAGTAGAGGTCGAACTGCCAGCGCGCCGCCGCGCGCCGCGCGCCGGCCGCCTGCGACGAGAGGCGCAGCGGTTCGACCCCCGCCACTTCGCCGCCGGTGAAGACGTCGCGATCGAGCGCGTGGGCGAAGTAGGCCGCGGCACGCCGCGCGAACTCGTCGGCGTCGCCGGCGCGACCGGGCGCGAGGATCGAGCCGAGGCCGTAGACCGCGTCGGTCGCGGCATGGAAGCGCGGCAGCCCGAGCAGCGTCCCGCCGCGCTGCTCGAGCGTCGCGCGCACCGCGGCCTCGAGCGGCGAATCGACCGGCAGCACGCCGGTCTCGAGCAGGAGCGGCGCGAACAGCGCCCAGTAGCTGCCGCGTCCGCTGTCGCCGAGATGGACGTAGGGCCGCTCGACGCGCTCCCACCCCGCCTCTCCCTCGACGCCGAGGTCGACGGCGATCGGCACGAACGGCGGTGTCACGGTGCGATCGGTCCACTGGTCGAGCCCGTGGAGCAGAGTCGCGCGGAAGTCGACGGCGTCGGCCCGGATGCGCGCCGCCGCTGCGGTCGCGTCCAGCGCGGCGGCGCGCTCGAGCAGCTCGGCGCAGGCGTTCAGCCCCTGCCAGCAGGTCGCATTGGAATAGAGACTGCGCGCCGGCTGGCCGATGTCGCCGCCGTAGGCGTGCTTGCGCAGCAGCCCGCGCCACTCGGGCGCCGTCTCCGCCTGCCGGTTGCCCATGATCCACTCGGCCACCGCCGCGGCGCGCGGCCGGAGCTCCGCGAGGAATGCGGCATCCGGCGCCAGCCGCGCCACCGCGGCCGCCGCCACCGGCGCCAGGCCGTTCCGGTACTGATGGTGGTAGTTGCGCGGATCGAGCCGCGCGGCGCTCATCATCTCGAGCGCCGCGCGCTGCGCCGCCGCGGCGTGCCCGAACTGCGCCAGCGCCAGCGTCGGCCAGCCCTCCTCGAGTCCGTAGTAGTCCTCGTAGACGCCGGCGCCGTACTTGAGCCGCGTGCCGTCCAGCAGCGCGATCGCCGCGTGCGCCAGCAGCGCGCGACGCAGCTCGCTCCACCCGGGATCGGGCAGCTCGAACGGGACGGCGGCGAAGAACTCGCGCCAGTGGTCGACGAACCGCGCGCGCGCCGGCGCGAATCCGGTGGCGAGCAGCGCGGCGGCATCGCCGGTCGGCGCGTCCACGCTCGGCAGCACGAACTCGATCGATCGCGCGGCGCCGGCTGCCAGCTCGAACTCGTACGCGAGCGTCCGCTCGCGCGGCGTGCCGCCGAAGACGCCCGGCGCGCTGGCCACCAGCACCACCGTGCCGTCGCCGTCGCGGACCACGCGCGCGTCGCCCGGATCGGGCGCCAACGACAGCGGCTCCGGCAGCAGCAGGAGCTCCTCGAACTCCGCCGATCGGTGGCGGCGGCGCGCCAGCACGACCTCGAGGCGGTGGCGCGCCGGCGCG
>VGYY01000185.1 GCA_016872815.1 Planctomycetota bacterium
TTCCCGATCGCGGCGGTGCGGCACGGTGACGCGCGCCTGCCGGCGACGGCACTCGCCGGGCGTGCGGTCGTGCTCTGGACCGCGGTCGGCGCGCCGGCGGCGGTGGAGCGGACGCTCGCCCTGCACGGTGCCCGCGTCGTCGCGCGACAGCTCCATGACGACCACCACCGCTTCACCGTCGCCGATCGCGCGGCCGCCATCGCCCTGGCGGCGCAGGTCGGCGCGCCGCTGGTGATCACCACGAAGGACGCGGTGAAGGTGGCGGCGCTTCCCGGCGGCGGCGCCGACTGCCTCGTGCTCGAGCAGGGCGTCGAGGTCGACGGCGCGGAGCCGCTGCTCGCGCGGATCGCGGAGCTGGTGGCCGCTCGCGCGAGCGGCGCGGACGCGCGGATCAGCTCGGCGGCGCCGCCTTCTTCGCGGTGACCCGGAACAGTCCCCAGTAGAAGAGCAGCAGCAGTCCGACCGCGATCAGCTCGGTGGTCGGATCGCCGGCGTGATGGGCGCCGCCTCCGGGAGCGGGGAGCAGGGGCGCGGCGAGGTGCAGGGCGGGTGCGTGCAGCATGGCGTGGGTCACGACGAGTGGGGGGGCGGTCGAGGTCCGGGGAAGTTGTCGGCGGTCGATGCGTCCCTCGTGCGAGTCACCGGCCGCGTGAGGCGGCATAGCATACCGGACCGCGCCGCCCGCCTCGCCCCGCTGCGAGCCGCTCGCGCGGCCGACGATAGGAGCCTTTGAGCGTGCGAGTCGCCCGCGTCATCACGCGCCTCAACCGTGGCGGGCCGGCGCGCACGCTGCTGGCGGTGGAGCCGGCGCTCAAGGCGGCGGGGTTGACCACGCGGCTGTTCACCGGCAGCGCGGAACCGGGCGAGGACGACCTGAGCGAGTCGTTCCTGGCCGCCGGCATCGACGTCGTGCGCGTGCCCGGCCTGAAGCGCTCGCTCGCGCCGTGGTCGGATCGCACCGCCGGCGCGGCGCTCGCGCGCGGGATCGCCGATTTCGCGCCGGACGTGATCCACAGCCACACCTTCAAGGCCGGCTGGCTGGCGCGCGTGCTGCCGTTGCCGCCGTCGATCCGACGGGTCCACACGTTCCACGGCCACCTGTTCCGCGGGGCGTTCCCGCGACCGTTCGGCCGCCTCCTGGCGCTGCTGGAGCGGCACCTCGCGCGGCGGACCGACCTCTCGATCGCGGTGAGCGAGCGGGTTCGCGCCGAACTCTGCGACGTCTGGCACGTCGCCCCGCGCGAGCGCGTCGAGGTGGTGCCGGGCGTCCTCCTCCCGGAACTGGCGGAACCGCCGACGCCGGCCGAGCGGGCAGCCGCGCGCGCGCGGCTGCTGCCGGCGGTGGGGACGTGGATCGGGACGCTGGCCCGTCTGACCCGGGTGAAGGCGCCGGACTTCTTCCTCGACGTCGCCGCCGCGGTGCGGCTGCGCCGGCCGGACGCACGCTTCGTCTGGATCGGCGACGGTGACCTGCGCGAGCGCTTCCTCGCCGAGGTCGCCCGTCGGCGCCTATCGGAGACGGTCCGCTTCGTCGGCTGGCAGGGCGACGTGCGTGGCTGGCATCTTGCGCTCGACCTCGAGTTGCTGCTGTCCGACCAGGAGGGGCTGCCGCTCTCCCTGCTCGAGGCGACCGCGCTCGGCGTCCCGGTGGTGGCGAGCGCCGTCGGCGGCGTCCCCGACCTGGTGCGGGACGGCATCGACGGCCGACTGGTGCCGCCGCGTTCGCTGCGCGCCGCGGTCGACGCGATCGAGTCGCTGCTCGCGCGGCCGTTGCCGGCCCATGCGCCGCCGCCCCTGCGCGGACTCGCCCCCGCCGAGCATGCACGCCGGCTCGTCGCTCTCTACGAGCGGGCGCAGTCGCTCCCGCCGCGCGCCGCATGACGTCGACCGCGGTCGTGCTGCTGGCGGGCGGCGCTGCCGGCGCCATCACCTTCGCCGCTTCGCTCGTGCTGATGCGCGGAGCGCGCAGCCTCGGTCTCTACGACCCGCCGGGCGAGCGCAAGCTGCAGCGCGGCGCGGTGCCGCTGGTGGGGGGGGCGTTGCTCGCCGGGCTCTTGGTCGGGGGCGTGCTGGCGACCCGGATCGGCGGCATCGCGCTCCTCTCCGCTGACGTGCTGGCGCTGGCCGTCCCGCTGCTCTGCTTCGCGGTCGGCGTCGTCGACGACGCGCGCCTGCACGGCCTCACCGCCGGCGCGAAGGCGATCGCCACGGCGATCGCGTTCCTGCCGGCGATGCACACCAGCGCGGGCGGGATCGCGGGCGTGGTGGCGCCGGCGACGCTGCTGCTCGCCGCGCTGGCGTTCCTCGCGCTCCACGCGACCAACACGATCGACCACGCCCACGGCCTGTGCGGGCTGGTCGCGATGGTCGGGGCGTCCGCGGTCGCGGTCGCCGCCGTGCGCGCCGACGCGGTCGGGCCGGCGCTGCTGGCGACGCTGGTGGCCGGGAGCGTCGCCGGCTTCCTCGCCCTCAACTTCCCGCGCGGTCGGGTCTTCCTCGGCGACGGCGGCAGCCTGCTGCTCGGCGGCTGCTTCGCCATGGCACTGATCGGCACGCGCCGGATCGAGTGGCTGCTGCTCGCGGCGGTGCCGCTGGCCGACCTGCTGTCGGTCGCCGCGCTGCGCCTGCGGGCCGGCGTCTTTCCGTGGATCGGCGATCGCCGCCACGTGACCCATCGACTGATGGCGCGCGGCTGGTCGGAACCGGCCGCCGTCGCGCTGCTCGCACTCGTCCAGGCCGGCTGCTCGATCCTCGCCGCGCCGCGCCTGTTCGTGCCGCCGCGCGAGGGGGCGGCCGCGCTGGTGGCGGGCGTCATTGTCGCGCTCGCGGCGGCGATGCTGCTGGTGCCGCTGTCGGCGCCGGTCGCGCCGTCCGCCCCGCCGCGCGGGAGCGGGTGAGCGCGGTCCGGCTCAGAGCTGCCCGAACAGGAAGGACGCCACGCTCGACACCGGCGCGGCCTCGCGGGCGTCCTCGACGGCGCGGCCGATCGAGTCGATGATCCGCTCGATGTTGCGCCGCGCCTGATCGTCGGCCACCAGCAGGCCGAGCACGCCGCGACCGCGGCGCGCCGCATCGACCAACGCGCCGACGTCGGTCGTGATCCCGGCGAAGCGGCCGATCACGTCGGTCACCTGCCGTTCGATCTCCGGATCGGAGAAGAGCCGCCCGACCGCACCCTTCCCGGCGCGGACGTCGGCCACCACGGCGCGACCGTCGGCGGCGAGCTGGTTCAGGTCGGCGAACAGCGGGTCGGACGCGTCGGTGGTGAGCTTGCCGAGCAGCCCTTCGCCCCGGCCGAGGCGGTCGCCGGCGGCGGCGATGCCGGCGACGCCGGACTTGAGCTGGCGGGTCAGTTCGCCGTCGTGCAGGAGCGCTTGGAGCGGGCCCTCCCCGGACCGCGCTGCGGCCAGCACGTTGCCGCCCTCGTCGAAGAAGCGGTGGGCGCTGTCGTGCAGAGCCGCCGAATTCACCAGCCTGGCGAAGCTGCCGTCGCCGGAGCCGAGCTTCGCCACCAGTTCGCGCAGCCCGGCGAGGCCGCTGGCGAGTTCGGCGTGGCTCGCCGGCGACAGCGCGATCTCGGCCAGCGACCGCTTGCCGGCATCGAGGTCCCCGGTCAGGTTGGCGACGCTGTGGACGATGCGGTGGATGTCGGCGCGGTTCTCGTCGAGGAGGCCGGCGAGGTTGCGCACCAGGTTCGCGTCGGCGAGCCCGACCAGCCGCGAATACTCGGTTGCCGCGAGCGGCTCCCGGTCGCCCTCGAGGACGTCGATCTCCTTGCCGCCGAGCAGCGACGGGCTGCCGATGGCGATGGTGTAGCCGCCGCGCAGTTCGAGGCGCTGGTTGACGATGAACTCGACCCGCAGCGGCCGCTCCGGGAAGGGGGTCGCGTCCCGAACGATCGCGACCTTGGTGACGCGGCCGCTCTGCACGCCGCGGATCATCACCGGGTCGCCGACGCCGAGTCCGTCGACGGTGTCGAACCACGCCACCAGGGTGGTGCGCTGCTCCGGCGACATCACGTCGCCGAGGTAGATCGTGAAGTAGCCGAGCAGGCCCATCGTCACGAAGAAGAACAGGCCGAGAAGCGTGTGGCGCATCGCGTTCATCGCGTTACCCCATGCGAAGCGGCGCGGCCGCCGTCGAGGAAGTGGCGCACCGTCGGATGGTCGGTGTGCCGGAAGCGTTCGGTCAGATCGGAATGGACCACGCGGCCGCCGTCGACGAAGGCCACCCGGTCGCCCGCCTCCCAGGCGCACGGCAGGTCGTGGGTGACCAGGATCGAGGTGACGCCGAACTCGCGCTGCACGCTGCGGATCAGCGCCGCGATGTTCTGCGTCATGATCGGATCGAGTCCGGCGGTGGGCTCGTCGTAGAGGATGATGGACGGCGTCCCGGCCAGCACCCGCGCCAGCGCGACGCGGCGTTTCTGCCCGCCGGACAGCTCGCCCGGCATCTGGTACTTCGACTGCAGCATGTGGACCTTGCCGAGGTACTCGTCGACCCGGCGGTCGATCTCGTGGGGGGCGAGCCGGGTGTGCTCGGTCAGCGGCAGCGCCACGTTCTCGGCGACCGAGAGCCAGTTGATCAGCGCGCTCGACTGGAACAGGTAGCCGATGCGGCCGCGGATCTCCCAGAGTTCGCGCGGGCGGGCGTCGTCGACGCGCTGGCGGCCGACCCAGATCTCGCCCTGTTCGGCGCGGAGCAGGCCGACCAGCAGCTTGAGCATGCAGGACTTGCCGGTGCCCGAGGGGCCGAGGATCACGAACGTCTCGCCGCGGCGCACTTCGAGGTCGAGCCCGCGCAGCACCTGCTTGGTGCCGAACCCCTTGTGCACGCCGATCAGCCGGATCATCGGCTCGTCCGGCCCGGCGGCAGCGGCACCGCCGCGCCGGTCCGTCGCCGTCGCGTCTGCGCTTCCTCCGTCGGCATCCACGTCGCGGCTCACGTCGCGGCTCACGTGTAGAAGAACGAGGTCAGGTAGTACCCGACCACGATGATGAGGACGAAGCTCTGGATCACGCTGCTGCGGGTCGCGCGGCCGACGCCGATGGCGCCGCCGCTGGCGCTCAGCCCGGCGGCGCTGCCGACCACGGCGATGATGACGCCGAAGACGAACGCCTTGGCCAGACCGCAGTAGAGGTCCTTCGGCAGGCCGCCCCAGGTCAGCACCTCGGCCAGCGAGTTCACCACGTTCTTCAGGTACTGCTCGGGAGCGATCCTGAGCCGCGTCGCGCTGACCAGGCAACCGCCGAGGATCCCGACGAGGTCGGTGACGAACGTGAGCAACGGCGTCGCGATCGCCATGGCAACGAGGCGCGGCATCACCAGGAACGACTCGGGGCGGATCGACATGGTCTCGAGCGCGTCGATCTCCTCCGACACCTTCATCGTCCCGAGCTCGGCGGCGATGCCCGACCCGACGCTCGCGGTCAGGATCAGCGCCGTCATGAACGGCCCCATCTCCCGGCAGAGCCCGAGTCCGATGATCGCGGCGATGCGGTCCTTGGCGCCGAAGCGGTCGAGCTCGATGCCGGTCTGCAACGCGAGGATCATCCCGGTGAACAGCGCGACGACCAGCACGACCGGCAAGGGCCGGATCCCGCAGGTGTAGAGTTGGTCGAGGATGAAGCGCCGGCGCTTCCACGCGTGGCGCATCTGCAGCGTGGTGCTGCCGAGCAGCGCCAGGGTCTTTCCGGCGCCCTGCACCGAGTCCTCGAGCGTGCGGCCGAGGAACTGGAAGAAGCGGATCACCGCGGCGCCTCCGGCGTCAGCAGCGGCATGCCGAGGAGCTTGAGCTCGGCGCCGCCCTCTCCGCCGCCGAAGCGGATCAGCCCGAGCAGGAGCGAGTGCGACGTGCGCCGCGGCGTCCGGTCGAGCGAATAGAGCAGCGGCAGCGAGAAGCGCGTCCGCTCCGGTGCGAACTCCCAGTCGACCAGTCGCAGGAGCGCGTGACCGCGCAGCCTGCCGTCAGGCTCACGCCGCGTGTGCCAGAGCTCGACCAGCGGACCCCAGTTCGCGTTGAAATCGCCGGTGTAGCGCTCGATGTCGAGCGGCAGGAGCGCCGGCACCGTCCATTCGGTGCTCCCCGCCTCGTCGCGGACCGAGAAGAGCGGCCAGAGCTTGAACGCGCCGTCGTCGGCGCGCCGCGGCGCGTCGGCGGGGGCGCCCGGCGCCGACTTCCATTGCTTGCGCTCCCAGTGGACCAAGGGCACGAAATCGAAGGTGCGCTTGGTCCAGTCGCGCTCGCGCGTCTCGCGCCGCCAGAGCAGCGGGATCGCCCACGCGTCGCTGTCGAGCTCGTCGCTCCGGTAGCGCGAGAAGAACGGGAAGAGGCGGACGTAGTCGTACTCGCGCAGGTGCTGGCTGCGCCAGAGGGGCCAGAGGATGTCGGTGTGGTGCCACGTCTCCATCCGGCGCGCGCCGTCCTCGAGGACCACCTCGGACTGTTCCGTGCGCCAGCGGAAGAACGGCCAGAGCAGCGTGAGGAAGTTCATCTGCCGGCTGCGTTCGAGCCCGAACAGCGGCCACAGCGCGACGTTGGTCGACGGGTCGTCGGTGTCGAGGCGGTTGCGCTGCCAATGGAACAGCGGCCAGAGGAACGACCACTTGTCGTACTTGCCCTCGTAGCGCCAGCGGCCGGCGAGCGGCAGCAGCCGCCACGAGCCGTCACGCGGCCCGCCGTCGACCCAGCCGATCAGCGGCGTGACGTTGTGGAACGTCTCCGGCTCGGTGATCTCCTTGCGCGCCCAGTAGTACAGCGGGAAGAGCGCGAAGCCGACCTCGGCGAAGCCGGCGAATCTCTGGATGACGCCGCCCAGCGGGAAGAGCGCGAAGTACCGTTCGCGCCGATCCGTTCCCGTCCCGAACCAGAGCAGCGGGAAGAGCATGAAGTCGTAGTCGTCCGGCGAACTCGCGCCGAGGGTCGTGTGCGTGCGCGAGAAGGCCAGGGCGAGGAAGCGCGAGGAACTTTCTTCCGCCGTGGTCCGGTTGGCGAAGAGCGGCGCCAGGACCTGGGTGCGGACCTCGCCGGGCGATTCGACGCGCCGCCACAGCGGATGGAGCGCCGTCTCGCGGTGGTCGGGTGCGCGTTCGTCGTCCCAGAACGGGCCGAACGCGGTCACGCGAGCCGCCTCGCCACGTCCGGTCTCGTGGACACGGCCGACATGGAACGGATTGGCGTCGACGTCGGACCCCGCGCATGCGTGCAGCAACGCCAACGCCGACGGCGCGACGCGCCGCCACCGCCAGCCTCGCGCAAGCGACCATGGGCGCGTGCGAGTCCGGACGCTCATCTCCCCTCCGCCTGCGAACCGCCGTGCGCGCGAAGTTATGCTCACCCACTTCGAGGCGCAAACGGATGGCCGAATCGATGGCGAAGCACCGGATCTTCAGCGGCATCCAGCCGACCGGCGAGCCGCACCTGGGGAACTACCTCGGCGCGATCCGGCAGTGGGTCGAACAGCAGGATGCGGCGGCGCCGCACGACGCGCTCTATTCGATCGTCGACTACCACGCGCTGACGATCGAGATGGACACGGGCGCGCTCGATCGCCACACGCTCGACCTCATGGCGAGCCTCGTCGCCTGCGGCCTCGATCCGGCGCGGGTCACGCTGTTCCGGCAGTCCGACGTCCCCGAGCACACCGAGCTTGGCTGGATCTTCTCCTGCCTGGCCGCGATGGGCGACCTCCAGCGCATGACGCAGTTCAAGGACAAGGCCGAGCAGAATCGCGACAACATCAACGTCGGCCTCTTCACCTACCCCGTCCTGCAGGCGGCCGACATCCTCCTCTACCATGCCGACCTGGTGCCGGTGGGGGACGACCAGGTGCAGCACCTCGAACTGGTCCGCGAATGCGCGCGCCGATTCAACCGCCGCTTCGGCGAGACCTTCCCCGAGCCGCAACCGCTGCTGTCGAAGGTGCCGCGCCTCAAGGGGCTCGACGGCTCCGCCAAGATGTCGAAGTCGAAGGGCAACACGGTGGCGCTGTCGGAGCCGCCCGAGCAGATCCGGGCGAAGCTCAAGGTGGCGGTGACCGACCCCGCGCGACTGCGGCGCAACGACCCCGGCCATCCCGAGGTCTGCAACGTCTTCACGCTGCACGGCTTCTTCACCGCGCCGCACGATCCGGCGCGCCTTGGGGCGATCGAGCGCGACTGCCGCAGCGCGGCGCTCGGCTGCGTCGACTGCAAGAAGGAGCTCGCCGACCGCATGCTCGAACATCTCGGCCCGATCCGCGAACGGCAGGCGGCGCTGCGTGCGCGGCCCGATGATCTGCGCGACCTGCTCGAGGTGGGGCGGCGCAAGGCGGCCGAGATCGCGCGCGCCACGATGGAGACGGTGCGCGAACGCATCGGCGTCCGCGTTCCGCGCCGGCCGCGGTGAACGGCGCACGCGACGACCGGCGACGGAGACGCCTCACCGCGGCGGTGCTGGCCGTCGGCGCGCTCGCGCTGCCGGCGGGCTGCGCGTCGCCGCTCGAGG